>CANQDS010000027.1 GCA_947593655.1 uncultured Lachnospiraceae bacterium | reverse complement strand
CAGATGCGAATAACTCCACCATGGAAGAAATGCTGAGATCGAAAGGCGGCAACGCCTATTTTATTCTTCAGCGCTGCGCGCGCGCAAGGACGGTTGAAATCAGCCGTCCTTTTTGTTATACTGAAAAAAGAGATCAGCCGCCCGGACCATACGGCCGGGAATTTCAACGGATAAGGAGTACGGTTTTGAAAAAGAACAATCATATCATCGATCAGGTCGAGCCGGACAGCATCGCACAGGAGCTGGGGCTTGAGCCGGGAGACATTCTCCTTTCCGTCAACGGAATGCCGGTGGAGGACGTTTTCGACTACCGCTATCTGATCAGCGAGGAAAAGGTGGTGCTTTTGATCCGGAAAGGCAGCGAAAGCGCCGAGGATCCGGGTGAGGAATGGGAACTGGAGATCGAAAAGGACGCCGGGGAGGATCTGGGGATCCGCTTTGAAAACGGCCTGATGGACGATTACCGCTCCTGTGCGAACCGCTGCATCTTCTGTTTTATCGACCAGATGCCGCCGGGAATGCGGGAAACGCTTTATTTCAAGGACGACGACACCCGGCTTTCGTTCCTGCAGGGCAATTATGTCACGCTGACCAATATGAAGGACAAGGACCTCGGGCGCATCATCCGCTACCGTCTTTCCCCGATCAATATTTCCATCCATACGACCAATCCCGATCTGCGCTGCCGGATGCTCGCAAACCGCTTCGCGGGCGACATCCTCCAGAAAATCGGCCGTCTGTATGAAGCCGGGATCGCAATGAACGGGCAGATCGTTTTGTGTAAAGGGATCAACGACGGGGAGGAACTCGAGCGCAGCATCCGCGACCTGATCCGCTTTGCGCCCTGTCTGGAGAGTGTTTCGGTGGTTCCCGTCGGCCTGACGAAGTACCGGGACGGGCTTTATCCGCTGGAACCGTTCGGGGAAGCGGACGCCCGCCAGGTGATCGCGCAGATCGAAAAATGGCAGCGCTGCTGCATGGAACATTACGGGATGCATCTGTTTCACGCCAGCGACGAATGGTATCTGCTCGCAAAGCAGCCGCTGCCGGAGGAGGAGCGCTATGACGGTTATCCGCAGCTGGAAAACGGCGTCGGCATGATCCGCCTTCTGATCACGGAATTTTACGAAGCGCTGGCGGAGTATTCCGATCCGGAGCAGAAAGCGCGCATCCGGGCGCTTATCGATGCAAACGGCGGAACCGGCGGAAAACACCGGTTCACTGTCCCTGGAGCCGGCGAACCGGGCCAAAAACACCGGCTCACTGTCGCTTCCGGCGCACTGGCGGCGCCGTTTTTAAAGGAACTGGCGGGTGCGTTTGAGAACGAATTTCCCGAATACGAAGTCGAAGTCGCGGCGGTGCGCAACGACTTTTTCGGGGAACAGATCACGGTTTCGGGACTGGTGACGGCGCAGGATCTGACCGCGCAGCTGAAAGGGAGGAATCTCGGGGAGCGGCTGGCGGTTCCGTGCAACATGCTCCGCATGGGCGAGCGGGTTTTTCTGGACGACTGGACGGTGGAAGAAGTGGAAAATGCTTTACAAGTTCCCGTGACTATTGTAAAATCAAGCGGTCAGGACTTATTGGATGCCCTGCTGGGACTTTCGGATGCAGGGGCGGATTTTAGTAAAGGAAAAGAAGATGAGTAAACCGATCGTAGCTATTGTAGGACGTCCGAACGTCGGAAAGTCCACCCTGTTTAATGCGCTGGCGGGAGAGCGGATCTCGATCGTACAGGATACGCCGGGCGTGACCAGGGACCGGATTTATGCGGACGCCAGCTGGCTGAATTATAATTTTACCCTGATCGATACGGGAGGAATCGAGCCGGACAGCGGCGATATCATTCTTTCCCGGATGCGGGAGCAGGCCGGGATCGCGATCGCGACGGCGGACGTGATCCTGTTTTTAACCGACGTGCGGCAGGGACTGCAGGATGCGGACAGCAAAGTCGCCGACATGCTGCGGCGCTCGCAGAAGCCGGTGATCCTGGTGGTGAATAAAGTGGACAGTTTCGCGAAATTCATGCCGGATGTCTATGAATTTTACAATCTGGGGATCGGCGAGCCGCATCCGGTTTCGGCGGCGGATATGCTGGGGTTCGGCGATCTCTTGGATGAAGTCGTGAAGTACTTTCCGGCTCCGGGAACGGAGGAGGAAGAGGACGAGAGGCCGCGGGTGGCGATCGTCGGGAAACCGAACGTCGGGAAATCCTCGCTGATCAATAAACTGGCCCAGGAGGAGCGCGTGATCGTTTCCGATATCGCCGGAACGACGCGTGATGCGGTCGATACCGCCATTACCTATAACGGAAAAGAATATATTTTCATCGATACGGCGGGGCTGCGCCGGAAGAACAAGATCAAAGAGGAGATCGAGCGCTACAGCATCATCCGCGCGGTTTCCGCGATCGAACGCTCGGACGCGGTGATCATCATGATCGACGCCGAACAGGGCGTGACCGAGCAGGACGCGAAGATCGCCGGGATCGCCCACGACCGGGGGAAGGGCATTATCATCGCGGTCAATAAATGGGACGCCATCGAGAAGGACAACTCCACGGTCAAGGAGCATACGGAGCGCATCCGTCAGGTCTTGAGCTTTATGACATATGCGGAGATCGTGTTTATTTCCGCGAAATCCGGGCAGCGCCTCCCGAAATTATTCGACCTGATCGATCTGGTGATCGAAAACAACAGTATGCGCATCGCAACCGGCGTATTGAATGAGATCGTCGCCGAGGCCGTCGCGATGCAGCAGCCGCCTTCGGACAAGGGCAAACGCTTAAAGATCTACTATGCGACGCAGGCGGCGGTCCGCCCGCCGACATTTGTCGTGTTTGTCAACGATAAGAAACTGATGCATTTTTCCTATCTCAGGTATCTGGAGAACCGGATCAGGGAAACGTTCGGTTTCCGGGGGACGGCGCTGAAATTTATCACCAGAGAGCGAAAGGAAGGGTAATTCATGAATATGGTGCTTTTTCGGATGGCGGCGCTGATCGTCGGTTATCTGGTCGGGAGCTTCCAGACGGGATTTTTTTACGGGAAAAGCAAAGGCATCGATATCCGCGAACACGGGAGCGGCAATTCGGGGACGACGAATACGCTGCGGACGCTGGGCTGGAAAGCCGGGGCGGTCACGTTCCTCGGCGACAGTCTAAAAGCGGTCCTTGCCGTGTTCCTTGCGTGGCTTTTGTTTCACAGCAAATGCGGGGACTCCGTGAAGCTGATCGAACTTTATGCGGGCTTCGGCGCGGTGCTCGGGCACAACTTCCCGTTTTACATGGGTTTCCGCGGAGGCAAGGGGATCGCCTGCACGGCGGGAGTGATCTTAGCCGTATGTCCGGCCGCGGTTCCGGCGTGCCTTTTGATCTTTGTGCTGCTGGTAGCGGTAACGCGTTATGTTTCCTTCGGTTCGATCGTGATGATCTGCGTATTTCTGATCCAGGTCGTACTGTTTAACTATTTCGGGCTGGCCGGGGTGCCGGCAGAACATGTCGTGGAATTTGACCTTTTGACCGCCTGCTTTACCGCGATGGGGATCTTCCGCCACAAGGAGAACATCCGGCGGCTGGCGAACGGCACAGAAAATAAAATCGGAAAGAAAGCGAAGTGATTTCCAATGGAAAAGATAGGTATCATCGGCGCAGGGAGCTGGGGGACGGCGCTTTCCGTCGTACTTGCGAACAACGGGCACCAGCCGGTTCTCTGGTCCATCATTGAAGAAGAGATCGCCATGCTGCGGGAAAAGCGCGAGCATGTGGATAAGCTGCCCGGCGTTAAGCTGCCGGAGAGCGTTTCCTTTACGACGGATCTGCGGGAAGCGGTCTGCGGCAGCAGCATGGTGGTTCTGGCGGTTCCGTCCGTATTTACCAGAAGCACGGCAAAGCGGATGGCGGATCTGGTCAGGGACAAACAGCGCATCGTCTGCGTGGCGAAAGGGATCGAAGAAGATACGCTTAAGACGATCTCGGAAGTGGTTTCCGAAGAGATCCCGCGCGCGGATGTTGCGGTGATGTGCGGCCCGTCGCACGCCGAAGAGGTCGGCGCAGGGCTTCCGACCACGCTGGTGGCGGGCGCGAAAACACAGGCGACGGCCGAGTGGATCCAGGATATCTTCATGAACGAAGTGTTCCGCGTCTACACAAGCCCGGATATTCTCGGAATGGAGCTGGGCGGCTCGTTAAAGAACGTGATCGCGCTGGCCGCCGGAATGGCGGACGGGCTCGGATACGGCGATAATACCAAGGCTGCGCTGATCACGCGCGGGATCGCGGAGATCAGCCGTCTGGCCGTCTGCATGGGCGCGCGGGCGGAAACGCTCGCCGGGCTGACCGGGATCGGGGATCTGATCGTCACCTGCGAGAGCCGCCACAGCAGGAACCGCAAGGCGGGAATGCTGATCGGCCAGGGGCATTCGATGGAAGAAGCGATGGAAGAAGTCAGCATGGTAGTGGAAGGCGTCTACTCCGCGAAAGCGGCGCTCGCACTGGCGAAGAAATACAAGGTGCAGATGCCGATCATCGAAGTGGTCAACGAAGTGCTCTTTGACGGGAAATCCGCCAAAGACGCCGTTTCGGAGCTGATGATGCGCGACCGGCGCGTGGAAAATGCGGCGCTGGGATGGGAGTAACGCTTATGACGAAGAAAATCCGCATTAAATATTTTACCGACCGGATCGACCGGCTGGACTATATCGACGGGAAATCCGACTGGATCGATCTGCGGGCGTCGGAGGAAGTGGCGCTGAAAGCGGGGGATTTTAAGATGATCCCGCTCGGCGTGGCGATGGAGCTTCCGGAGGGCTACGAGGCGCATCTTCTGCCGCGCAGCTCCACGTTTAAGAACTGGGGGCTGCTTCTGGTGAACAGCGCCGGGATCGTTGACAATACCTACTGCGGGGACAACGATATGTGGCGGATGCCGGTCTACGCGACAAGGGATGTGACGGTTCATGTCAATGACCGGATCGCGCAGTTCCGCATCATTGAGAACCAGCCGAAGATCCAGTTTGAAGAGGTTGAGAGCCTGGGCAACCCGGACCGGGGGGGATTCGGGAGCACGGGTAAGAATTAAACAAAAAGTCATAGTTATTTTAAGAAGGAGGAGCTACTATGGAAGAACGTATGGTGAAGTTTTACTCGAGAGAAAGCAATCTGCTGGCGATGCACGTCATTCCGGGGCATTTTGCGACCAGCCACTCCCACATCAACTACTATGTGGATGTGACCAGCTTAAAGACACGTGCGGGAGAGGCGAAGGAAGCGGCCAAGGTGCTCTACTCGAAGATGCAGAAGCACGGCTATCTGGACACGATCGTCTGCATGGACGGCACCGAAGTCATCGGCGCGTTTTTAAGCCAGGAGCTGGAAAATGCGGGAATGCTTACGACAAACCGGCATGAAACGATGTATGTGATCTCGCCGGAGATCAACAACAACAACCAGATGCTGTTCCGCGACAACAATAAGGGCGCGATCACCGGAAAGCACGTTATTCTGCTTCTGGCGACGACGACGACAGGCGAGACCATCCGGCGGAGCCTCGAGTGCATCCGCTACTACGGCGGGATCGTGGAATGCGTCGCATCGATCTTCAGCACGATCAGCGAAGTGGACGGCATGGAGATCGAAACGCTTTTTGACAGCGAAGACGTGCCGGGATACGAGGCATACCCGATGCATAACTGCCCGTTCTGCAGGAAGGGGCACGCGATCGAGGCAATGGTCAACGGCTTCGGCTATTCGAAGCTGTAATGGCAAAATTCGTCAAAATGACAGGTTCTAAAATAAATCTTTGTCATGTTTGACAATAGCGGGAACGAAGCAGGTTCGTTATGATAAGTATAACGAGTTTGTTCGTACATATTTTGAATTTTATTTAGGAGGTAATTTAAAATGGCAAGTTTATCTTTGAAGAATGTCTGCAAGAAGTATTCCAACGGTTTCGAAGCTGTTAAGGATTTCTCGCTGGATGTGGAAGACAAGGAGTTTATCATCTTCGTTGGTCCTTCCGGATGCGGTAAGTCTACAACGCTTCGTATGATCGCAGGACTGGAGGACATCTCTTCCGGTGATCTGATTATCGACGGCAAGCGCATGAACGATGTAGAGCCGAAGGACAGAGATATCGCGATGGTATTCCAGAACTACGCTCTGTATCCGCATATGACCGTATTTGACAACATGGCATTCGGTCTGAAGTTAAGAAAAGTTCCGAAGGATGAGATCAAGGCTAAGGTAGAAGAGGCTGCAAGGATCCTCGATCTGACCAAGCTGTTAGACCGTAAGCCGAAGGCTTTGTCCGGTGGACAGAGACAGCGTGTTGCGATGGGGCGTGCGATCGTTCGTAACCCGAAGGTATTCCTGATGGATGAGCCGCTTTCCAACCTGGATGCAAAGCTCCGTGTACAGATGAGAGCTGAGATCGCTTCCCTGCACAATCGTCTGGGCGCGACCATCATCTATGTAACGCATGACCAGACAGAGGCTATGACGCTGGGAACCAGGATCGTTGTTCTGAAAGACGGCGTGATCATGCAGGTAGATTCTCCGCAGAAGCTCTACAATGAGCCGAACAACTTATTCGTAGCAGGCTTCATCGGATCTCCGCAGATGAACTTCGTAGAAGCGAAGTGCGTAGCAGAGGGCGGCAAAGTAACCTTAAAGTTCGGCGAGTTCTCCGTAACCCTGCCGGATGCGAAGTCCAAGAAGATCATCGACGGCGGCTACGTTGGAAAGACCGTTATCTTCGGTATCCGTCCGGAAGATATCATGGATACGCCGGATGCTCTGGCTAAGTTTGCTTCCAGCACGATCGAATCCGATGTAACCGGATACGAGTTACTGGGTGCGGAGGTATTGTTATACTACACCGTAGCAGGTGCGAACATGACCGCAAGAGTTGATTCCGATACTCCGGCGCGTTACGGCGATCATATCAAACTTGCACTGGATCCGTCCAAGATTCATGTATTTGATAAAGAAACCGAATTGACAATTACCAACTAGTCCGATAAAATTAAATAGTTGTAAATTATGAAACCGGGTGTGATTATTTACACCCGGTTTTTTACCGGACACGATCCAGGCAGCCCCGACAGGAGGAGAACCTATGTTATCCAACCAGAAATTACAGAATGCATTGAATGAGATCAAAGAGATCACGAAGCTGGACGCGGCGATCTTCCATACGAGCGGGAAGCTGCTCGCTTTCACCGCAGAGCCGGAGGAGGAGATCGCGCACATGGCGCTGGAATTTTCCGAATCTATGGCGGACCGGCAGGCGTTCCGCGACTATCAGTTCTACAAGGTGATCGTCGAGGACGAGACGCAGTATATCCTGCTTTTACATACCGTCGATGAAAATTCCTTTGTGCTCGGCCAGATGGCGGCCTGCCAGATCCGGAACTTAGCGCTCAGCTACGCGGAGCAGTTCGACCGGAATAATTTCATCCAGAACATCCTCCTCGGCAATATGCTGAAAGTGGATATCTACAGCAAGGCCCGGAAATTCCACATGGAGCCGAAAGAGAGGGTGGTATTCGTCATCGACACGGGCAAAAAGAGCAGCGAGCTGGTCATGGAACTGGTCAAGAACCTCTCCAACATGAAATCCGGAGATTATGTGACCAGCATCGAGGAACACAACGTGGTCTTAGTCAAGGATCTTTCCGCCGTGCCCGCAGAGAAGCGCGAGGAGGAGATGCAGAAATCGGCCAGCCTGCTTGTAGATACGCTGCATATGGAGGCCATGATCAAGGTGCGCGTCGGTTACGGCAACGCCGTTTCCCAGATTCCGGATCTGGCGCAGTCGTATCAGGAGGCGCGGATGGCGCTCGAGGTCGGCCGGATCTTTTACGAGGAGCGCGACACGGTTTCCTACGGCCGGCTGGGGATCGGGCGGCTCATCTACCAGCTTCCGATGAGCTTATGCGAAATGTTTATCAAAGAAGTGTTCGGCGATGAAGTCCCTGCGATCTTAGAGGACGAAGAAGCGATGAACACGGTCAACAAATTTTTTGAAAATAATCTGAATATTTCCGAGACGGCGAGACAATTATATGTACACAGAAATACGCTTGTCTACCGTCTGGAACGGATCGAGAAAGCGATCGGCCTGGAGATCCGGGCATTTGATGAGGCAATGACGTTCCGCATTGCCATTATGGTGCTTGCGCACATGAAAAAAAGGGGTGTATAACGATTGGCAAAGAAGGAAACTTATGACGAAAGCAGCATAGCGGTCTTAGAGGGGCTCGAAGCGGTCCGCAAGCGTCCGGGCATGTACATCGGAAGCGTTTCCCGGAAGGGCTTAAACCACCTGATCTATGAGATCGTCGATAATTCCGTGGACGAGCATCTGGCGGGGGCGTGCGATACGATCCGCGTCACGCTGGAGAAGGACGGCTCCTGCACGGTCGAGGACAACGGGCGCGGGATTCCGGTGGGAATGCACGCGAAAGGCGTATCGGCGGAGCGCGTGGTTTTTTCCACGCTCCACGCGGGCGGAAAGTTTGACGATTCCGTTTATAAGACAAGCGGCGGCCTGCACGGCGTAGGCTCATCGGTCGTAAACGCTTTGTCGGTTTATCTGGACGTCCAGATCAGCCGGGAGGGCTATGTGCATCACGACCGTTACGAGCGCGGCAACCCGGTGGTCGAACTGGAAAACGGGCTGCTGCCGAAGATCGCAAAGACGAAGGCGACCGGGACGAAGATCAATTTTCTGCCGGATCCGGAAATCTTTGAAAAAACACGCTTCAAGGAGGACGAGGTCAAAAGCCGGATGCATGAGACGGCTTATCTGAATCCGGAGCTTACGATCATTTACGAGGATAAGCGCGGGGAGCAAACCGAGCATATCGAGTACCGCGAACCGGACGGGATCATCGGTTTTGTCAAGGATATCAACCATAATCTGGAAGTTCTCCACGATGTCATTTATTTTAAAGGGGAGAGCGAAGGCATTACCGTGGAAGCGGCGGTTCAGTACACGAATGAATTTCACGAGAATATCCTGGGATTCTGCAACAATATTTACAACTCGGAGGGCGGGACGCATATCACCGGCTTTAAAACGGTGTTTACGACGGTCATCAATTCCTATGCGCGGGAGCTCGGCATTTTAAAGGAAAAGGACATGAATTTCACCGGGGCGGACGTCCGCAGCGGAATGACGGCGGTTCTTTCGATCAAGCACCCGGATCCGCGTTTCGAGGGGCAGACCAAGACGAAACTGGACAATCAGGACGCCGCCCGCGTTACGTCCAAGGTGACGGGCGATGAGATCCAGCTCTTTTTCGATAAGAATCTCGACACGTTAAAAACCGTCATTTCCTGTGCGGAGAAGGCGGCGAAGATCCGCAAGACGGAGGAGAAAGCCAAAACGAACCTGCTGACGAAGCAGAAATTTTCCTTTGATTCCAATGGGAAACTGGCCAACTGCGAGAGCCGCGACGCCTCCAAATGCGAGATTTTCATTGTCGAGGGCGATTCCGCGGGCGGCTCCGCCAAAATGGCGCGGAACCGGATGTATCAGGCAATCATGCCGATCCGCGGCAAGATCTTAAATGTCGAGAAAGCGAGCATCGACAAGGTGCTGGCCAATGCGGAGATCAAGACGATGATCAACGCGTTCGGCTGCGGGTTTTCCGAAGGGTACGGCAATGATTTTGATATTACGAAGCTGCGCTACGACAAGATCATCATCATGGCGGATGCCGACGTGGACGGGGCGCATATTTCCACCCTGCTTCTGACGCTGTTTTACCGTTTTATGCCGGAACTGATCTTTGAGGGGCATGTGTATGTGGCGATGCCGCCGCTTTACAAGGCGATCCCGGCGAAGGGCGAAGAGGAGTACCTCTACGACGATGCGGCGCTCGAGCGCTACCGCAGGAAGCATAAGGGCAGCTTTACGCTGCAGCGCTACAAAGGTCTGGGGGAAATGGACGCGGAACAGCTCTGGGAGACCACGCTGAATCCGGAAACGCGGATGATGAAGCGCGTGGAGATCGAGGACGGGCGGATGGCCTCCGACGTGACGGCCATGCTGATGGGGACGGAAGTCCCGCCGCGGAAAGCATTTATTTACGAACATGCAGCCGATGCCCAGCTGGATGTGTAGAAGGGGATAGAAGATTATGGAATCAAGTATCATTCGGACGGAATATTCGGAGCTGATGCAGAAATCGTACATCGATTACGCAATGAGCGTGATCATTTCCAGAGCGCTGCCCGATGTGCGCGACGGATTAAAGCCGGTGCAGCGGAGAACGCTTTACGATATGTATGAACTCGGCATCCGCTACGATAAGCCGTACCGGAAAAGCGCCCGTATCGTGGGGGATACGATGGGTAAATACCATCCGCACGGGGATTCGTCCATTTACGAGGCGCTCGTGGTCATGGCGCAGGATTTTAAAAAAGGACTTCCGCTCGTTGACGGGCACGGCAATTTCGGCTCGATCGAAGGCGACGGGGCGGCGGCCATGCGTTATACGGAGGCGCGTCTGCAGAAGATCACGCAGGAAGCCTATCTGGCCGATCTCGATAAGGACGTCGTGGATTTTATTCCCAATTTCGACGAAACGGAGAAGGAGCCGCTGGTGCTTCCGGTCCGCGTGCCGAATCTTCTGGTCAACGGGGCTGAGGGGATCGCGGTCGGAATGGCGACGAGCATCCCGCCCCACAATCTCGGGGAGACGATCGACGCCGTGATTGCATACATGAAAAATCCGGATATTACGACGGAAGAACTGATGCGTTATCTGCCGGGACCGGATTTTCCGACCGGCGGGATCATCGCCAATCAGGAGGAACTGCTCTCCATCTATGAAACGGGCGCGGGCAAGATCCGGATCCGCGGCAGGGTGGAAGTGGAGAAGAGCCGGGGCGGGAAAGAACGCCTCGTCATTACCGAGATCCCGTACACGATGATCGGCGCGAATATCGGAAAGTTTTTAAACGACGTCTACAGTCTGGTCGAGGGGAAAAAGACCGGGGATATCGTGGATATCACGAACCAGTCCTCGAAAGAGGGCATCCGCATCGTTCTGGAACTGAAAAAAGGCGCGAATATCGAAGAACTGGAAAACCTGCTCTATAAAAAGACCAAGCTGGAAGATACGTTCGGCGTCAATATGCTGGCGGTGGCCGACGGAAAGCCGGAAACGATGGGGCTTTTGGGAATCATCCGCCATCATGTGAAGTTCCAGTTTGAGATCGCCGCGCGGAAATACCGCACGCTTCTGGCGAAGGAACAGGAGAAGAAGGAAATCCAGGAGGGGCTGATCGCGGCCTGCGACGTCATCGATCTGATCATCGAGATCCTGCGCGGCAGCAGGAATATCAAGGACGCGCGCGCATGCCTGACCGAAGGCCGGACGGAAAATATCCGGTTTAAGAGCAAAGAGTCCGAGAAAATGGCCTCCCGGCTCCATTTTACGGAGCGTCAGGCGGGCGCGATCCTGGAAATGCGCCTGTACCGCCTGATCGGGCTCGAGATCGAAGCGCTGATGAAAGAGCACGAGGAAACGTTAGGAAAGATCGCGCGTTACGAGGATATCTTAAACAACCGCGCCTCGATGGCGAAAGTCATCATCAAGGAACTGCAGGCGTGGAAGAAGGAGTACGCCGTGCCGCGGAAAACTGTGATCGACAATCTGAAAGAAGCGGTCGTGGTGGAAAAGGCGATCGAGGAAAAAGATGTCGTATTTCTGATGGACCGCTTCGGCTATGTCCGGACGGTCGATCCGTCGGTCTATGAGCGTAACAAAGAGACGGCGGACGCGGAGAACCGCTATGTCTTTACCTGTAAAAATACGGACCGGATCTGCATTTTTACGAACCGGGGGCAGATGCACCTTCTGAAAGTGCAGGATCTTCCTTACGGGAAGTTCCGCGACAAGGGAACGCCGGCCGACAACGTCAGCAATTACGACAGCCGGGAAGAGCGCTTCCTGTATGTGTGCAGCATGGAGGCCCTTGCTTCGGCGCGTCTGCTGTTCGCTACGAAGTTTTCCATGTTAAAACTGGTAAACGGGAGCGAGTTTATCGTCGCAAAGAAGACGACGGCGGCCACGAAACTGGCGGACGGGGACGAACTTCTGCTCGTGACGCCGCTGACCGGTGCGGAAACGATCGTCATGCGCTCGAAGAAGGACGTCTTTCTGCGCATCGCCTGTGAACCGATTCCGGAAAAGAAGAAGGCGGCAGCGGGCGTGCGCGGCATGAAGCTGGATCCGGGGGACGAGCTGCAGGAAGTCTATTTCCTTTCCGAAGGCGCGGACATGACCGCGGAAGTGAAAGGAAAGGAAGTGGCCTTAAACCGCCTCCATATCGGAAACCGCGATACCAAAGGAGTAAAGAAATAACCGATGATGACATATGAAGAGGCAAGAAGATTTACGGAGGAAGCGGCCGGGCGGGGAAGCGTGCTGGGGCTTTCCTCCATCCGGCGGCTGATGCGCGCATTGGGCGATGTGCAGGAGCAGATTCCCATTGTCCATATTGCGGGAACGAACGGAAAAGGCTCGGTCGGGGCCTATCTGGAGGCCGTGTTTCGCGAAGCGGGCTTTTCTGCGGGGCGCTACTGCTCGCCGGCGGTCTTTGATCCGTTAGAGGTCTGGCAGTATAACGGACGGAATATGAGCCGGGAAGAATATGCAGAGGTAATGTCACAGGTAAAAGAGGCCTGTGGCATTGTGGTATCTGCCGGTCATGCGATGCCGACGGTCTTTGAGATCGAAACGGCGGCGGCATTCGTCTGGTTTTCCGGGAAAAAACCGGACGTTGTGTTTCTGGAAACCGGGATGGGCGGCAGCACGGATGCGACCAACCTGATCACAAAACCGCTGGCTTCGGTCATTACGTCGATCGGGCGGGACCACATGCAGTTTCTCGGGAACCGCATAGAGGAGATCGCCGCGGCTAAAGCCGGGATCATCAAGCCGGGCTGCCCGGTTTTTTCTGCGCCGCAGGAACCGAAAGTGCGGGAAGTGCTGCAGTCCGAGGCGCGGCAGCAGGGAGCAGGGATCACATTTGTCGAGGAAACGGCGATCGTCCCGGTCCGGGAAACTCCCGGCTGCCTGGAATTTGACTATACGCTTTCTGCGGGCGGGCGGCCGCTGCGGCTGCATACGCAGCTTTCCGCTTCTTACCAGAAAAAAAACGCGGCGCTTGCCGCGGAAACGGCGGCGGTTCTGCTGCCGGAACTTAGCAGACGGCGGCAGGAGCGGCTTTCCAAAGAGGCGGCGCTGTCCGCGATCACGGAGGGAATCCGCCGGGCGCGCTGGCGGGGGCGTTTTGAGATCCTCGGGACGCAGCCGCTTTTTATCATGGACGGCGCCCACAACGAGAACGCGGCCGCAGAACTTGCCGCGACCGTGCGAAACTATTTTACAAATACGCCGCTGACTTATATAATAGGGGTATTGGCGGATAAGGAATATGAAGAAATGCTCCGGCTCATGCTGCCGTATGCCGGGCGCGTCTATACGGTGACGCCGCCGAATCCGCGGGCATTGGATGCGGAGGCGCTGGCCGGGGAAGCGCGGCGCCTGTGTGCGGAAGCGGAAGTGCCAGCCGGGGAAGAGCGGCGCCGCGATGCAGAAGCGGAAGCGGATGTGCCAGCCGGGGAAAAGCAGCGCCGCGATGCAGATGTGGATGCGGAAGCGTCGGCCGGAGAACAGCAGCGCCGCGATGCAGATGCGGAAGTGCCAGTCGGGGAAGAGCGGCACCGCTGTGCCGAGGTGGAAGCGTGCGGCGAAATCGGCCGTGCGGTGGAACTTGCCCTGCGTGGCAAGGCACCCGTACTGGCGTTTGGTTCCCTGTCCTACCTGGGCGTTCTGGAACAAGAATACCGACGGCTTGCAGGCCGTGAAAACAGCGAAAAACAAGGAAAGCGGGATTTAAGATATGATAGATAAAGAGAAAGTGCAGGAAGGCGTGCGCCTGATCCTCGAGGGGATCGGCGAAGATCCCGGACGGGAAGGGCTGCTGGAAACGCCGGAACGGATCGCGCGGATGTGTGAAGAATTGTTTGCGGGAATGGGGCGTGACGCGGCCGAACCGCTGTCAAAGACCTTTCATGCGGACAACGGAGAGATGGTCATTGAGAAGGACATTCCGTTTTATTCCCTGTGCGAGCATCATTTCCTGCCGTTTTACGGGAAAGCGCACGTCGCCTATATCCCGGACGGAAAAGTCGCGGGCTTAAGCAAACTGGCGCGCACCGTGGAGATCTATGCGAGAAGGCCGCAGATCCAGGAGCAGATGACGGCGCAGATCGCGGACGCTTTGATGGAATATTTAAAGCCGAAGGGGGCGATCGTCATGCTCGAAGCGGAACATCTGTGCATGACGATGCGCGGCATCAAAAAACCGGGCAGCAGGACCGTTACGTTTGCCCGGCGCGGCGTCTTTGAAGAAGAGGAAAGGCTTTCGGACCAGTTTTTCCGATTTATTCAGTAAAAAAGATAAGAAAACGGAAAATACAGAAATGGGAATGGGAAAATGGTAATAGGGAACCGTTTTTTTGATACCGCGCGGGAAACGTATCTGATGGGGATTTTAAATTATACGCCGGATTCGTTTTCCGACGGCGGAAACTACAATGATCCGGATGCGGCGCTGCGCCGTGCGGAAGAAATGATCCGGGAAGGGGCTGCCGTGATCGACGTCGGCGGCGAGTCCGCGCGTCAGGGGTATGTTAAGATTTCGGAAGACGAGGAGATCATGCGCACGGCTCCGCTGATCGAAGCGATCAAGGCGCGGTTCGACATTCCGGTTTCCGTGGATACTTATAAAAGCGCCGTCGCCCGGGCAGCCCTTGCGGCGGGCGCGGATCTGGTGAACGACATCTGGGGTCTGAAAGCGGATCCGAAGATGGCGGAAACGATCGCGCAGTCGGGCGCGGCCTGCTGCCTGATGCACAACCGGCGGCAGCCGGGAAGAGGGGATCTGATGGAGGAGATGATTCTGGATCTGAAGGAATCGCTTGCGCTGGCGAAGCGGGCGGGGATCTCCGATGATAAGATCATTCTGGATCCGGGCATCGGGTTTGGGAAAACCTATGAAAACAACCTGACGGCGATCAAAAAACTGGATCGTCTGCACGAGCTGGGGTATCCGCTCCTGTTAGGCGCGTCCCGGAAGTCTGTGATCGGGCTGACGCTGGATCTGCCGGTTACGGAGCGGGTGGAAGGCACGCTGGTGACGAGCGTATTCGGCGTGCAGCAGGGGTGCGCGTTTCTGCGCGTGCATGACGTCAGGGAAAATATGCGCGCCGTGCGGATGGCAAAAGCCATTTTAAGCGAAGGGATCATGCTGATCTGATCAGCGCGCGGCAGTTTTTTTGGGAAGGATGACGGCTTTTTATGGATACGATCAAGATCACAAACCTGAAGGTATTTGCCCGCCACGGCGTTTTTCCGGAAGAACGGGAAAACGGGCAGGATTTTTATGTCAGCGCCGCGCTGGAACTGGACTGCCGCAGGGCGGGAAAGAGCGACCGGCTGGAAGATGCGTTAAACTATGCGGACGTCTGCCGGTTTATTACGGATTTTCTGCAGAAGCACACCTACCGGCTGATCGAGGCCGCGGCCGAGCAGCTTTTAGAGGCCATGCTGTTATCGCTGCCGCTTGTGCAGAAGATCCGGCTGGAATTGAGCAAGCCGCACGCGCCGGTCGGCCTGCCGTTTGAAAACATTTCGGTGGAGCTGGAGCGCGGCTGGCATACGGCGTTCCTTTCGATCGGTTCGAACATGGGCGACCGGCGGGCTTATCTGGAAAACGGGACGGCGGAGCTTTGCGGCCATCCGCTGATCCGGAACGTAAAAGCCTCTTCGCTGCTGGAAACGAAACCCTACGGCCCGGTGGAACAGGCGGATTTTTTAAACGGCTGCCTGCAGCTGGAAACGCTTCTTTGGCCGGAAGAACTGTTAGAAGTCCTGCATGGGATCGAGGCTCATGCGGGGCGGGAAAGAACCGTGGTCTGGGGGCCGCGGACGCTGGATATGGATATTCTGTTTTACGACAGGCAGAGCTATGAAAGCAGGGGGCTGGTCATTCCGCACGCGGATCTGCAGAACCGCCTCTTTGTGCTGCAGCCGCTGATGGAACTCTGCCCGGATTACCGCCACCCAATCCTGCAGAAAACGGTGCGGGAACTGTACCGGGCGTGCGCAGAATCAGCGGTGCGGAAAGGGGAATCGGATGCGTCTGATTAAGGAGTTTCGTATGTGGAATCGAAATCATCCGGCGGTGAAGCTCTGGGATATCCTATATCCCGTGGCGGTCTATTACGCTGTTTTAGTAATAGCCATGTTCCTGTTTCAGGGCATCTTCGGCGCCGATGAAAAACACTATATGCTCTGCCAGATCCTCGCGACTCTGGCGGCGATCCCTGTCGTCTATCATTTTTACCGGCAGGATGCGCGGGAAAAAGCGGAAAAAGAAAAGCGGCAGGAGGCCGCGCCGCGCGGGAAAACGGTGTTAAGCGCCCTCTGGATCGCTGCGGTTTCCGTTTGTGCCGGGATTTCCCTGAATAACCTGATCTCGATGTCGCCGCTTGTCGCCATCTCGGAAGGTTATGCTGAAGCGAACCGGAATTTCTACGGGAGCACGCTGTTTCTGGAACTGGCGGGTTCGGCGTTTCTAACGCCGGTCTTAGAGGAAATGCTCTACCGCGGCGTGGTCTACGGCCGGCTGAAAAAGCTGCTCGGCTGGATCCCGGCGGTGTTTCTTTCCGCGCTTTTCTTTGCGCTGATCCATTTTAACATCGTGCAGTTTACCTATGCTTTTCTGCTGGGGATCCTGCTGGCCTTTTTTACGGAGCGGGAGGGGAGTTTTCTGGCCGCCCTGCTCGGGCATGTGACGGTCAATCTGACCGCCGTCCTACGGACCGAAACCGGCGCGCTTGCATGGACGATGGATCAAAGCCCGGCGGCGTGGACGTTTTCGATAATTCTTGGAATCCTTGGGATTTTGCTCCTGCTTGGATACGCGGGACTTTTTCGGAAACGTTTCCGTGTGAAAGTTCCTAAATAAATTGTGTTTTTCGTATGTTTTTTTGGGAAAAAACACTAGACAGACGGCAAAAAAAAATATATTATATTAGACAGAAGGTTGTTTTGCTTTATGAGGAAAACAGACAAGATACGTGAGAAAGGTGGGTTTAGTTCATGAGTATGTTTTTAAAGAATCTGAGCATCCGCATCAAGATCCTGGTTCCGGTCGGACTGATGGGAATTTTGATGTTCGCGCTGGGAATCATGAGTTTCAGCAGTTCCCGGACGATCATGGGGGCGAGTAATAAGATTTCCGAAAACTATGCAATGAAGATCGAGAAACTGGGGGATATTACGGCTGCGTACCAGACGCTGCGGCGCGTTGCGTTCGCGCATATCGTGGCGGTTGGTAATACGAAATTGCAGTCGACGTTAGAGGACGAGGAGCTCAGCTTAAAGGATGCGATCACCAGCTTAAGCGGCGAGTATGAAGAACTGATCGATTCCGACGAGCTGCGTGAGAGCTTTGAAGAGTTCAAGACGAATTATGCCGCTTATCTGGTCATTTATGATAAGATCCTGGATTACAGCAAGGCCGGCGATGTTGAGAATGCGTCCCAGCTTGCCAATGAAGATCTGAAGGTGGCGGGCACCAATCTGACTGCTGAGATTCAGACGATGAGCGATACGAACAAGAGCGATATGGAGGCTGCCGTAGCCAGCCAGAATACCATGTACCGGCGTGTTACGGTCATCACGATGGTTCTTCTGGTTCTGGGTATGCTGATCTTTGCATTCGTGATCTGGGTAAGCTGGAAGTGGTGCGTAAAGCGTCTGATCAATATCAACAAGCAGCTGCGTGATGTCATCGCGACGATCGAAGCGGGACAGGGCGATCTGACGAAGCGCGTACAGTGCTTCTGTACAGATGAGATCGGTACGCTGGCGAACGGGATCAATACCTTTATCCAGACGCTGCAGGGAATCATGGGACATATCAATTCCAGTTCCGGGCAGCTGGGTTCCATCGTAAACCTCGTATCGGATAAGGTATCGACGGCGAATGATAATTCCTATGATATTTCTGCGGTTATGGAAGAGTTGTCCGCTTCCATGGAAGAGATTTCTTCCGCTCTGACCAGCATCAAAGAGAATGTGGATGTGGTCGATGAAAACATCATCGAACTGTCCGATGAATCGCAGGGACTTTTCGATTATGCGAACGGTATGCAGAAGCGCGCGGCGGATCTGCAGAAGAGTGCGGTTGAGAACAAGCAGAATACCAGCAATGTAGTGAATGATATTATCGATCAGCTGAAACAGGCGATCGAAAGCAGCAAGAGCGTTGACCGTGTCAACGATCTGACGAACGAGATTTTGAGTATTTCCAGCCAGACGAACCTTCTGTCCCTGAATGCATCCATCGAGGCTGCAAGGGCCGGAGAAGCAGGCCGTGGATTTGCGGTTGTTGCGGATGAGATCAGCCAGCTGGCGGATTCCAGCCGTGAGGCGGCGAACAATATCCAGACGATCAACAACATGGTAATTGAGGCCGTAAACGAACTGATCAAGAATGCAAATTCGATGGTGGACTACATCAACGAAACGATCCTTCCGGATTACGACGGATTTGTCAATGCCGGACAGCAGTACAACGAGGATTCGGTACATGTCAATGAGATCGTCAGCCGCTTCAATGATATGTCGATCAATTTGAAGCAGCTTATGGGAAGCATTACCGATTCCATCAACGGCATCAATACCGCTGTAGATGAGAGCACGAACAGTACTTCGAATGTCGCTGCCAATACTTCGGATCTGGTGAAAGATATCAGCGAGATCGCGAATGCAATGAACGACAACCGGCAGATCGCAGGAACGCTTTCCGATGAGGCGGATCGCTTCGTGAAGTTCTAACAGATCAGAGCATACATATATTATCATAACAAAGAGTAGAAAGCAGGGAGCATATTTTATGCTCCCTTTGCATACCAAAAAAGAGAGAGGGGAAAAACTATGTACGGACCGCCAGAGATTGCAAAACGATATTCCAAAGCAGGAGCGGCAAAAACCCGGACGCCGGTGCCGAAAATGCTGATTTTGTCTTTTTTTGCCGGCGCATTTATCGCGTTCGGCGCGTTTGGAAGCCAGGTTGCTTCCGCACAGGCCGGAGCCGCGTCTGTTTCCAAACTGCTGGGAGCGATGGTGTTTCCGGTCGGGCTTCTGATGGTCATTATGGCCGGTGCGGAGCTTTTTACCGGAAATAATCTGATCCTGATTTCGGTATTGGACCGGAAGGCAACGGTAGGCGGAATGCTGAAAAACTGGGCGATCGTCTATCTGGGAAACCTGCTCGGCAGCGTTTTTGTGGCGGCGCTTCTGACATTCAGCCATGCGTATTCCCTGTTTGACGGGGCAGTCGCGCAGTCGGCGGTTTCCACGGCGCAGAGCAAGGTGCTGCTTTCTTTTCCGGACGCGTTTTTTAAGGGGATCTTGTGTAATATTCTGGTGTGCGTTGCCGTCTGGATCTCTTTTTCCGCGGAGGACGTTGCGGGAAAGATCATAGGGCTTTACATGCCGATCCTGCTTTTTGTCCTGTCCGGTTATGAACACAGCGTTGCCAATATGTATTTCATTCCGGCAGGGATGTTTGTGTCGGCGGAATACGGGATCGAAGCCAATATTACCTGGTTCGGTTTCCTGATCGGGAATCTGCTGCCGGTAACGCTCGGAAATATCGTGGGCGGCGCGGGCATTGTCGGTCTGGGGTATTTCTTCTCCTATCTCCAGGGCACGGGCGGCGAGGAGAAGGCGCCGAAAGCAGCGCCGGTGATCGAACAACGTCCGGAACCGGAAAAGGAGCCGGAAAAAGAACCGGAGCGCATCCACAAACCGCTGGTTCATTATGCGGAACCGCAGCAGGATATGGTAATGCTTGATATCCTTCCGGAAAGCCGGGCGCAGCTGTCGAGTCCGCTGCCGGTGGAGGCGGCTCCGGAGATCCGTAAGGACGAGGATACCCATACGATTGAAGTTACGCTGAACGGCTCGATGGTCCGGATTCAGAATGATGCGGATTCGGCGCTGCTCAGGCAGACGCTCCGTTTGCTCCGGGGGTTGTAAGAACCGGGCAAGGGATGGAAAGGGACATTTCCATGAATCGATGGGATAGCTTCTGCAAGCGAATATAATCATTGATAACAGGTTTATAATTACGATAGGCTTCTGCATGTGATTGCAGGAGCTTATTTTGTCAGCGTTTCTTATATTGTTACGCACAATTTAGACACAATTCTATTTTTCCGCCAGTTTTATCTACTTTCTCTGAAAAAAATTCCTTTCCGGACACTACGAAATTGTTTCTACAATGCATAATTGAAAAGAAAATTTGAAGTAAAGACAGATAATTTAATGCATTATAATAGAATTAACAAACAATCAGACAACTTAAAGAAAAAAAGGATTTACTTTTGTGCGATAATGCAGTAAAATCGTATGTGGAAAAAACGTGATTGAAAAAATCGGAAAGGATAAGTCTATGAAAGAACAGTGGAACGAAAGCACGGCAGTCGCCAAAGGGATGTATGATCCGCGTTTTGAGCATGATAACTGCGGAATCGGCGCTGTTGTCAATATCAAAGGGATCAAGACGCATGAGACGGTAGAGAATGCACTAAAGATCGTAGAGAACTTAAAGCACAGGGCCGGCAAGGATGCGGACGGCAAGACGGGCGACGGAGTCGGCATCCTTCTGCAGATTTCCCATAAATTTTTCTCGAAGGCGGTAAAGCCGCTGGGGATTCAGCTTGGCGGGGAAAGGGATTACGGGATCGGTATGTTTTTCTTCCCGCAGGACGAACTGAAAAAGAACCAGGCCAAAAAGATGTTTGAGGTGATCGTGGAGAAAGAAGGGATGAAATTCCTCGGCTGGAGGGAAGTCCCGATCCATCCGGATAAGCTCAGCCAGAAAGCGCGGGAGTGTATGCCGTGCATTATGCAGGCGTTCATCCAGCGTCCGGCCAAGGTGGAGAAAGGGCTGGCGTTTGACCGGAAGCTCTATGTTGTAAGGCGCGTGTTCGAGCAGTCCAACGACGACAGCTATGTAGCGTCCTTGTCCAGCCGGACGATCGTTTATAAGGGAATGTTTCTGGTTGAACAGCTGCGGCAGTTCTTTTCCGATCTGCAGGATGAGGATTATGAATCCGCGATCGCGACGGTTCACTCCCGTTTTTCCACGAACACGAACCCGAGCTGGGAGCGGGCGCATCCGAACCGGTTCATCGTACATAACGGTGAGATCAACACGATCCGGGGAAATGCCGATAAGATGCTTGCGCGGGAAGAGACCATGGCCTCCGGCGCGCTGCGCGGGGAATTCCAGAAGGTGCTTCCGGTCATCAATACCGAAGGTTCCGATTCCGCGATGCTGGATAATACGCTGGAATTTCTGGTTATGAGCGGCATGGATCTTCCGCTTGCGGTCATGATCATGATTCCGGAGCCTTGGGCGAATAACGACATCATGACACAGAAGAAAAAGGATTTTTACCAGTATTACGCAACAATGATGGAGCCGTGGGACGGCCCGGCGTCCATTCTGTTTTCGGACGGCGACCTGATGGGCGCGGTGCTTGACCGCAACGGCCTGCGTCCTTCCAGATACTATATTACGGACGACGATTATCTGATCCTTTCCTCCGAAGTCGGCGTGCTTGACATCGATCCGACGAAGATCGTGACGAAGGACCGCCTCCGTCCGGGGAAAATGCTTCTGGTGGACACGGAAAAAGGAAGGGTCATCGATGACGACGAACTGAAAGAGCGTTACGCCGGGAAGCGTCCTTACGGCGAGTGGATCGACCGCAACATCGTCAATCTCAAAGATTTAAAGATTCCGAACGAGCGCGTGCCGGAGTATACGCGGGAAGAGCGCCAGAGGATGCAGCGGGCGTTCGGCTATACCTACGAATCGTTAAAGGATTCCATCCTGCCGATGGCAAAGAATGGCGGGGAGGGCACTTCGGCGATGGGAACGGATACGCCGCTGGCCGCACTGTCCGGCAATCAGGAACCGCTTTTTAACTACTTCAAGCAGCTCTTCGCGCAGGTAACGAATCCGCCGATCGACTCGATTCGCGAGGAAGTTGTGACCGGAACGACCGTTTACATCGGCGCGGCGGGCAACCTTCTGGAGGAAAAACCGGAGAACTGCAAGGTATTAAAGATCAACAATCCGATCCTGACCACCACCGACCTGATGAAGATCAAGAGCATGAAGGTGGACGGTTTTAAGATCGCAACGATCCAGATCGTATATTATAAGAACACGAGTCTGGAAAAAGCAGTCGACCGCCTTTACATCGAAGCGGACCGCGCGTACCGCGACGGCGCGAACATCCTGATCCTTTCCGACCGGGGCGTGGATGAGAACCATGTGGCGATTCCGTCGCTGCTCGCCGTATCCGCGCTCCAGCAGTATCTGGTCAAGACGAAAAAACGGACGTCGCTTTCGATGATTTTAGAGTCCGGAGAACCGCGCGAAGTGCATCATTTTGCGACGCTGCTGGGCTTCGGGGCCAGCGCGATCAATCCGTATCTGGCACTGGATACTGTAAAACAGCTGGTCGATGAGCATATGCTGGATAAGGACTACTATGCGGCGATCGAAGACTACAATCATGCGATCATCAGCGGAATCGTCAAGATCGCGGCAAAAATGGGAATTTCCACGATCCAGTCTTATCAGGGCTCGAAGATTTTTGAGGCGATCGGCATTGATAAAGAAGTCATTGACAAATATTTTACGAATACCGTCAGCAGGATCGGCGGCATTACGATCAAGGATATTGAAAAAGACGTCAACACCCTCCATTCCGCGGCTTACGATCCGCTCGGACTGGAAACCGATCTGACGCTGGACAGCAAGGGGCGCCACAAGATGAGGAGCGGCGCGGATGCGCACCTTTATAATCCGGCGACCATCCATCTTCTGCAGCAGGCGACGCGGAGGGGCGATTACGAGCTTTTCAAGCAATATACCAGTCTGGTGGATGAGGAGCAGAAGCAGACCAACATCCGCGGCCTGATGGATTTCGTGTATCCGAAAAAGGGTGTGCCGATCGAACAGGTCGAAAGCGTGGATTCGATCGTGACGCGCTTTAAGACGGGAGCCATGTCGTATGGTTCCATCTCGAAAGAAGCGCATGAAACGCTGGCGATCGCGATGAACCGCCTGCACGGAAAATCCAATACCGGCGAGGGCGGCGAGGATAAGGACCGCCTGACGATCGGGCCGGACGGGCTGAACCGCTGTTCCGCGATCAAACAGGTGGCGTCGGGACGCTTCGGCGTTACCAGCCGCTATCTGACCAGTGCGCAGGAAATCCAGATCAAGATGGCACAGGGCGCAAAACCGGGCGAAGGCGGGCATCTGCCGGGCAAAAAAGTCTATCCGTGGATTGCCAAGACCAGACTTTCCACGCCGGGCGTTTCGCTGATCTCGCCGCCGCCGCACCATGATATTTATTCGATCGAAGATTTAGAGCAGCTGATCTTTGATTTAAAGAACGCAAACCGCGATGCCAGGATCTCCGTAAAACTGGTGTCCGAGGCGGGAGTCGGAACCGTTGCGGCCGGCGTGGCAAAAGCCGGTGCGCAGGTAGTGCTGATCTCCGGATATGACGGCGGCACGGGCGCGGCGCCGAGCAGTTCCATCCACAACGCGGGGCTTCCGTGGGAGCTGGGGCTGGCGGAAGCGCATCAGACGCTGATCATGAACGGTCTGCGGAACAAGGTCCGCATCGAAACGGACGGAAAACTGATGAGCGGGCGCGATGTTGCGATTGCGGCCTGCCTGGGCGCGGAAGAATTCGGTTTTGCAACCGCTCCGCTTGTTACGATGGGCTGCGTGATGATGCGCGTCTGCAATCTGGATACGTGTCCGGCGGGAATCGCGACGCAGAATCCGGAACTGCGGAAACGTTTTGCCGGAAAACCGGAATACGTCGAGAACTTCATGCGTTTTATTGCGGAAGAACTGCGGGAATACATGGCGAAACTGGGCTGCCGGACATTAGATGAACTGGTCGGGCGCAGCGATCTGTTAAAAGTGCGCGACGATCTCTCGGAGCGCCAGTCGCGGCTCAATCTGGATAATATTTTAAACAACCCGTTCGCGGGCACGAAGCAGAAAGTGATCTTTGATCCGAAACAGGTGTATGATTTCCAGCTGGAAGGCTCGAAGGATATCCAGGTGCTGTTAAAACAGCTGAAACCGGCCCTTGAGAAAAAACAAAAGCGCGTCATCGAAACGGAAGTGTCCAATGTCAACCGTTCGCTCGGCACGATCTTCGGTTCGGAGATTACCAAGAAATACGATGATACGCTGGAAGACGATACGTTTATCGTAAAATGCAGCGGTGCGGGCGGGCAGAGTTTCGGCGCGTTTATCCCGAAGGGGCTGACGCTGGAACTGGTCGGCGATTCCAACGATTATTTCGGGAAAGGCTTATCCGGCGGCAAGCTGATCGTCTATCCGCCGGCCGGCGTGAAATATCAGAAAGATGAGAATATCATCATCGGCAACGTGGCGCTTTACGGCGCGACCAGCGGCAAGGCGTTCATAAACGGCGTGGCGGGCGAGCGTTTCTGCGTCCGCAATTCCGGCGCGACTGCGGTTGTGGAGGGCGTAGGCGACCACGGCTGCGAGTATATGACCGGCGGACGCGTCGTCGTCCTCGGAAAAACCGGGAAAAACTTTGCGGCGGGAATGAGCGGCGGCATCGCCTATGTGCTGGATGAAGACAACGATCTTTACATGCGCACGAACAAGTCCATGGTATTTACGGAGGAAGTTTCCAATAAATACGATGTGCTGGAATTAAAGGAAATGATCAAAGAGCATGTGACGCTGACCAATTCCGAAAAAGGCAAGGAAGTACTCGACCACTTCAGCGAATATCTGCCGAAGTTTAAGAAAGTCATTCCTTATGATTATAACCGGATGCTGATGGCGATCGTCCAGATGGAAGAAAAGGGATTAAACGCCGAACAGGCGCAGATCGAAGCATTTTATCTGAATACCAGGAACTAAGGAGGGAAACGGAAAATGGGAAAACCTACAGGATTTATCGATTACGAAAGAGTGAACGCCCGGTCGGAGGAGCCGAAAGAGCGGATCTTAAATTACAATGAGTTCCATGTGTTTCTCTCAAACGAGGAGCAGCAGAAGCAGGCGGCGCGCTGCATGGACTGCGGCGTGCCCTTCTGCCAGTCCGGCATGACGATTGCCGGAATGACTTCCGGATGCCCGCTTCACAACCTGATCCCGGAGTGGAACGACCTTCTTTATACCGGAAACTGGGAGCAGGCGTACAACCGCCTCCACAAAACTAATAATTTTCCGGAGTTTACCTCCCGCGTCTGCCCGGCGCTCTGCGAAAAAGCGTGTACCTGCGGGCACTGGGGGGACGCCGTATCGGTCCGTGACAACGAGCACGGCGTGATCGAGATGGCTTATGAAAAAGGCTATGCGGCTCCGCATGTGCCGCGCGTCCACACCGGCAAAAAGGTGGCGGTCATCGGTTCCGGCCCGTCCGGGCTTGCCGCAGCCGATCAGCTGAACCAGCGCGGACATTCCGTGACGGTGTATGAGCGGGAGGACCGCGTCGGCGGGCTTCTGATGTACGGCATTCCGAATATGAAGCTGGAAAAACATGTGATCGACCGCAAGATCGCCGTTATGGAAGCGGAAGGCGTGAAATTTGTCACATCCTGCAACGTCGGGACGGATATCAAGGCGGCAGACCTGCTCAAAGAATATGACCGGATCATCCTGTGCTGCGGCGCGAAGAATCCGCGTGATATCAAAGCGCCGGGCAGAGATGCAAAAGGGATTTATTTTGCGGTGGATTATCTGACGCAGACGACGAAGAGCCTGCTGAATTCCCAGCTCAAAGACGGGAAATACGTTTCCGCGAAAGGCAGAAACGTCGTGATCATCGGCGGCGGCGATACCGGAAACGACTGTGTCGGAACGGCGATCCGCCAGGGTGCGAAATCCGTCGTCCAGCTGGAGATGATGCCGTGTCCGCCGGCGGAGCGCACGCCGGATAATCCGTGGCCGGAGTGGCCGAAGGTGTTAAAGACCGATTACGGCCAGGAGGAAGCAATCGCTGTTTTCGGGAAGGATCCGCGCATCTACCAGACGACCGTTAAGGAGTTCCATAAGGATAAAAACGGGAATCTGAGCGGGCTTACGATCGTAAGCTTAGAGAGCAGGAAAGATGAAAAGACCGGCCGCATGGTCATGGCGGAAGTCACCGGTACGGAGAAGAAGATCCCGGCGGAGCTGGTGCTGATCGCGGCGGGCTTCCTCGGAACCGAGGATTACATCGCAAAGGCGTTCGGCGTGGAATTAAATCAGCGCACCAACGTTGCAACCGCGCCGGGCGGTTACGCCACCAATATCAAAAACGTGTTTACCGCAGGCGATATGCACCGCGGCCAGTCCCTGGTCGTATGGGCGATCCGCGAAGGGCGGGAGGCTGCACGGGAGGTAGATGAGAGCCTGATGGGGTATTCGTACCTTTCGATCCAGTAAATATGCTGTTTCAGAAAGCATTCTGTTTTAGTAAGCATTCTGTTTCAGAAGGCATTCTGTTTTAGAAAGCATATGTTTCAGAAGGCATTCTGTTTCAGTAAGCGTTATGTTTCAGAAGGCATTCTGTTTCAGTAAGCATATGTTTCAGAAAGCATTCTGTTTCAAGCAGACATTATATATTTAGTAGGCATTTTATTTATAGAAATTGGGAAGTCGCGAAAAAAAGAGCGAAAAAAAGAGCTGTGCACGTTGAAGTGCGGCAGCTCTTTTTTGGATCCTTATTCTATTTGCACCATGCCGTGCCGGATACTACGCTGATGCTCTCAGCGCCGGTTCCGCTCAGCTCGATCAGATGCCAGGACGGATACTCCGGATTGCTCCGGTTCGGAGCGCCCTCGAATGTGATCTTGTTGCCGGAAACGGCAAAATTCGGATTGTGCGATACGGAACCTCCAACGGTAATGCCAGCCGGAAGTGCGGAACTTAAGAACACTTCGCAGACAAAATCCTGTGGCTCGTGGCTGTTATCCGCATGGCTGATCGCTAATGTGATGCTCTTAAAGCCCGCCGAAGTACGCTCCGATTCAACAACAACATTGTAGCACGCAGCGCCGCTCGCAGCGAAAACGCCTTCAAAGGAATCATTTGAAATAAGAATCTCTGGTTTCTGGTATGTAGCCAATGGACTGATCTCCTTTCTGAAAAAATCATTTTGCTTCTTGTTCTCATTATAATTGCGGGATTTCGATTTGACAATATAATTTTTGAATTTTTTCGCAATTTTTTTATCAGTTTGTTACGATTCTCAGACGATCATGGCCCGACAATCAGATGCGTTGCACCTGCGCATAATCAGATGGCTGGACGGTTATGATTGAACTGCAAGGCGGGAACTCTGCTCTCATAAGCAAATTCATGAGAAAAGGCGATATTTTTCTTGACAGATCCGAATGACGGCATCATAATATAACCAAAGCATATTTTCCAGTCAGGCGTGGCCGTGAGGGCTGCACGTCTTTTACAAATCAATGAGAAATCGATTGTTTCCAACGAAAATTCATGCTTTTAAATACCACATTC
>CANQDS010000026.1 GCA_947593655.1 uncultured Lachnospiraceae bacterium | reverse complement strand
CGCCTTGAGGCGCAGCCAAGCAGGGCGGGCTTAGAGCCCGCGTCCCGAGCCACCCGTTTTACGGGTGGTGGCGACTTGGATTTTATGATAAGTTCAGCTATGCTTGTTCCGGCATTCGCAAAATCGTGCTGACAAGTTCTTCGCTGCTGATGCAGCTTTTTTCTCATAAAGGGGGGTTGACATTTTTATAAGAGAAGGTATAATGGAATCAAACATATGAATAATTGTTCATATGTTTAACGAAAATACAGGAGGGA
Organism: uncultured Lachnospiraceae bacterium; assembly: GCA_947593655.1. Classification (GTDB taxonomy): domain Bacteria; phylum Bacillota; class Clostridia; order Lachnospirales; family Lachnospiraceae; genus Roseburia. Next base: position 27,980 of record CANQDS010000026.1, on the reverse strand, counting down.
GAACAAGATGAAGAAGAGTTATAAGATTGAAGTGGATTGTGCGAATTGCGCCAACAAGATGGAGGAGGCGGCGAAGAAGACGCCGGGAGTGAAGGATGCGGTCGTGAATTTCATGACGTTGAAGATGAATGTGGAATTTGAAGAGGGCGCGGATCCGAAGGCGGTCATGAAGGATGTGCAGAAGAACTGCAAGAAAGTGGAAGATGACTGCGAGATCTATCTGTAACGGCTGCAAAGGAGAACTGCGGATATGACGAAAAAACAGAAAAAAATGCTGGTGCGTATTCTGGCGGCGGCCGTGCTGATCGTGCTTTTTGAACTGCTTCCGCTGAAAGGATATGTGCGGTTTGGATTTTTTATGGTTCCTTATCTGATCCTGGGGTACGATATTCTGCGGAAAGCGTGGAAGGGAATTTTAAACCGCCAGGTATTTGATGAGAATTTCCTGATGGCGGTCGCTACGATCGGGGCGATCGCGCTCGGCGAGTATACCGAAGGAGCCGCCGTTATGCTGTTTTATCAGATCGGCGAGCTTTTCCAGAGCTATGCGGTCGGGAAGAGCCGGAAGAATATCAGCGAACTGATGGATATCCGTCCGGATTATGCCAATATTGAAACGGACGGGAAACTGGAACAGGTGGATCCGGACGAGGTTGCCATCGGAAGCATCATCGTTGTGCAGCCGGGAGAGAAAGTTCCGATCGACGGAATTGTGACGGAAGGCAGTTCGACGCTGAATACCAGCGCGCTGACCGGCGAGAGCCTCCCGCGGGAGATCGCGGAGGGCGAGGAAGTGATCAGCGGCTGCATCAATATGACGGGCGTTTTGAAGATCCGCACGACGAAAGAATTCGGGGAATCCACGGTTTCGAAGATCTTAGAGCTTGTGGAAAATTCCAGTTCCAAAAAGTCACGCTCCGAGAATTTTATCTCGAAATTCGCCCATTATTACACGCCGGCGGTCTGCTACAGCGCGCTTGCGCTTGCCGTACTTCCGCCTCTGATCCGGATGCTTGCGCTGAATGCGGCGCCGGAGTGGGGCGAGTGGATCTACCGTGCGCTGACGTTTCTGGTCATCAGCTGCCCGTGCGCACTGGTGATCAGCATTCCGCTCAGCTTTTTTGCGGGAATCGGCGGCGCTGGAAAAGAAGGAATCCTGATCAAGGGCTCCAATTATCTGGAAACGCTGTCGAAAACGAAGTATGTTGTTTTTGATAAAACGGGAACGATGACGCAGGGCGTTTTTGAAGTAAGCGGCATCCATCATAACCGGATGGAGGAAGCCAAACTTCTGGAATATGCCGCCCATGCGGAGAGCGCTTCTTCCCATCCGATCAGCAAGAGCTTAAAACAGGCTTACGGAAAAGAAATTGACCGCAGCCGGGTAAGCGATGTGGAGGAGATCAGCGGAAACGGGATTGTGGCGAAAGTCGACGGGATCCCGGTTGCGGCGGGCAACGGAAAACTGATGGAGCGCCTGGGGCTGGAATATCAGGAGTGCCACCACGTCGGAACCGTGGTGCACGTTGCGATCGGCGGCGAATACGCCGGACATATCCTGATCTCCGACCGTATCAAGCCGACGGCGGAGGAAGCGGTCCGGGCGCTGCATAAGGCGGATGTCCGGAGGCTCGTGATGCTGACCGGAGACGCGGCACCGGCCGCGAAGCAGACGGCGGAGAAGCTCGGGATCACTGAGGTTTACAGCGAACTGCTTCCGGAAGGCAAGGTGGCGAAAGTGGAAGAACTGCTGGAGGAGAAACCGCAGAAAGCGAAGCTGGCCTTTGTGGGGGACGGGATCAATGATGCGCCGGTGCTCTCGCGGGCGGATATCGGAATCGCTATGGGCGCGCTCGGTTCGGACGCGGCCATCGAGGCGGCGGATGTCGTTCTGATGGACGATGATCCGCTGAAGATCGCGAAGGCGGTCAGAATCTCCAGAAAATGTATGCGCATTGTCTACGAAAATATTACTTTTGCAATCGGAATCAAGCTGGCCTGCCTGATCTTAGGCGCGGTCGGAATCGCCAATATGTGGCTGGCGATCTTTGCGGATGTCGGCGTAATGGTGATCGCGATTCTGAATGCGATCCGGGCGCTGTTTGTTAGGAAATTGTAGATCCGGATGCGGTGAACACTGTTCAGAAAGGTGGTGAAAGCGGTGGGACGGTCAGAGGAAGAGAGAGAAAGCGTCAAGGCGGCGGAGCGCGCGAAAGAAGAGCAGGAAAACGTCAAGGCGGCGGAGCGCGCGAAAGAAGAGCAGGAAAACGTCAAGGCGGCGGAGCGCGCGAAGGAAGAGTGGGAAAACGTCGAGGCGGCGGAGCGCGCGCAGGAAGAGCAGGAAAATGTCAAGGCGGTGGAGCGCGCGAAGGAAGAGCAGGAAAATGTCGAGGCGGCGGAGCGCGCGCAGGAAGAGTGGGAAAATGTCGAGGCGGCAGAGCGCGCGAAAGAAGAATGGGAATGCTGCGAAACGGTGGAAGTTCATGAGGATTTGCTGCGGATCGTGGAGAAAACGATGCCGGAAGAGACGGAATTGTACGATCTTGCGGAATTGTTCAAAGTGTTCGGGGATTCGACCAGAATCCGCATTCTGTTCGTCCTTTTTGAGGCGGAGGTATGCGTATGCGATCTGGCGCAGGCATTGAATATGACGCAGTCTGCGATCTCCCACCAGCTTCGCATCTTAAAGCAGAATAAGCTGGTCAAGAGCCGCAGGGAAGGAAAATCCGTTTTCTATTCCCTTGCGGATGCCCACGTCCGCACGATTATCGCGCAGGGACGCGAGCACATCGAAGAGTAGCGGTTCTTTGCCGAAGGCGTTGATGAATAACTGCCGGCCGTTGGAGTACGCGAAAGAGCAGCGGCGGCCGTTGTCATCCGTTATAATACGAAAGAACCTTCTCAACGTAATTCTGCGTTTCCGGAAACGGCGGGATGCCGCCGTACTTGTCCACACTGTTGCTTCCGGCGTTGTATGCGGCTGCAGCCAGCGAAAGGTTGTTGTCGTATTTCTGCAGAAGCTGGGAGAGCAGTTTGGCACCGCCCATGATATTGTCATGCGCGTTGTAGGCGTCCGAAACGCCGAGTTCTTCCGCAGTAAATGGCATAAGCTGCATGACTCCCATTGCGCCGGATTTGCTGGTGGCGTCCGTCTGGAAATTGGATTCGGCTTTTGCGATCGATTTTAAGAACCGGATGCTGACGCCGTAGGTATCCGACGCTTCTTTAAAATAAGCCTCCAGTTCGGCAGGGCACGCAAGATCGTCGGAATATTCCGAAGAAGCGTTTCCGCTGATGCCGGAAGAGGATGCGCTGGAAGCTGCTCCGGTGGCAGAGCCGGAAGAAGATGATGACGCGCTGGAAGCCGTTCCGGCAGAGCCGGAAGAAGATGATGCCGTATTGGAAGCCGTTCCGGCAGAGCCAGAAGATGATGATGCCGTATTGGAAGCAGAACCGGAAACGGAGATTCCAAGCGCGACGGCAAGTTCGGAGTTTAAGTCAAAACCGTGTGCGCCGGCCTGTTTGGCACGGGCGATTGCGTAGTCGGCCGTCATGGCGTTTACGGCCCGTTTGGCGGCACGAAGGTTTTCATCAAAAGAAGACGGCGACGCCGGGGTGTTTCCCGAACCGGCAGCAGCGGTCTTTTTTGTATTTTCCGCGAGGGCGGTATCCAGATATGGAAGTATCGTAATGTTCATAGGTAATTGGATTCCCTTTCTTATAAATAATTGCTATTGCTTACGTTTATAAATAAGTCTGCGGAGTTACCGTTCGCTGGTCAATCAGTGAACGGAAACGAATGATTTACACAAGATACAAAATTTATATCGGCAGACAGACGGAAAAAATTTATATTTTGGGATAAAATAACAGGAAAAAGAGAAAATCCCTTGAATTTGCAGACCACATGTTGTAGCATAATTGACAGCAAAGGAGAAAACAGCGATGAAAAAAATACCATTTATTACCAGAGAGCAGGCAGAGGAGATGGCGAAGACTTATCCGACGCCGTTTTATGTTTATGATGAGAAGGGAATGCGGGAAAATGCAGCGGCGGTAAAGGAAGCGTTTGCGTGGAACCGCGGATTCCGCGAGTATTTTGCGGTAAAGGCAAATCCGAATCCTTACATTTTAAAGATCATGAAGGATTATGATTTCGGCTGCGACTGTTCCTCTTATACGGAGCTGATGCTGGCAAAATCCTGCGGATTTGACGGAGAGCATATCATGTTTTCCTCGAACGATACGCCGGCGGAGGAGTTTGCCTATGCGGCGGAGCTGGGCACCGTGATCAATCTGGACGATTTTACCCATATTGATTTTCTGGAAAAGACGATCGGGTATATTCCGGAGACGATCAGCTGCCGGTTCAATCCGGGCGGTATCTTCGAGATGAGCAACGGGATCATGGACAATCCGGGCGATGCGAAATACGGGATGACGAAGGAGCAGATCCTGGAAGCGTTCCGGGTGCTGAAGGCGAAAGGCGCGAAGGAATTCGGCGTGCACGCGTTTCTGGCGAGCAATACCGTTACGAACGAGTATTATCCGAAGCTGGCAAGGCAGCTGTTTGAGCTGGTGGCGGAGCTTCAGGAAAAAACGGGATGCCATGTTGCGTTTGTCAATCTTTCGGGCGGCGTCGGGATTCCGTATACTCCGGATCAGGAGCCGAACGATATCCGGGCGATCGGGGAAGGCGTGCGGGAAGCGTTTGAGGAGATCCTCGTTCCGGCGGGAATGGGCGACGTTAAGATTTTTGCCGAGATGGGGCGTTTTATGGCGGGGCCTTACGGCGGGCTTGTGACGAAAGCGATCCACGAGAAGCATACCTACAAGGAATATATCGGCGTGGATGCCTGTGCTGCGAATCTGATGCGCCCGGCGATCTACGGCGCATACCACCATATTACCGTTCTGGGAAAAGAGGATATGCCGTGCGACCATATTTATGATGTGACCGGCTCCCTCTGTGAAAACTGCGATAAATTTGCGGTGGACCGGAAACTGCCGGAGATCGCTATGGGTGATTATCTGTTCATCCATGACGCCGGTGCGCATGGTTTTTCCATGGGCTATAATTACAATGGAAAGCTGCGTTCCGCGGAACTGCTTCTGCAGGAGGACGGGAGCGTGAAAATGATCCGCAGGGCGGAAAGGCCGGAGGATTATTTTGCAACGTTTGACTGTTTTGACGATATTAAAATTGAGCGGTAGCGGCATGGAAATGGAATGAGATAGGCGGGCCCGGCAGAGATGATCTGCGGGCCCGTCGCGCTATTTAAATACTTGACTAAATTGGCATGGTATGATATTAGTAAAATATAAAGGGATTAGAGATAGGGATAATCATGGAAATGACCGGAAAAGTTGTGCAAATGATGAAATGGCAGCAATAAAAAAGACCTATCATACCGATAGGCCTTTTACTCACACTTTCAATCCACTCTTGTGGAGGCTCCGAGGAGCGATTAGAATAAATTTTGATTTGAACTTGTAGTGTGAACTCATATGGTGGTAAGCCGTTTGAGCTATAAGTATACTACAAGAAGTGAAGATATTTGTCAATAGAAAAATGAAAAATCCGAAATAAGCCGAAATAAGTGCTAACGGAAAGGAGAAACAAATGAGGGAGCGGAGCAACTATTATCTGGGGTTTGACATTGGAACAAATTCCGTAGGATGGGCAGTAACAGATGAAAGTTACCGGATTCAGAAATTTAACGGGAAATTAATGTGGGGAAGCCGTCTTTTTGACGAGGCAGAGACAGCGCAGGAGCGCCGTATGCACAGGACGCTTCGAAGGAGATTGCAAAGAAGGCGCTGGCGCATCAATTTGCTTCAGGAACTTTTTGCGGAGGAAATCAGCAAAACGGACATGGGATTTTATCAGCGTTTGAAGGATGGCGCGCTGCTGCCGGAAGATAAGAAGGAGAATCAGATTTATACGCTGTTTCATGATGCTGATTTTAACGATGCCCAGTTTTATGAAAAATATCCGACGATTTATCATTTGAGAAAAGCGCTTATCACGGAAACGGATAAAAAGGATATTCGCCTTGTTTATCTGGCATTGCATCATATCATGAAGCACAGGGGGCATTTTTTGTATTCCGGGACAGTTGAAAATGCGACTTCTTTCCGCTGCGCTTACGATAATATGGTGCGGTGTCTGGAAGATGAGTATGGAATGATCCTGAACTGCGACAACGAAGAGGAATTGAGCAGGACGATTCGGGACAAGAAGCTGACAAAGCGTGACAAGGCATCAAAGATTTTATCACTATGGCACTGTGAAGATGAAGACAGGCAAAAGCAGTGGAAAGCAATGACCGGGCTGCTTTGCGGTTCAAAGGTTAAACTGGCGGAGATATTTGCCGATGATACGCTAAAAGATATTGACAGGTCATCTGTTTCATTTGTAGATGAATCTTATGATGAAATCTATCCGGAACTGGAAGAACTTCTTCAGGAAAGATGCGGAATTCTGGATATGTTAAAAGGCGTATATGACTGGGGAATTCTGGCAGATATTCTGAAAGGCGGGGAGTATGATGGAAACAGCTACCTTTCTATTGCGAAAGTTGCGCTTTACGAAAAACATGGCGAAGATCTGAAGCGTTTGAAGAACGTGATCCGGGATTTTGACGAAGCGGCTTATCGTGATTTCTTTCAGAAACCGGGTAAGGATAATTATTGTGCTTATATGGGAACGACGCTGCAAAACAGCAGAAAGATTTCATTAAAGCGTTGTTCTTATGATGAGTTTAAAAAGGCAGCGGAAAAGATTTTGAAAAAAATACCGGATGCGGATAGTGATGTCAGGATTATTTCAATTTTAGAGGAACTGGACCGCGGGACATTTCTGCCTTTGCAGGTTTCAAAGGGAAACAGCGTTATCCCGCATCAGGTTCATGCGATGGAATGCAGGGCGATTTTGAAAAATGCAGAACAACACTACGATTTTTTAAGGGAAAAAGACGAAAAAGGAAGGACGGTCAGTGAGAAGATCATGCAGTTGTTTGAATTCCGGATTCCTTATTATGTCGGTCCGTTAAATACATCGCACGGTGAAAACAGCTGGATGATAAGAAAGGCGGGAGCACAGGGCAGAATTGATCCCTGGAATTTTGAGGAAATGGTAGATGTTTATGCGTCAGCCGAGCAATTTATCCGGCGGATGACGAATAAATGCACTTATCTCATGGGCGAAGATGTGCTTCCGAAACATTCGTTGTTATATTCCGAATTTATGGTCTGGAATGAATTGAATAATGTAAAACTCAGAAATGAAAAACTGCTGGTTGAAATGAAAATCAGGATTTTTGAAGAAGTATTTCAAAAGAATAAGAAAGTAACCGGAAAAACTTTATTAAATTATCTCAAATGCGAGGGAATAGAAGCAGAACCGGGAGACTTATCCGGTTTTGACCAGACGTTTAAGAGTTCGCTGACATCTTATCTGGATATGAAAAAGATTTTCGGAGAAGAAATCAGCAAATATTCATGCCGGGAAATGGCAGAAGATCTTATTTTGTGGATTACACTGTACGGGGATGCACCGAAAATGTTAAAACAGATGATCCGGAGCCGTTATGGGGAAGATCGTCTGTCAGAGGAGCAATTAAATAAAGTGTGTCGTTTAAAATATCAAGGCTGGGGAAGGTTGTCAAAGAAATTTCTAAACGGCATCGAAGGCGCTGCTGTTGAGACAGGGGAAGTGTTTACTGTGCTGAAAGCTCTGCGTGAAACAAATGATAATCTCATGCAGATTTTGAGTTCCAGCTATACGTTTTCCGAAGAAATAGAGAAAAGAAATAAGGAACAGTTCCGTAGTGATGTCAGTTTCAGTTATGATAATATCATGAAGGATCTGTCTGCTTCTCCTGCGATCAAACGCGCCGCATGGCAGGTATTGCTGATTGCCGAAGAAATCAGAAAGATCATGGGAAAAGAACCGCTGAAGATTTTTATAGAGATGGCCAGAGGACCGGAAGAAAAGAAGGCAACGACGTCCAGACAACAGAGATTGCTGCAATTATATGCAAAAATTAAAGATGAGAGCAGAGACTGGAAAGCAGAATTGGAGGGCAAAAAGGAAAGTGATTTCAGAAGCATAAAACTGTATCTTTATTATACGCAGATGGGAAAATGCATGTATTCCGGCAAGAGCCTTGATCTGTCGCAGCTGGCCGATCTGGAAGTGTGTGACAGAGACCACATTTATCCGCAGTCTAAGACGAAGGATGACAGTCTGGATAATCTGGTTCTTGTCTGCAGCGAATATAACCGTATCAAGGGTGATGGAATGATAAAGCCGGAATGGCAGAGGGAAATGCTGCCGTTCTGGAAAATGCTGAAAGACCGGGGATTGATTTCGGAGAATAAGTTCCGCCGTCTGACGCGGCGGATTCCTTTGACAGATGAGGAACTGGCTGGATTTATCAATAGGCAGCTGGTTGAAACACGCCAATCCTCTAAAATTGTGGCAGAATTATTTCAGCAGTTGTATGAGCATTCAAAGGTCGTTTATGTAAAAGCAAAGGCAGTTGCGGATTTTCGGAATGAGACATTGAAAGATATCAAATGCCGTTCGATCAATGATTATCATCATGCCAGTGATGCCTACCTTAATATTGTGGTAGGGAATGTATATCATGAGAAGTTTACCAGCGATCCACTTCATTGGCTGCGGGAGAACAAGGATTATAATTACAATCTGAACCGGATGTTTGACCGTGATTTGAAAAAGAAAGGGCGTATTGTATGGGAAAAAGGAGAGAAGGGCACGCTTCAGACGATCCGCTATTATCTGAAGCAGAGAGATATTCGTTACACGCGCTATGCGACGGAAAATAAGAAAGGACAGAACGGAGTTTTTTTTGATTCGCAGATAGTAGGTAAGAGTGCGAATGCTTCTATACCAATTAAAAAAGGAATGGCCGTAGAAAAATACGGCGGCTATAAAACAATCACTCCGGCTTACTTTGCCTTGGTGCAGTCCGTGGATAAAAAAGGAAAGGTACAGAAAAGCATTGAGTCAGTACCGCTTTATCTTAAACGGGAAGTGGAGAAAAATCCGGAGCGGTATCTGGAATATTGTCGGCAGGAATACGGATTGAAAGAATCTAAAATTCTTATTCCCTGCATCAAGAAGGATTCCCTGCTTCAAATTAACGGATTCCCAATGCACTTACGGGGAACGACGGGAAAACAATTGGTTTTGCAAGGGGCGGTTCAACTGATTCTGGATGAAGACTACATCGTTTATTTTAAGAAGATCGAGAAATATCTGCAAAGGAATCAGGAGGCCGGAGGAAAAGACAGATTGCAGATCATAGAAAACGACGGAATTACCATTGAAAAAAATTTATGGATATATGATGAATTTTGCCGGAAACAGAAGGAGACGATCTATTCCCGCAGACCGGCAAGCCAGTGTGATATATTAATGAAAGGGCGTGAGAAGTTTGTAAAACTTTCCTGTGAGGAACAGTGCATCGTGTTAAATGAAATCCTGCATTTGTTGCAGTGCAAGCCGATTTGGTCCAATCTGCAGCTGATCGGCGGAAGCCAAAAAGCGGGAACAATAAAGATTAATAAATTTATTGTGAACTGTAAAGAGGCAAAATTAATCCATCAATCGGTTACCGGCCTGTTTGAACAGGAAATCGATCTTCTTTCGTTATGAGCTGGCGGATCGTAGTGATTTCAAACGGAGCAAAGCTGGATTATAAAATGGGATATTTGGTTGTGCGTCAGGAAAGTATTACAAAGATTCATCTAAGTGAAATACTGTTGCTGCTCATTGAGTCAACAGCAGTATCCCTGACGGCCAGCCTGCTTTGCGAACTGACAAAGAAAAAGATCAAAGTCATATTTTGTGATGAGAAGAGAAATCCCTCTTCGGAACTGGTCGGGTATTATGGCAGCCACGATACCAGTGCAAAAATCCGTAAGCAGATTCGATGGAGTGAAGAAGCAAAAAGGCTGGTATGGACAGAAATCGTTTCAGAAAAAATACGAAATCAAAGGATATTTCTGAACGAAACGGGAAAAGAAAAAGAAGCGGCGTTGTTGGGACAATATTTATCGGAAATCCAGCCGGGAGATGATACGAATCGGGAAGGTCATGCGGCTAAAGTTTATTTTAATGCTTTGTTTGGAATGGAATTTTCCCGTGCGCTGGATCATCCTGTTAATGCGGCCTTAAACTATGGGTACAGTCTGATCCTGTCGGCGGTGAACCGTGAAATAGTTTCTTGTGGATATTTAACTCAGCTCGGATTATTTCATGATAACATGTTTAATCCATTTAATCTGGGTTCTGATCTGATGGAACCGTACCGGATTTTGATTGACCGCAAGGTATACGAAATGCATCCGGAAAAACTGGAACATGCGGAAAAGATGGAACTGGTGGATGTGCTGAACCAGACGGTTTTACTGGACGGGAAAGTACAATATGTATCGAATGCGATTAAATTGTATTGCCGTAGTGTGTTTGATGCCATAGATGATAATGATATTTCACAGATTTTATTTTATCGAAAAGAAGGATAGGATGAGTTATCGTTATATGAGAGTTATCGTTATGTTTGATCTGCCGATGAAAAGTTCATCCGATGTCAGGGAATATAATCAATTCCGCAAATATCTGGTTAAATCCGGATTCCTGATGATGCAGGAATCGGTATATTGTAAGCTGGCGTTAAATCTTACGGTTGCGGAAGCAGTAATTTCCGGTGTGAGGAGGAACTGTCCGGAGCATGGATTGGTGCAGGCGTTTAGCATGACGGAAAAACAATTTTCCAAGATTGAATTTATTACCGGGAGTTCTTCTTCGGAAATTCTGGACACGGACAAAAGGCTGGTGATTTTATGAAACTGGTTCATCCAGATTTTTTCTTTCCAATAGAGATTTCGGAAACGGAAATTCCGGTTTTGATTCTGGAGAATCCGGTTTGCTTTCGTAAATTTATAAGAGAAATGAGGGAACAGGCGGAAGGCAGGGAAGGACGTTGGGTGCTTTCGGAGGATAATAAACCTCTCAAGATTGCGAAAACCTGTGAACTGATTTTGGATCCTTTTGCGTTGGACGTAAATCAGAGGAAAATGCTGACATCCCTGTATGATCGGGTTGAGAAATTTGCAACATCTTCCGAATTGCTGCTATCCTGGAATCAGGCAGAGTCCTGTTTTCAGAAAGTGACGGAAGAACTGTTGTCGGTAAGTGATGAATTTGCCCTGACTCATAGAAATGATATTTCTATCATAGATTTTTTAAGGTTTATGGATGTACGGTTTGAAGCAGATACAAATGATATTGTTGGATATATGATTGATTATATGCGCATTTCAGCACAGGCGGCAGGAACCCGGTTGTTTATCTTATGCAATCTGAAGCTGTTTTTTGATAGTCAGGAAATAGAATATCTGTATGAACAGGCATTATATCACAAATTCAGTCTGCTGCTTGTGGAAGGAAATGCTCCTGCGCAGAAAGAAGAAGGGGAGAAGTGGCTGATTGTTGATAAAGATAGTTGTGCAATTGTGCCGGACAGTGTATAATTGAGGCGGGATAGCCATATGAAATCACCCATATTGTAGTGGTATGTTTACTCGGTGAGAATTGATAACGGATATATTTGATTTTTATAATGGAGTTTTCTGTTTGAGGTTTGAGAGTAGTGTGAATTCATATGGTGCTAAAACATTTTTCCCATTCAGTTCCAATCCACTCTTGTTTGAGAGTAGTGTGAATTCATATGGTGCTAAAACTCGTTGTCGCAAGATCATCTGCCCGGTAATGTTTGAGAGTAGTGTGAATTCATATGGTGCTAAAACTCTCTGTGTCGTTCTGATCCGCTTCCGTTGTTTGAGAGTAGTGTGAATTCATATGGTGCTAAAACACCCGTCAACCTCCAGTCCGTTTTCTTTCTGTTTGAGAGTAGTGTGAATTCATATGGTGCTAAAACTAAAAGAACGCTATGACCGCGATGAACGTCGTTTGAGAGTAGTGTGAATTCATATGGTGCTAAAACAAAGAATTCCTATTTGCACTGCGGCGATACGTTTGAGAGTAGTGTGAATTCATATGGTGCTAAAACATGATTCTTTTGTTGAAAAACATCGCGTCCGTTTGAGAGTAGTGTGAATTCATATGGTGCTAAAACGGAGAAAAAAAGAGGAACAGGAGCGGTGATGTTTGAGAGTAGTGTGAATTCATATGGTGGTAAAACCTTCGTTCCAAATCTCCATCTTCAACTGGTGTTTGAGAGTAGTGTGAATTCATATAGTGGTAAAATATTATTGGCGTATTTTGCAACGTTTTGTGGATTTAGAAATATGGAAGCGTCCACAGACAAAGGGGACATCAACCAGAGGGTAAAGCCGAACCACAGGATATTTGCTTGTGGGAAAGAAGTGTCAGAAAATCAATCACAAAAAAATACGATTGATTTTCTGGTTGTTTTTGCATACACTCATTTCAGTAATACTTGCATTGCCGATATTTCTGATATCTGCTGTTAGGCTTATCAGGGATTGCGAACTCAATTGCATTCTGCTCCAACGCTGGATTCAAGTAGTTTTTACGGTCGGTTACTTGCTCGCTATTGTGACTAGGAACAGTTACCTCTTTTAGGCTGTTTCTCAAATTAATCATTGAGTGAGCCAAAGTAATTGCAAGGTCATCAAATCTAAAAAGACGTTAAGCGAAGATAAATCATAAAGTGACAAAACATAACTTCGCGATCGCGAAGAAAAATTCCGCAGTTATCATTGAAAAACAGACGCCTGTATGGTATAATCTCTTGCGAGATTATACCGCGCCGGTTAAAGTTGTTTCGATATCAGTTCAGATGACAGAGAGGTAAATTTTATGGCAGTATCATATAACGGTTTATGGAAGTTGCTGATCGACAAAAATCTAAAGAAGGTTGATCTGACAAATAAATATGGGATCAGCAGCAGTACGATTGCAAAAATGGCGAAAGGCAAGACGGTTTCTATGGATATTATGGAGAGGCTTTGTAAAGAATTAGATTGCGATTTTGGTGACATCATCCATTATGAAAGAGATAAGGATGGTGAAAATAGTGAGATATAGTGCAGGAATGACATCTAAGATATTTGGATTTGCAGAGAGTAAAAAGATGTAAAGTGGGTTCGAAAGCATTAAAAATTGATCTTTTGGAAAAAATAGAGCATGAGGTGATAAATAGATATGAAAATCAAAAAATTGACATTAAATAATTTTATGGCTTTTGAAAATGCAGAAATAAATTGGTCGGATAATATCAACATTATTAGTGGTGAAAATAGCACTGGAAAAACAACACTTTTGAAAGTGATGTATTCTTTGATAAAACCGCTTAGTAATGGAGACAGAAATAATTTGACAAAAGAGATGGAAGAGCAGATTTTTGTCAAAAAAATCCAAGGTGTGTTCCGTCCCGATGAAATGAAAATCGGCAGACTGGTAAGCCGTAAACAGGGAAGCAATCGGACAGAATTTTCAGTCGATTTGGAGAAGAATCAAAAAATTGCAGTTGGATTTGGGAATAGACAGGAAAATCATGCAGATGTTTCCATAGTGCAGGGTGAAAAAACAAAAAAATATGATGCTATTTATATTCCGACAAAAGAAATGATTTCTACAGTAGAACATTTTGTGTCATTATATGATGAATATCATATCGATTTCGAAGAAATGTATTATGATCTTGCAAAACTGTTGGATCGGCCAATTTCAAAAGGTCCTAACACTACGGAACAGAATCAGGTATTAAGTAATTTGGAAGACATAATGAAGGGAAAAATTGTGCATAAAAGCAAGAAATTCTATTTTAAAATAGAAGGTGAAGGTGAATTTGAGATGGGATTGCTTTCAGATGGATATAGAAAGCTATCCATGATCGTTTACATGATTCTTTCAGGAAGCCTAAATAATAGTACGATATTATTCTGGGACGAACCAGAAACAAATATGAATCCTAAAATGATTCGCCCAATTGTACAGGCAATGGCTGCTTTAGCTCAGATGGGGGTACAGATTTTTGTTTCTACACATGATTATTTTATTCAGCAGGAGTTTAATATGATTGCGGCTTATCCAGAACTGAATCCTAAAAAATTGGATATCAGATTTATTTCATTATTTCGGGATGAAAAAACACGAGATGTTCATTATGAAATGAGAAATTCTGCATCTGATTTGGAACATAATGCAATTATGCAGGAATTCGACTCTATATTTCAGATTATAAAGTGAGATTTAAAATTATAAATTGAGGTGATGTTTCGTGAGATTAAACAATATCAAGATTAAAAATTATAGATGCTTCAAAGAGGCAGATATTGATTTTGATGAACATATAACATTGATCGTCGGCAAGAACGGAGCAGGTAAAACAGCAATATTGGACGCAGCTGCAGTATCTGTCAGTACATTTTTATTGGGGATTAATGGAGGTGTCAGCAGAGGGATATCAAAGGACGATGCAAGATATGAATTCCATGATTTGGATGGAACGATTGATCCGCAGCACCAGTTCCCGGTGTGTATTGACAGTATCGGAGATTGTTTGGATCAGCCAAATGTAAAGTGGACTCGTTCACTAAATACAGAAAGTGGAAAGACTACCTTTAAAGATGCAGGAGAATTAACGAATATTGCCAAGAAAGTACAAAACCAGATTATGACGGGAGATAAGTCGTTGGTACTTCCGGTGATATCCTATTATGGAACCGGACGTTTGTATGCACAGAAAGAAGAGAGAAACACAAAGTCCTTAACAGAATTTAAGCGACAGATTGGTTACGCAGGTTGTATGGTAGCGGAATCCAATGAGAAATTGATGTTGAATTGGTTTCAAATGCAGACATTGAAAAGTCTTCAAAATCAGCAGAAAACGGGTGTGATAGAGAAATCATTATTGCTAAAAACGGTTGAAAAAGCTATTTGCAGAAGCTATGAGAGAATTAGCGGATCAAAAAATGCTTCTCTTATTTTTGATCTGGACACACACAGACTTGTTCTGGAGTTTGAAACGGCAGATGGAGAACCTAAAAAGTTTGCGATGGATGAAATGAGCGATGGCTACAAGAATATGCTGAGTATGATCGGAGATATTGCTTATAGAATGGCGGTTCTGAATCCTGTATTAGGCGATCGGGTATTAGAGGAAACTCCCGGAGTTGTTTTGATTGATGAAGTGGATTTACATTTGCATCCACAGTGGCAGCAGACTATTTTAGGCGATCTCCATGCAATTTTCCCGAATGTGCAGTTTATTGTAAGTTCTCATGCACCGGCGGTAATTAACTCGGTTTCAAGGGAACAGATCCGTATTTTGGATAATGGAAAAATCTATATGCCGACAGCACAGACGTATGGAAGAGATGCAAATTCGATCCTTAGAGAAGTTATGAAAGTATCAGAAAGACCGGCAGATGTTGTGCAGCGGCTGGATGCTTTCTATGCATGTATGGATAAGAATGATTTTGAAGAAGCAGATCGAATGCTGACGGAAATTGAA
Source organism: uncultured Lachnospiraceae bacterium (assembly GCA_947593655.1). Classification (GTDB taxonomy): domain Bacteria; phylum Bacillota; class Clostridia; order Lachnospirales; family Lachnospiraceae; genus Roseburia. The sequence goes on along the minus strand of CANQDS010000026.1, from coordinate 12,441 downwards.
GAAATTGTTGGAACAAATGATCCGGATATTGCAGCCGCAAGGACAGATTTGGATTTGGAAAAAATGTTGGAGGAGTAGCCTGTGATAGTTGTGAAAAAAGGGAAAGAACCACGTAGTCTCTTGGAATTTCGTTTACAAAATCCAGATGCGGATTACGAATCGGATATACCTACAAATGTTTTGAAAGATATTCGGGAGCAGATGTGGAATGATCAGGTTTGTTTATGCGGTTATTGTATGAAAAGGATCGATAGTCCCGGAGATGTCAGAGTGGAACATTGCAGGCCGAGGCATCCGCAAGGAGAAGAGACTCATGACAATAAGGAGTATAAAGCTGATGGCAGCATTTATTCAGACGACGTCGAAATTAACAAAGATGTAACAGAGACATTAAATCTAAATTGTCAGGCGCTTTCTTTGCCGCAGACACGCAGAAGTGTGTTGATGGCAGAGAAAACCAGAATTATGAAGAAGTGTAAGGGAAAATCTCGAGATGCATTTATACGTGAGTTGGAGCGTACATATGAAAAGCTGGCAGGGGAACGAAATCTGACACCGTATTGCGGAATCATTATATCTTGGTTGGAGAACAAATTGAAAATTTCATAATTGCGCAGGCAGAATGGAAGTATTTCTTTGCAAGAAGCCGCGGATATAGATTATAAGTCCAAGACCGGGGCAGGAAAAGTGTTCGATAAGTGACCGGTAGCGATCATTTATCGAACACTTATTATTACAAACATTTTTGTCAGCAATGTTTGCATTTTCGATATTTCTGATATCTGCTGCTAGGCTTATCCGGGAGTGTGCGTTCAATTACATGCTGCTCCAGCGCTGGATTCAAGTAGTTTTTACGGAAGGTTGGTCTGTGGGAAAGGCCGAGCCGATCCATGATTTCTGCGGCTGAAAGGGTATCCTCGCCGAGAACCAGAAGAAGCCGTTCAACAGGGCCGGAGGCACCATGTGGATCAAAATATCTCCATAATTGAATATCCGCGGTTCGATTAGAATGCTATCATGTGATTTAATGTAAATATCTGCAAAAATTCGTTGATTTTTTACACGAATATTTGCTATACTATAAATGACTTCGGAACAGGAGGGGCATTTATGTATCGGAAAATCATAGCTTTTTTAGAAACATGGAAAGATAGCATTCACCGCAAGCCGTTGATCCTGCAGGGAGCAAGGCAGGTCGGTAAGACTTATTCCATTTTGGAATTTGGGCGCACACACTATGAGAATGTGGCGTATTTCAACGCTAATCTTGAACGTGTGGAACAGAACGAGAGCCGACAGCAAAGCAAAGCAGGACTAAGCGGAGGGGGAAGAAATTTGATAAAAATGTGGTAGAAAAATAAGCGTGATTGTGGTAGGATGTTAGTAATACAATCGGAAGTTGAAAAGGAGAAGATTACAATATGATTTTTAAGGAAAAAGACATTCACTTAATGATAGATGGGATGGGTATTGTATTTTTCTCGCCTGAAACAAACAGGAATATTCCAGAGGGTTATGACTTCCTTGGAGAAGAATATGAAGAACCGGAAGATGTAGTTAAGCACATTAAAAAAGGTGATGTAGTAGGCTTTTGTACTGGAACCAGTGGAAATTTTACGCTTAAGTTTAGAGAAGGCTACCCGAAAGAAGAATTGTTAGCGGAATATCCGGTAGCACTTCGCTTAGGCATTGATATTCAAGATGATAAATTATGTGTGATTGATTTGTTTTGGTTGTCAGATTGGAATCCGGAGTGTCCCGAGGAACAGATTGTTCCTATAGATTCTGGATATTATCATATAACATTATGCACAAGAAAACCTGATTCGGGAATATGGGGTATTGAGCAGACCATTTTTGTATATTTAAATAAATTAAATTCTATGCCAGAATTGAAGTATTTGGGAGTACCTATACTACTTCCACAAAATTTATGGTAAATGAGAGCAGTTCTTTGTATAATGAAATAAAGGCAGGAGAAACCTATATTCTATCTTCTGTCCTGTTTCTATGGAATTGAGGTGATAAGTTGCAGAACGAAACGGCACAGACAACATCTACGCAGGAAGTAAAAGCAAAGCGCACAGCGAAAAACAGCGTATTTTTAGACCTTTTCAAAGATAAAAGGTATCTGCTTGCGCTGTATAAAACGCTACACCCGGAGGACACCAAAGCAACGGAAAATTCGCTCACTGATGTAACGATAGAAAATGTGCTGACCGATAATCTGTATAATGACTTAGGCTTTATAGCCAATAATAAGCTGATGATACTCATTGAAGCGCAGTCTACATGGACATTGAATATTTTGATCAGAATACTGCTGTATCTTGCGGAGAGTTATCATAAGTATTTTGAACAGAATGGGCAAAACCTGTATGGGAGCAGGAAAGTCAAAATGCCCAAGCCTGAGCTTTATGTGATTTTTACAGGCAATAAAGGCGGAAAACCCGATACAATATCTTTATCCAAAGAATTTTTTAATGGTGCAGATATTGACATCGAGGTAAAAGCAAAAGTGATTTATGAAAGCGATACCGAGGACATCATCAACCAATACATTATTTTCTGTAAAGTCCTTGATGAGCAGAGAGAAAAGTATGGAATGACAGAGCAGACTATCAGGGAAACGATCAGAATCTGCAAAGACAGAAATGTGTTAAGAGAATATTTAGAGTGCAAGGAAACGGAGGTTGTGACAATTATGATGAGTTTATTTGATGATGAAAGGATTATGAAAACTGCTTTGAAAAGCGAAAGACATGAAGAAGCAAGGGAAACAGCGGTAAGAATGTTTACGGATAGAGAACCGATTGAAAAAATTGCACGTTATTTACCAACATTATCATTGGAAGAATTGAAAGAGATTGAAGCCGAGGTCATGCAGTTAGCGTAACCAATAATTAAATATCAAAATAACAGTGTTAGGACACATGGAAAATGAAAACTCTATGTGTCCTTTTTGTATGTAAAGGAGCAGTGAATGAAGAAAGCAGACACTACCAAGAAGGCAGTGATAATATCACAGGAAAAGCGCAAAGGATTTACCAAGAAAATAGGCAATACCACCTATGACGTATCATTCCATTACAGCCGACAGAGTAGGGAAAGCATGAACGACAAAATTATCCGTCTGATTGAAAACGATATGCAGGGCATGAAAAATAACTGAATATGTGTATTGTGGAAGTGCTTGAAAATGCTTGATTTTCAGGCATTTTTTAATATCTTGCTGATGGCAGCATTTATTCAGACGACGTCGAAATTAACAAAGATGTAACAGAAACATTAAATCTAAATTGTCAGGCGCTTTCTTTGCCGCAGACACGCAGAAGTGTGTTGATGGCAGAGAAAACCAGAATTATGAAGAAGTGTAAGGGAAAATCTCGAGATGCATTTATACGTGAGTTGGAGCGTACATATGAAAAGCTGGCAGGGGAACGAAATCTGACACCGTATTGCGGAATCATTATATCCTGGTTGGAGAACAAATATTTTTTTCAGCAATGTTTGCATTTCCGATATTTCTGATATCTGCTGCTGGGCTTATCCGGGATTGTGCGTTCAATTACATTCTGCTCCAGCGCTGGATTCAAGTAGTTTTTACGGAAGGTTGGTCTGTGGGAAAGCCCGAGCCGATCCATGATTTCTGCGGCTGAAAGGGTATCCTCACCGAGAACCAGAAGAAGCCGTTCAACAGGTGATGGATCCTGGTCGGTTACCTGGTCGCTGTCTTGGTCGGTGCTGCGACCAGGAATAGTTCCTTCCATTGGCCAAGCAGAAGGCTGTGCCACATGCGCCCCATGCGGCCGTTTCCGTCTGAGAAAGGGTGGATGAATTCGAATTCATAGTGGAAGACGGCGCTTTTGACCAGCGGATGAAGCTCGGATTGCTGATACCAGGTGAAAAGATTTTGGATATGCTCTGGCACAAGAGCAGCCGGAGGCACCATGTGGATCAAAATATCTCCATAATTGAATATCCGCTTTCGATTGGAATACTATCATGTGATTTAATGTAAATATATGTAAAAATTCGTTGATTTTTTACACGAATATTTGCTATACTATAAATGACTTCGGAACAGGAGGGGCATTTATGTATCGGAAAATCATAGCTTTTTTAGAAACATGGAAAGATAGCATTCACCGCAAGCCGTTGATCCTGCAGGGAGCAAGGCAGGTCGGTAAGACTTATTCCATTTTGGAATTTGGGCGCACACACTATGAGAATGTGGCGTATTTCAACTTTGAAACGAATCCGAAGCTCTCGGACACCTTTGAAGAAAACATCGGTCCCGATTATCTGATCCCTATTTTGTCACATATCGCAGGGCAAACCATCGTCAGGGAAAAAACGCTGATCGTCTTTGACGAGGTGCAGCTTTGTGAACGGGCATTGACATCTTTGAAATATTTTTGTGAGAAGGCTCCCGGTTATCATATCATTGCGGCGGGCAGTCTTTTAGGCGTTGCGGTAAACCGCGCAAAGTTCTCTTTTCCCGTGGGTAAGGTCGATATGAAAACCCTTTACCCGATGGATATGGAGGAATTTATGTTTGCGCTGGGGGAGGATGCTCTGGTAGAGCAGATCAAAGAGTGCTTCCAGACCAACACGACGATCCCTTCCGCTTTGCATGATGCGGCGATGCTGCTTTACCGACAGTATCTTGTGGTGGGCGGTATGCCGGAGTGCGTCATGCAGTTTGCACAGACAAAGGATTATATTCTTGTGCGTCACACGCAGGACACCATTCTGGCAAGCTATCTCAACGATATGAGCAAGTATCCTAAAGGACTAGCTTCGCGTCGTAACAACTTGAACGAGATCAAAAAGACACGGCTTGCCTATGACAGCATCACCGTGCAGCTTTCAAAGAAGAATACCCGTTTTCAATATAAGCTGATCAAGAAAGGAGGACGGGCTTCCGAATTTGAGAACGCTATCGAATGGCTCTGTCTGTCCGGCATCGTGTCGCAGGTGTTTAAGGTGGAACAGGTAAAAAAGCCTTTGGAAAACTACCGTGACATTGATGCTTTCAAGATTTATGTTTCCGATCTGGGGCTGCTTGCCGCTAAAAAGGATTTAGCGGCAGACGATGTCCTTTATATGGTGGAAGAACTGAACGATTTTAAGGGCGGACTTGCGGAAAATTATGTAAATGTACAGCTTACCATAAACGGTTACCAGACCTATTATTGGGAGTCTGAGCGTGGTGCGGAAATTGATTTTATCATTCAGCGGGAGGGCAGACTCATTCCAATTGAAGTTAAATCGGCCGATAATACAAAGGCTAAGAGCTTAAAGGTCTATATGGACACCTACAAACCCGATTATGCAATCAAGCTCTCTGCGAAAAACTTTGGTTTTCAGGACGGAAAAAAGACGGTTCCTCTCTACGCCGCATTTTGCATCTGAACCTCCGGAAACGTCATGTTTCCGGGCGCGTCGTCCCGCCGTCGGCGAAACGGACAGGCAGGCAGATCAGCGAAGGCTTTGCCGCGATGTCCTCCTGCAGGATGAGGTCAACGCAGGTGGCGGCGATCTCTTCCACCGGCTGGACGATCGTGGAGCAGATGTAGTTCTCTGAGCCGAAAGCCCTCGTTCCGTCGAAGCCGATCACCTGTACCTCGCCGGGTACGTCAACGCCCAGCTCGTCGAGAAAGCGCAGGACGCAGTAGGCGATGTAGTCGGTCACGCAGAAGATGCCGTCTAAGGTAAAACCTTCTGCTGTCCGGTGCTCTTCTAAAAACGTGCGGAACCGGGTGAGCGGTTCGCCGTCGTTTAAGATCATCATATCATAGTGGAGGTTCCGGTTCGCGCAGCCGTTCTCAAAGCCGGATTTCCGCTTGTTTGGCTCGTTGTTGAGGGCGGAGCCGATGCGCAGGAACGCAACATGTTTGCAGCCGAGGTCGGCGAGTTTTTCGGCGGCGAGCTGTCCGCCGGCAAAGTTGTCGCAGGCCACGCAGGGAAGGCTCGGGCTCAGCACACGATCGATCGAGACGAAAGGGACGGACGCGTCGATGACGAGGTTCGGGTTGTAGGTCAGTCCGATGATGCCGTCCACCTTGTTCTGCTGGACCATCGTGATATAGGTCTGTTCGAGATCCGTGTCGGACTCCGTCGTGCACAGGAGCATCCGGTATTTCCGTTTCAGCAGCTGCCGGTTGATGTGGTGGACGAGCTCCGCAAAAAAAGGATTGCGCGTGTTAGGAATCAGCAGCGCGATCGTGTTGGTCCTGCTCGCCTTCAGTCCCTGCGCGTAGCTGTTTACCTGATAATTCAGTTTGTCGATTGCCCGCAGCACCTTCTGGCGGTACGGTTCTCCTACGGGAAGCCCGTTTACGACCTTCGATACGGTGCCGAGCGAGACGCCGGCTTCCGCGGCGACGTCTTTCATGGTCGGGGGTGTGTGAGTCTGTTTCATCTGATAACCTCATCTGTCTTTTTTCTATTCTTTTTCTTTTGACTATTATAATCGAAAATCTCCGGTTTGTAAACCACTTTCGCGAAACGTTTCATGAAATGTATTGGGAAATATGCATAAAAAATGGAATTGAATATTGTGAATACATACCAAAATGCGCATGATTCTGCATAAGATGGAAAAAAAGGATTGACACATAGGAAAATCAGTGCTATCCTTACGTTAAAAGTCATGAAACGTTTCACGAAAACAAGAGGGAGATATTAAGAGGATATACTAAAAAACGCTGTGGGAACAAAATAAAACGTTTCACACAAAAAGGAGGGAGTGCAGCATGAAAAAGGAGAACAACTACAGGAGGAAAGGAGGAGCGTATGGCTAAGAAGACAAGCGTTGCGGTGGGACGCACCGTCGGCGGCAAGACTCTGAAAAAGAGGCTGAAAGACAACTGGCAGCTATATGCAATGCTGCTCGTGCCGGTTATGCTGACGATTATCTACAAGTACATACCGATGTACGGCATCCAGATCGCGTTTAAGGATTTTACGGCGAGCCGGGGGATCTGGGGGAGCAAGTGGGTAGGGCTGCAATGGTTCGAACGCTTTTTCAGCGCCCCGAACTGCTGGCGGATGATAAAGAATACGGTGCTGCTGAGTTTATACAGCCTGTTGTGGAGCTTCCCGATTCCGATCGTCCTCGCACTGATGATCAATCAGCTCCGGTTTCGGAGGTTCAAGGGAGTTGTGCAGACCATCCTGTATGCGCCGCATTTTATCTCGATCATGGTCATCTGCGGTATGATCCGCATTTTCTTAAGTCCTTCGGGCGGGCTGATCAACCTCATCGCGGGAACCTCGATCGATTTTCTGACGGAGTCGAGCGCGTTCCGCACAATCTATGTCGCGTCGGGGATCTGGCAGGATGCCGGGTGGGGTATCATCGTCTATATGGCGACGCTCGCGAATGTCGATACCTCGCTGTATGAGGCGGCAAAGATCGATGGGGCGTCCATGTTCCAGAGGATCCGGTTCATCGACATCCCGGAGCTGATCCCGACGATCGTGCTGATGCTGATCATGAGCGCCGGCAACCTGATGAACGTCGGCTTCGAGAAGGTGCTCCTGCTCCAGACCGACCTGAACAAGGCAACGAGCGACGTGATCTCGGTGTATGTGTACCAGCAGGGTATTGAGAACGCGAAGTACAGTTACTCTACGGCGGTCGGACTGTTCAACACCGTAATCAACATCATCCTGCTGATCATCGTGAACAAGATATCGACCAGGGTGTCGGAAAACACCAGTTTTGTGTAAGGAGGGAGCTATGAACAATCAAGCGAAAAAAACAAAGGGTTTATCGGACCGCGTAAGCAATATCATTCTGGTTGTTTTGTGCGTGGTGATCGTGTTCGTGGTGGCCTACCCGCTGTACTATGTGCTCGTGGCGTCCGTATCAGATCCGTATGATGTGTATGCGGGCAAGACATTCCTGTTCCCGAGCGGGTTCAATCTGGACGGTTATAAGGCGGTGTTCGCGGACAACAGCATCGTGCTCGGTTACTGGAACAGCATTAAGTACACAGTGATCGGAACCATCTTTTCGGTTGTGATGATCTATCTGACGGCCTACCCGCTGAGCATAAAGACGCTGCCGGGGCGGAAATTCATCAGTCTGTTTTTCATCATTACCATGTACTTCGGCGGCGGACTTGTACCGACCTATCTGACCGTTAAGAACACAGGATTGATCAATAATATGTGGGCGCTGTTCCTGCCGGGCGGCGTCGCGGTCGGAAACATGATCATCGTACGCAATTTCTTCGAGAACAGCATCCCGAAGGAGCTGATCGAGGCGGCGGAGATCGACGGCGCTTCCAAGTGGCGGACGTTTCTGCAGATCGTCGTGCCGCTGAGCAAGCCGGTTCTGGCGGTCATGGTCGTGTTCAGCATGGTAGCGTACTGGAACGACTGGTTTACGGCACTCATCTATCTGCCGGACGACCAGATGGCGCCGCTGCCGCTGGTGCTGCGGAACATCTTAATCCAGAGTTCCGCCAGCGCAAGTCAGGCAAGCACCATTTCCGGCGGTTACGCGGAGCTGAGCAAGCTGACGGAGTCGATCAAGTTTTCGTCTATCATTGTCGCCGCCGCGCCGATGCTCGTGTTCTATCCGTTCGTTCAGAAGTATTTTAAGAAAGGCTTCATGGCGGGCGCAGTAAAAGGTTAAAAAAGTTTACAAATCATAAAAAATGGAGGAAAATGAAATGAGGAAAAAAAGAGATCAGTTTTGGAAAAAAACAGTTTCAGCGGCGCTGACGGCGGGAATGGTACTCTCGCTTGCCGCGTGCGGCGGCTCCGGGAAGAGCGCAAACAAAAACGACGGCACGCCGAACGACGATACGAGCCAGACAGAATTTGAGATCATGGGCGGTATGGGCGCACTGAGCAGCGGTTATGAAGACAATGTCGTCTTAAACCAGCTGCAGGAGGATACGGGCATCTCGATCGACTGGAACTGCATGAGCGACTCGCTCGCGGAGCAGGTCAACATCCGCATTGCCGGCGGAGATCTGCCGGATGCGTTTATGGGCGTGGGGTTCAGCAACTATGACCTGATGCGTTACGGCAAGGACGGCACGTTTATCGACCTGAAGCCGTATCTGACGGAAGAGTATATGCCGAATCTGGCGAAGATCCTCAAAGAGAATCCTGACATCTTAAGCGCGATCACGATGGAAGACGGCGCGGTCTACGGACTTCCGGCCGCAGAGAAGATGGGAACAGCGGGTATCGGAAGCGAGGACGACTACAGCATCTACACGATTCCGCAGTTTTCCATGATCAACAAGGCATGGCTTGACGAGCTTGGGCTTGAAGTTCCGACGACGCTGGATGAGCTGCACGAGGCATTGGTTGCCTTCAAGGAGAACGACATGAGCGCAACCTACTACGGGAACGATCCGGGTTCCACGATCCCGATGAGCACCGGTTTTGACCAGTGGTGCTGGGGACAGAATATTTTCTACGCGGGCTTCGGCTTCACCAACTGGATCAACGACGTCTGCAACGATCTGGTGCTCGGCGACGACGGGAAAGTTGATTTCGTCTGTGCGAAGGATGAGTACCGCGAGGCGCTTACCTACTTCCACGACTGGTTCGCGGAGGGTCTGATGGATCCTGAGATGTTCAGCCAGACGGATCCCCAGTACATGGCGAAGTGCTCGCAGGGTTATGTCGGCGTCGGCACCTGGTGGTACATCGAGGAGCTGATGGGCGAACACGCCGATGACTATGTATTCCTCCCGGTGCTTGACGGTCCGGACGGAACCCACCATGTCACGGTTCGTACGGGCGGCGGAACGAACAGCGGAAACTTAAGCATTACGAGTGCGTGCGAGAGCCCGGCAGCCCTGCTGGAATTCTTTGACAAATGGTATGATCCGGAGATCGTAATGCAGCTCCAGTACGGCCCGATCGACGTATACTTTACCGGGAAAGATGAGAATGGTCTGTGGGAGAGTATCACGGAGGACGAATGTCAGGAGAAGTACGGAAAGAGTGCCGGAGAACTCAAAGGCGAAAACGAGGTTTACGGACCGAAGCTGATCTTAAGCGATTACTATAATACAACCTTCAAGATGGAGGATCGGGCGATTGAGCGTCTGACTGATCTGCAGGATTACTGGATGCAGTTTGTTGACAGCACCGTTACTTATCCGGTAGACTGTGTCTACACAGAGAAGGAACTCGAAACGATCGACCAGTACAAGACGGATTTTGAGAATACAGTAGCTGAGAACGAGGGACTCTGGATCAAAGAGGGAGGTCCGACCGATGAGGAGTGGGAGGATTATCTGACAACGCTGCGGGAGTCCTGCGGCATGGATAAGCTTCTTACGGTTTATCAGGACGCGTATGACCGTTATACCGCGGCGCAATAAATGTAATGCATCGGAGTGGAGGCAATGCAGCCACTCCGATTTTGCACAATTGAAAAATATGAGATCCCCGGGAGGGTTGCTATGAAAAAAACAGGAAAAATCGCTTACCGGCTGGTCGGCTCGTTTCTGATCCCGGTGCTTCTGATGGTGCTGCTGGGCGTCATTTCATACGTCAGCGCATCGCGGAATCTGACGGCGCAGTATGAAAATTCCGTAGAGGGCAGCCTGGAAACGGTCGGGGAATACTGCACGCTGCTCTGCCAGACGGTGGAGAACAAGGCGACGGAGGTTGTGGTCAACGACACGTTTTCTACTTATTGCCGCAAATACGCGGGGCAGAATGACATGACTGCCATGAAGTATTTCCGTATGGCGTCTACGCTTCTGCTGCAGGCGAAAGAAACGGCGGATTATATCTCCTCCTACAGCGTATTTTTTGAAAACGGTGGAAATATGACGTCGGAGAGCGCGCAGATCCCGAAAAACGCTTATGAGGAATTTTCGGGGAGCGGGGAAAGCAGCGGGATCACCAAGGGAAAAGGCGTATGGCAGGGGCGTTTTGCGTATCTGGACTCCGTGCTTTCGATGACGGAAGAGGACTATGCGATGGTCTATACCCGGCGGCTGGATAAGGGAAACGGCTATCTGAGCATGTACATCGATCTGGAAACGATCCGGGATGTCCTTAGTACCATTGACGCCGGAGAGGGAACGATCGCGGCGTTAGTTACCCCGGACGGCCGGGAGGTCATGGCTTCGGCGGAAACGGCAGATGGAGAGGACGGCGGTGTTTTCTACGGCAGCAGTTATTTTGAGCAGGCGGCGGAAGCGGGCGAAACCGGAAATTCCTATGTGACGTTCCGGGGAAAGCGCTTCCTGTTTGCCTATTCGCCGGTGGCAAAGACCGGCATGATGCTGTGCGTACTGGTTCCGGAATCCACGATCTTAAGCACGGCCTCCTCGATCCGGCTCCTGACGATCGTCATGGTCGTGCTGGCCAGCGTAATCGCGCTGCTGACCGGCAGTATGCTGGCGAGGAACATCGGCAAAGAAGTCGGCAAGCTGACGCGTTCGTTAAACAAGGTATCGGACGGCGACCTTACGACGGAATTCCGTTCAAAGCGGAAAGATGAGTTCCTGCTGCTCTCCGCCGGGATGACCGGGATGCTCGGGAACCTGCGCGGCATTTTTGCGCGGATCCGGCAGTTTGCCGGACAGGTAGAGGAATCCGCATCGGGCGTAACGGAAACCTCCGACCAGATGCTGGAATCCATGAAGGATATCAATACGGCTATGGAGGATGTGGCGCAGGGCGTTTCCCGCCAGGCGTCGGACGTGGAAGAGAGCTTAAGCAAGATGTCCGCGTTTTCGGAGAAATTGAACGAGGCGCACCGCTATACGTCGGATATGGAGCAGTATTCTAAGGAGACGATCGGGGCGGTCGAGGGCGGAAGGCGCCAGGCGGCCCGCCTGAGTGAAAAGACGGAAACGGCGATCGCCATGACACAGCAGCTGGTAACGGATATCACGGCAGTCGCGGAAAATTCCGGAAACATCGAAAGCATTATCGCGACCATCCAGGAGATCGCGGAGCAGACGAACCTGCTTTCCTTAAACGCTTCGATCGAAGCGGCGCGGGCTGGCGAAGCCGGGAAGGGATTCGCCGTGGTAGCGGGCGAGATCCGGAATCTGGCGGAACAGTCCGCAAAGTCCGGCGACCAGATCCGCAGCATCGTGGAGAAGATCCAGAAGACCACGGACAAAACCGTAACCTGCGTGCAGGATACCGCGGGCTTTTTAGAGGAGCAGACACGTTCCATAGAGGAAACCGTACAGGTATTTTCTTCGATCGCGAATCAGGTTGAGCGGATGGTGGAATCGCTGGCCAACGTAACGGGAACGGTGGCGGATATGGTCCAGGATAAGGAAGTGGTTTTGGATTCCATTAAAAATATCGCGGAAGTATCGGAAGGGACGGCGGCGGCCGCACAGGAAGTAACGGCGACGGTCAACAATCAGCTGGGCGATGTGGAACGGCTGACGAAAGAAGCGGCGGGGTTGAGCGCGGAGGTCC
>CANQDS010000025.1 GCA_947593655.1 uncultured Lachnospiraceae bacterium | reverse complement strand
TTTTTTTATTCCGCCTTTCCACAAACTTCACATCAATAAATGTTTTTCTGTTTTTTACTGACTTTCCGAGACTACACTCTCTTTTAACATCTTCTTTTGTATATATCATTGCATGCAACCGCCCTTTCTTTTACTTATCTAAAAAAGCTTGGGATTTTGGGATTTACTCTGTTCCAAGTTCAATCTCATTCTCTCTTTCAATATTATTTGGGATTTTGGGATTTACCAAAAGCCACCAGAAATGAACATATTTGGCTGTTCTAAAAACGGTCATTCCTGCCTGAGTAACAATTGGGTCACCAGCGAAATACTGTCTATATAGTCCGTATAGTCTGTGAGAGTATTGCGGACACAATATATAGATTCGAAAACCGTACTTTTTCCAATATTTTGTGGTGCATATTTTCTAAGCATAATAGCTCACAAAGTACTCGACTGCATTTTCGGGAAAAAACTCCTTAAATTCTGAGTACAATTGTCCTGCGAGGGTCTTATTATGACTTATGATAAGAGTAGGCTTATTCAGCGCCGCGATCACATTCGCCATAGTAAAGGTCTTGCCCGAACCCGTAACCCCTAGTAAAGTCTGGAATTGATTGCCTTCCTGAAAGCCCCTGACAAGGGCTTCGATCGCCTGCGGCTGGTCGCCGGTGGGGGCGTATGGGGCATGTAATTTGAAATCCATAATGCCCTTTTCCTCCTAAAATTTATCGTAAAAATGTCTTCATAGCAGGCACTCACATGCTGATTTTAGCATAAAGCATTGACTTTGTCTATCCCAGCCGGAACATTTGTTCTTATTCGTTCTTATTTTGGATTTATTATATATTCACTTATATCCGGCATAACATCGCTAAACAAAAATACTTTTTCCCAGCAATACCTAAATTGATGCAAGCCGTCGTTTTCCCGACTCCCCCTTTCTGATTCGGGGCTACAATCGTTGCCGATAATATCGGGCATAAAAAACCGCTTGCATAACGCAAACGGCCTCTTAAAATATATTCATTTTACCGAGATTCACTTTATCAAAATTATTATAAAGTGATATCTTCATTCTATATTAATGAAATAATTTTGATAATTTCCCCATTTCCAATCTGTAAAAAAACCAGAATCTATTATCTTCGCAAAATCACGAGCTGAAAAAATAGAAAATTGTCTTTGCTCACATCTTCCTTTTACTTTTTCTGTACGCGGCAATGCTCTCCCTGGAAATAAAGATTTGTCACAAGCCGCTAAGCCAAGCTTATGAACCTTCTTACCAAAGTCCGCATATATTTTTGTTTCCTGTTTATCAGAAACGGCAATCTTTCTTCCTGCCCTCTTTTGTTTATTTCGACTGTCGCGCTCAACCTCTGTCTTTTTCAATTGAGGAACCGGCTTCACAGCAGGTACATCATTTTTACCTGGATATACAATAAAAAAATGAGTATGAACTATGATATCATCGTGTTCATGTAATCCCCCAAATTCCAATTCATTTTTTATCATCAAAACAGAATCATTCAATTTACCATATATACCATTCTTTCCCTCATCTTTTAACATTTTCAACATGTCTTTCTTGTCTTTTACATTTTTCATTTCTACAAGGTAGTGCAGTTCTCCATCATTTGGTTCAAAATTATAGAAGAAACCATCACAAGAATGCCTTCCATTTGACAGTTTTTTGATTATATTATCAAAGTCAAGAATAGGAACTTCATGTACTTTTTCCGTTTCATCTGCAAGCCACTCATTAGACGTTTCCCTCTTTGCCCTTTCATTCGCACTCATTCTGTCAAGAGCTCTCGGTGGATAAGATAAAGAAATCTGATATATATTCGATGCAATTTTTTCATCAGGATAACAAAATTTTTGTATATCTTCTTCCATAACTTCATTCAGTACATTCATTTTTATTCTTCCATTCCATATTTTTCATCTAATAACGACTCCAACTCTTCTAACGGCGCTGATAAAGCATCGTATAAATCTGTCATGCCATATTCAGTATATGATACATTTTCAACTTGAAGCTCCTTTTCACTTGCGCTTCTTATAACCCTATATACATTCAATTTATCCATAGTATCATTAATATCCGTAAAGCATTCAATCGCACGCATAAAATATGGACTATGAGTCGTTATAAGAATTTTTAGATGAAACATCTCTTGCAAATTTACAAGCGTCCTGGCATATTCCAGCTGCCACTCCGGATGAAGATTTATTTCTGGTTCATCTAAAATTAATATATCCCCTTCTTCTATAGCACCAATACGCAATGCATATTCCAATAATGCTATAGATTTCAACCCTGTGGATACATTAACAGCATGAATAGGTTCCACAATATGCTCATCTTTAAACTCTAATCCTACTTTTTGTAAAAATTCTGCCCTCCCTCCCATTATTCTTATTAATCGTTCAGAAATATCTCTCAACTGTTTTTCGCTATCTTTCTTGTCCGTTGCAAACTCATTGTTTTCAATTTTTGGAATTAAATTACCTCTTTTAAAAATATTGGGGGACATCAAATATCTCAAATATTCTTTCTGAATATGCCCGGAACGAGGATTAGACAAATAATCATATATTTTAGGAGATTCAATAAAAAAAATATGATTATAAATTCGAATTGGCTGATCTAATTCCTCACCTTCGCTCTCAATGGTAAGCCGTACTTTTCTGCCAGAGTCATCCGTAAATACAATTCGGCTTTCTAATGTCCCTATCTTTCGATACTGCGAATTAAAAACCTCTTGAAATGATTGTCTTAATTGCTGAATCTGAATTTTCAGTTCATCTAATTCTAATGACTGCACACCATCGATAGCCCTATCAACCCAATCATCAACCCAATCTTTCCCTTTAACACTTTTTTGTTCGTAATTTAATTCAATACTACTATTATCTCTAAAATATAATGCCATATAATCATGACAATATCTAATTAAATGGCTTTCTAAATTCTTTCTAGCCTCTTTTTCACTGTTAGCATCTTCAGAAATTTGAAAATCTTCAATACTGACTAAAAAGTTTTCATCTCGTGAATAAACTTTTTGTAATTGATCAACTCTACTTGTTCTTCTCCTTTTTGCCCCGGAAATTTTCATACACCAATCTTCAAGCACATTGCTGTTCTCTTCTAGAAACTTTTTTACTCGTAAACTACAGATATCGTCATACGTTTTTCTCCAAGAACTCATGTCACGTAAAAAAGCGTACAGAGCTTTTCCCACTGTACTTTTCCCCACGTTGTTTTCACCTGCAATAATTGTTATCCCATCAATATCTATATCAGCTTTCTTAAGTATACCTATATTCATAAGCTGAAATTTCATCGCTATCCCTCCACAAACGTGTTTTGATTTATTATAACATACTACAGCTTAATCAAACAACAGATTTTCAAAATACAAATCCGTCATATGCAATCAACCCTCTTTACGAATCAGATGCACTAGAATTACGCAATCTATATATGTTACGCTGTCCATACAGTTCATCTAGTCCACAATATCTGGTATAAACAGCATGTTTCAAAGTCGCCGCCCCTAGTAGTTCACGAAATACTCCACCTCATTTTCTGGGAAAAATCCCTTGAACTCAGGATACAATTGTGCGGCGAGAGTCTTATTATGGCTTATGATTGATTCTACCACAAAGCATTGACTTTGTCTATCTTGATCAAAACATGTGTTCTTATTTGGAATTTTTATATATTCACTTATATTCGGCATAACACCGCTAAAATCGTTAGAAAGGTAGCTACCGCAATGGTAACTACCCGATACTTTTTGAGCCATTCAATAAACAAAACTCAATATAAATTATTTTTGCTGCTTAATGAGTTGGTCACAATATGGTAAAAATTCCTCTATCCTAGACACAATGCGCTTCTGTTCTTCTAAGGGCGGGAGTGGAATGAGAAAATGTTTCAATTTTTCTGCTTTTATCCCCTTTGCAGTTGTACCAGTACAATTATCTTTTAATTGTTGCTGGAATTGTGGGGCTAGAATAAAATACATCATAAGTTTCAAATCAACTGTATTCTTATTATATTCTTTAAAAGTAATTATCCTTTGACCGCAAGATGATTTTTCCAAATCACATATTGCTGCATTTCCCATAGGAGCTTCTGTTGTAAACAACAGATCCCCATACTCTGTAATTCCTCTGCTCTGTCTTTGTAAATATTCATCTTCTGAAATATACTCTTTCCTAGTACAGTCCATATATCCACGTTTTATATTAGATGCTGTTATCAAAAATACACCTTTATCTATTTTATTAGGTGTCTTCCCTCTGTAATCAACAAAAGAAAGAATGCTGTTCAGTTCCACCATTTTCCATGTCTTAGGAATGCTCATATCCATCGCATCATAATTCAGTGACAAATCTTTGCACTTATATTCCTTACAGTTAAAAGAACAAATCTGCTCATAAAGTTCATCAGCAGTTCCTTCTTCGGCTCTCTGTCTTACCAGCTTACCCTGAACCGCCAGCTGCAAAATACTATTCCTTAGATCCTGTGCATTCAAATTAATTTTCTCCTAACAGCAAAGTAATTTTCTCCAACACATGATCAATCTCAGCATTTAGGGATGCCCTCTTTTCCTGATACTGATTGATCAGGTCCATCGGATCGAGAATCTCTTCCTCTTCATGGGGATAACCGCAAAGGTCAATATTGTAACCATTCGCGACTATCTCATCAATTGTGTACTTTTTAGCCTTTGAAAAACCATCTTCTTCAATCTCTGTGCGATTATCCCACCAGTCTAAAGCAGGTTGAAAATGCTCAAGCTTCATTGGCTTTGTTTTAGAAAAGTTTTTATACCCTTCTGGCATATCTAAACGATAAAACCATGTCTCCTCTGTCGGATGTGTATTATCAAAAAACAGGATATTGGTCGTAATCGAAGTATAGGGTGCAAATACACTATGCGGCATTCTAACAACAGTATGAAGATTAAACTCTTCTAACAGCTTCTTTTTAATATTTACTTTTGCATTGTCAGTACCAAACAGGAATCCATCTGGAAGAATGATTGCACATCTGCCAGCTCTATTTAGCCTGAACATAATAATGTCGATGAATAAATCTGCTGTCTCTGAGCTTCTAAGCTCTTCTGGGAAATTTGATTTAACAGAATCCTTTTCATTGCCACCATACGGAGGATTCATAAGCACTAAATCAAACTTTTCCATCTTTCTATACTCTTTGTAATCAATCTCAAGAGCATTTCCATGAATAATTGCAGGATTATCAATATCATGCAGAAGCATATTTGTGACACAGAGAATATGAGGCAATGCCTTCTTCTCTACCCCATATACGCTATTATTATATATCTCACGATTTTTATTCGACCTACCGGCCTGTTCACTTAAAACATTTAATGCTGAAACCAGAAATCCACCAGTACCACATGCGAAATCTGCAATCCTCTCTCCCAGTTTAGGTTTTGTAACCTTTACCATAAAATCAGTTACTGCTCTTGGTGTGTAGAATTCTCCTGCATTCCCAGCGCTCTGTAAATCCTTTAGGAATGACTCATAGATCGAGCCAAACGCGTGCCTTTCCTCGTACTCTGTGAAGCCAATCTCATCGATGATATTAATGACCTGTCTAAGCAGAATGCCATCTTTCATATAGTTGTTTGCATCCTCAAAGGCATAACGCACCATCATCTGGTTCATTGGCGTGTCCTCTGAAACTTCAATCTTTTTAAGTGCAGGAAACAGCATATTGTTTACAAAGTCAAGAAGTGCATCCCCTGTAAGAGCCTGACCATCTTTATTGTCTACCGCCCAGTTTCGCCACTTGTACTCATCTGGAATAATGGATACATAATCATCATTGATCAGTTCCCATTCCTCCTCTTTAGCATCATATATCTTTAAAAACAGAATCCACACAATCTGTTCAATACGCTGAGCATCTCCATTTACCCCTGCATCATTGCGCATTACATCTTGTATTCTCTTAACGAAATTAGTTATAGGCATTGGCAAAAACCTGCTTTCAATTTTTATTTATTAAATACTACGCAGAAAAGATTGCATCTTCCAGTTCCTTTACAGCCTGCTCATATGCAGCTTTGCCTCCAAAGGCTTTGACAATCTTCATAGGACTGCCAAACTGCTGGAATTCGTGCAACTGCAATACTTTTGTTTCCTCTATCTCTTTCAAGCCGTCACTTGCATACTTATCCATAAGTACCCCCAGAACCTTTTGCGCAAGTTCCGAATACTTATAGAGATATCCTCTTTTCTGAACATTTTTGATCCGCTCTATGCGAGTAAGTGGGGCTTTATCATATGCAAGATGCAGGATTAAATCAAAATCGTCTATATCCGTCTGACCTGTTTCTTCACGAACGACATCAAGAAACACACCATCCTCTCAAAGCTCCTCAACGATAGCCTGCTTCTTTTTGGCTTCATTCCACTTCTTCAGGAAAACATCTAATCTTGCATACTGTCCTAAAATATTCTTCCTTGTATAATCAATAAGACCTTCCGTTATAAGTTTTCCATCCTTGTCGACATACTGAACTCTTTCTGACAGGATTTTGACCTCTACATCTTTGATATAGTACTTCTTAGGCTTTTCAGGGGCATCATCAGTATCAGTACCCCAATCATCTCTAAAATCACCCGTGTTTCCAGCACCTGAACCATTGCCGGTATCATTACCTGTATTCTCTGGATCATTCTCATCACCTATTGCCGGTTCTATCGGATCATCGCCAGTAATATCTATCACTATCTCTGGATTACCATCAAAGTCTTTATCCGCAAATAACCTCGATGCATTACGGAAGTCCATAATTGTAAAATATGTTTTCCCATAGTCCTCAAGCAGACGAGTTCCCCGACCAATAATCTGTTTGAATTCCGCCGGGGAATTAATATTATTATCCAAGACAATGAGCTTGCACATCTTAGCATCTACGCCTGTAGTCATCAGCTTGCTTGTAACCGCTATAACTGGATATGTACTGTCCTCATCGATGAAATTCTCCAGTTGGGCTTTACCTTCAGCATTATCGCCAATTATGCGCATAATGTATTTGTGGTTTTCATTCCACAGGTCTTTATTCTCGGCGATAAGAGCCTGACGCATACGCTCCGCATGCTCAACATCTACACAGAATACAATCGTCTTACTGAATCTGTCAGTTTTTTTCAGGAACTCTGTTACTTTCTTTGCAATGACTTTGGTTCTTTTATCAAGCACCAGCGTCCTGTCAAAGTCCTTGACATTATACTCTCTATCCTCTATTTCATATCCATTATCATCACGTTTTCCTGTTTCTGGACGGTATCCCACAAGGTCTTTATCAAGCCCAATGCGAATAACCTTATACGGAGCAAGAAAGCCATCATTAATGCCCTGTTTCAGAGAATATTCATAAATAGCCTCACCAAAATATGTTTGTGATGATGCTTCTTTTGTTTCGATCGGTGTAGCCGTCATGCCTATCTGAGCAGCTCCAGAGAAATACTCCAATATCTTTCGCCAGGCTGATTCTTCCTTAGCCGAGCCTCTATGGCACTCATCAATCAGTATGAGATCAAAAAACTCCGGCTTAAACTGCCTGAATGGTTCTACGTTCTTATCACCTGCTAACTGCTGATACAATGCCAGATATATTTCATATGAACTGTCAAGCTGTTTGTTTTCGACTTTCGTCATTTTACCCCCGAATGGCTTGAAATCATTTGATATCGTCTGGTCTACAAGTACATTTCTGTCAGCAAGGAACAAAATCTTCTTTTTGATGCCAGCTTTCCATAGCCTATAGATAATCTGAAAAGCCATGAATGTTTTACCAGTTCCTGTAGCACAAACTAAAAGTACTCTGTCCCTTCCACTTGCTACTGCATTTACTGTTCTGTCTATGGCAATCCTCTGATAGTAGCGAGGCATCTTGTAACCCGGCACCCAGTAATATGGCTCAAGCAAAGCTTTCTCACCAGTTTCAGAGAATTTCATCTCACTCACATATCTGTGATACAGTTCATCTGGCGATGGGAAGGCATCTAATGGAAGATTACGGATATCACCAGTTATTAAATCCTGTTCTACAAAAGAATCTCCATTAGATGCATATACAAACTTCACATCCAGAGCTTCTGCATACTCTATAGCCTGTTGGAGCCCAGCCCCTGCTGGATGATTGTTATCTTTGGCTTCTATAATAGCCAGCGGAAGATTAGGCTTATAGAACAGCAGATAATCTGCCCGTTTCTGCTTGCCTCGTGAAGTTATGTTTCCTCTTAGGATAATGCGGCCTGCCGTAAAAGCATACTCATAGCGAATCTGCTTCTTGTCCCAACCTGATTGCTCTACGGCCGGAGTTATATATCTTGCTTTTATATCCTCTTCTGAAAAGTCTTGTTTCCCCATTTGCACAACTCCCTCCATTTTTGTAAAATTTCCTCATCTTGTTATCCAAAATTACATATTAATCAGCTTTTGAAAATTTATGCGAATCTCATTATTTGAATCTTTTCTTGATTTTTAACATATACTGATATAGAATCACTTGTATGAGCACGTAAAAACAGGTGCGGACAAATGCACAGCAAAAAAGTCGATGTAATATTGACATCAAGTGTTATCATATGTATAGTATTTGTACAAAATGATTGCCAGTTTGTCCTCCGGTGTCCTTCGGGCCCGGGGGCTTTTTATTGTCGGAGGTTCTATGGCTGAAAAACATTTAAAACATATCGTCAACAATTAAATATCCTCCGATCAAGAGGAATGGTCATCGGTAAAAACTCTCAGGAATCACGTGTTATGCGAATACTTGAACGAGAAAACTACTACAATGTCATCAACGGATACAAAGAACCTTTTCTTGCTTCAAAAGCGACTGCAACAACTGATGAAATCTTAATAATTTCTAAATACTACAAGACACTCATTCTTCTCCAAAAACTTCTGCCCCAAATTCCTTTAATATCTTCAATACTCAAATCGGCAACATCAACCTTCTTAACACAAAGTTCCGATTCATCATCCGTCCATGTGTTAAATAAGGAGACGGTAAAACGATCCGCCAGCAAAGCCTTAAGGTAATCCGCAATAATCGGTTTCGCTTTCCCGTTATCAAATTCAGGCATCTCCTTATCGCTTGCAAAAAATTGATAACAACTCATTATTTTACTCCTTACAATATTTCCCACATAGATTATATGTTCATCTGCACGCAAATACAATGCAGAAAAAAAGCACAGAACAAAATCAAACTTTTGTCCTGTACTTTCCTGTATCCAAACTAACGCTGCTTGATCTCTTCCTCCAGCTTTCTGGCGGTTTCGTTCATTTCGTCCAGAACGCTTTCGATCGAGCTGATATTTCCCTGATGTTCCTTGGTAAAATTGCCCGCGTCCTTGATCGAGCCCATGATCGCAGTCAGGTGCTCCATGATGACGCTTAATTTGTTCTTGATCTCGGATGCCGAACTGCCGCTGTCATTGGCCAGTTTCCCCATTTCGGTTGCCACTACGGAAAAGCCGCGCCCGAATTCTCCGCTTCTGGCCGCCTCGATGGAAGCATTTAACGCCAGGATATTGGAACGCGTCGCGTTATTATTGATCTTGTTGACGACTTCAACCGCATTCTGCACATCGCTTTCCACGCTGACAGCCATCTCATCCATTCCCGCCAGCAGCTGGAACAGATTTTCCAGCCCTTCCACCAGCGTTCGAAGGGATTGATTGATATAATCCACCGACTCCTGGAATTTCGCCGTCATCGCCGCCATCTGTTCTTTGGAGTCCACCGAATAGGTGCAGGTCACGCATCCCACGACATCCCTGCCGTCCTTCACGGGAACCAGTTCCCCTTCAAAGGCTTCTCCCAGAACCTCTTTCGGCAGATAATTATGCTGCGCTTTCCCCGTCGAGAGCACCCGGTCCAGCGCTCCGCTCGGATCGTCAAAGACCTCCCCTACCTGAAGCGCCTGTTCGATATGATCCGGTATGCAGAATCCCTGTATCACCTTATCGCTGTCAATGACGGAAAGCAGCACATCTTTTCCAAACAGATCTCTGATCACCGGCAGACAGTCAATCAACTGTTCCAATCGTGCATTCATAGTAAATCCCCCGTTATTCTATTGCAATTTGCCTGTTACTTCAATCTTCCAGAACATTACTGATAACTGCCTGCTACTTAAATCTTCCGCAGCACTGTTTATATTTCTTCCCGCTTCCGCACGGGCACGGATCGTTCGGATAGATCTTGGCGTGCTCACGCTTCTTCGGCGCATTCGGCGCTGCGGCATCCTTATTGGTGCCGGTCACTTTCGCCACCTGCTCGCGCTCTACCTTCTGCTCGATCTTGACATGATACAGCAGACGAACCGTATCCTCCTGGATCGAAGAGATCATTTCGTCAAACATGTCAAAACCCGCCATCTTATATTCCACCAGAGGATCCCTCTGGCCGAGCGCCTGCAGGCCGATCCCCTGACGCAGCTGATCCATATCGTCGATATGGTCCATCCAGTGCCGGTCGATGACCTTCAGCAGCACGACGCGCTCGATCTCGCGGAACTGCTCGATTTCCGGAAACTCCGTTTCCTTTGCCTCATACAACTGCACCGCCTGTTCTTTCAGATACTGCTTCAGCTCTTTATTGGAACGGATGGAGGCAACCGCCTCTTCCGTCACCGGCTCAAGCGGGATCGTAGGAAGGAGCAGCTCGTTTAACTCATTGAAATTCCACTCTTCCTTCGGAATCTCCGAAGAAATGCAGGTATCGACTGATCTCTCCACCTGATCCTGTACCATCTTAAAGATCACTTCACGCATGTTCTCGCCGTTTAATACCCGCAGACGCTCCGCATAAATGATCTCGCGCTGATCGTTGTTGACCTGATCGTATTCCAGAAGGTTCTTACGGATTCCGAAGTTGTTGCCTTCGATCTTCTCCTGCGCCTTCTCGATGGCGGACGTCAGCATCTTATGCTGGATCTGCTCGTTCTCCGGCACCCCGAGAGCCGTAAAGACCGACATTAAACGCTCCGAACCGAACAGGCGCATCAGATCGTCCTCAAGGGAAATAAAGAACTGGGATTCTCCCGGATCTCCCTGACGGCCGGAACGCCCGCGGAGCTGATTGTCGATCCGTCGAGATTCGTGCCTCTCCGTGCCGATGATCTTAAGGCCTCCGGCCTGTTTCGCTTCTTCGTCCAGCTTGATATCCGTACCACGGCCTGCCATATTGGTTGCGATCGTAACCGCTCCATGCTGGCCGGCCTGCGCAACAATCTCCGCCTCCATCTCATGGAACTTCGCATTCAGCACCGTATGCGGGATCCCTTCGCGTTTCAGCATACCGCTGACCAGCTCCGAAGTCTCGATCGTGATCGTGCCGACCAGTACCGGCTGGCCTTTCTCATGCGCCTCTTTTACCGCTTCAACGACCGCACGGAATTTCTCTTTCTTCGTCTTGTATACGGCATCCTGATGATCAATGCGGGCAACCGGGCAGTTCGTCGGGATCTCAACGACGTCCATTCCGTAAATATCACGGAATTCCTTCTCTTCCGTCAGCGCCGTACCGGTCATGCCTGCCTTTTTCTCGAATTTATTAAAGAAATTCTGGAACGTGATCGTGGCAAGCGTCTTGCTCTCCCGCTTTACCTTGACATGCTCCTTCGCCTCGATCGCCTGATGGAGACCGTCGGAATAACGTCTTCCCGGCATGATACGTCCGGTAAATTCATCGACGATCATGACCTGATCGTCCTGAACTACATAGTCCTTGTCGCGGAACATCAGGTTGTGCGCGCGGAGCGCCAGGATCATGTTATGCTGGATCTCCAGATTGTCCGCATCCGCAAGGTTCTCAATATGGAAAAACTGTTCCACTCTCTGGACGCCCTGCTGCGTGAGGTTTACCACCTTGTCCTTCTCGTTGACGATGAAATCCCCGCTCTCTTCCTGAACCACGCCCATGAGGGCATCCATCTTGGAATACTCCGGAACATCCTCGCCGCGCTGCATCTGCCGCGCCAGAATATCGCAGGCTTCGTACAGTTTGGTGGATTTGCCGCTCTGCCCGGAAATAATAAGCGGCGTCCGCGCCTCATCGATCAGGACCGAATCGACCTCATCGACGATCGCGTAATGAAGCCCCCTCTGGACGAGCTGCTCCTTGTAGATGACCATATTGTCGCGCAGATAGTCAAATCCCAGTTCGTTATTCGTCACATATGTGATATCGCAGTTATAGGCTTTCCGTCTCTCGTCGTTCTCCATGCTGTTTAACACGACGCCGACACTTAAGCCTAAAAATTCATGAACCTTGCCCATCCACTCCGCATCACGCTTTGCCAGATAGTCGTTGACCGTCACGATATGGACGCCCTTTCCTTCCAGTGCGTTCAGATACGCCGGAAGGGTTGCAACTAACGTCTTTCCTTCACCGGTCTTCATCTCGGCGATCCGGCCCTGATGCAGGATGATCCCGCCGATGATCTGTACGCGGTAATGCTCCATTCCCAGCACGCGCCGCGCCGCCTCACGGACTGCGGCATACGCCTCCGGGAGAATGTCGTCTAATGTCTCCCCTGCTTCCAGACGGTCTTTAAAAATTCTGGTCTTTCCTTTCAGATCACTGTCGGAAAGCTTCATAAATTCATCATGATACGATTCCACCTTATCCGCAAGCGGATAGATCCTTTTCAGTTCCCGCTCGCTGTGGGTTCCGAAAATTCTGGTTAATGCACTCATATATACCTGCTCCTATCCATAGTACTACACAATAACGGTATTGTAACACTTTTCGCACCTTTTCACAACCATAAAATAGAAGAAACCGCCAAAAAAGCGGTTTCATGTTCTTACGCATCCAGACAGCAGAGTGTCTGGATGCTGCGTGCAGTAACGTTTCTTCCCTCACGCCCGGATCACCGGCTGAATCTGCTTTCCCTGCAGCGCCAGCTCGATCGTTTCCGGAAGCAGTTCCATTTTTGCGACCATCGAATTGGGCTTGCCCGTGCAGCTGTCCTGCCCGAACGGCACGAAATAGATGTTTTTCATATTCATCAGCGCCCCGATGTTCTTAAAATTCGCGCCCAGTGCGTCATTGGTGGCGATCGCGAGGACAAGCGGCTTTCCGTTCCGCATATGCGCCTTTGCCGCCATTAACACCGGCGTATCCGTGATCCCGCTGCACAGCTTTGCCGCGGAATTGCCGGTGCAGGGGGCGATCGCCATGATGTCCAGAAGCCCGCGCGGGCCGATCGGTTCCGCCTGGCTGATGGTTTTAATCCCTTCGTTTCCCGTGAGCGCGCAGATCTCCTCCACAAATTCCTCCGCGCGGCCGAAGCGCGTATCGCAGCTTTGTGCATTAAAGGAAAAGATCGGGATCACGTTCGCCCCCAGTTCCTTCAGCCGCGCCGCCTCCCACTTCGCTTTGGCAAACGTGCAGAACGATCCCGTAATGCCATATCCTATATTATAATTTGAAAAATCCATGATTTCCCCTCTCCCATGCCAAATTTTCGGGGCATCTGCTGACAGACGGCATCCGCCAGGATCTTTGCGCTGCTTTTGACCGTATATTTCCCCGGCAGGCCGAGCGCCGGAACTACCTTGATCCCGTGCCTTTCCGCAGCCGCCGTATCCGTCCCTCCCGGCGCGGACGCGATATCGATAATGACCGCATCTTTATGCATCTCCGCGATCAGATTTTCCGTCAGCACGCAGGCCGGAACCGTATTGATAATGGTCCTCGTTCCGTAGGCTTCTTCCGGCCCGTAGGAAAAATCCACGGCATTGTGTCCGTCCCGCTTCGCCGCCTTCCGGTCGGATACGCTGCGCGCCAGTACCGTTACCTTCGCTCCCATCGCCTGAAGCAGGTTCGCCGTCTCCCTTCCGCACCGCCCGTATCCCGCCACGATCATTTTCTGATCCCGGATGGAATATAAACCGTGTTTTAATACTTCCGCCGCAACCGCTTCTGCCGTGATGTGTGCGTTCTCCAGCGCGATTTTTTCATCTTCCATGAAGTCGTAAAACGAGATTCCCGCGCTTGTAAAAAAATTTTTCCAATCCTCTCCGATCTTTCCTCCGAACGCCATTTTGCAGTTTATTAAATTCTCTTTTAATATTTTTGATACTTCTTTCCGGTCGGAAAGCTTCGATACCGGCGTCGGAAGGACCACCTGTTCCGCCATGCGGATCCATTCGATGCACTGAGTCCGCCGATCCGGCTCCCGGTAATCCAGCTCCTGTACGGTTCCGCAGAGATATTGGCCGATATACTGCTGTCTTAAATCTGTTACAAGAATGACGGTATGCCTATCCATAAAAAAACGCTCCCTTCCATATAAGATATGAAAGGGAGACGGTAAGCGTTCCGTTTTCGCATTTTTCTTTCTTTTATAATCTTGTTTCAACAAAAATATCGTAGATCGCACGGACTGCCGCGTCAAAATCCGCGTTCGAAACGCCGATAATGATATTCAGCTCGGAAGATCCCTGATCGATCATCCGCACGTTGATATTCGCATGGGCCAGCGCCGAGAAGATCCTGCCCGCTGTTCCTCTGGTGGACTTCATTCCGCGCCCGACCACTGCGATCAGCGCCAGATCCGCTTCCAGATCGATCACATCCGGATGCGCCAGCCTGCGCAGGGAACTGATCACCTGCTGCTCTTTTCCTTCAAATTCCGCCTGATGCACAAATACGGTCATCGTATCGATGCCGGAGGGCATATGCTCGATGGAGATTCCGTGCTCTTCAAACGCCTGAAGTGCTTTCCGGCAGAAACCGACTTCGGAATTCATCATATCTTTGTCGATATTGACCGCAACAAAACCTTTCTTTCCCGCGATCCCGGTAATAGTGTACTCCGGTTTCTGGCAGGTGCTCTCCACGATCAGGGTTCCCTCGTCCTCCGGTTCATTGGTATTGCGGATATTGATCGGGATTCCCGCCTTGCGCACCGGGAAAACCGCATCTTCATGCAGCACGGACGCTCCCATATAGGAAAGCTCCCGAAGCTCGCGGTAGGTGATGACCTTGATCGGCTGCGGATGGTCGATCACGCGCGGATCCGCAACCAGACAGCCCGAAACGTCCGTCCAGTTCTCATAGATGCTCGCACTGCACGCTTTCGCAACAATCGATCCGGTGATATCCGAACCGCCCCGCGAGAATGTGCAGATGCTTCCGTCCGGTTTCGAACCGTAAAAGCCCGGAATAACGGCCTTTTCGCATTTTTCCAGCCGTTTCGAAAGGACCTTATCCGTCCGCTCCGCATCAAAAACGCCTTCTTCGTCAAAGAAAATGACTTCCGCGGCATCAATAAATTCATACCCCAGATAATCCGCCATGATAATGCTGTTTAAATACTCCCCGCGGGATGCGGCATAATCCACGCCCGGCTTTTTCTTAAAATCCGAGGAAATCTTCTTAAATTCTTCTTCCAGTGTTGTTTTCAGCTGCAGCCCGTTGATGATGGAATCGTACCGGTCCTTGATCTTCATCAACGGCACCCGGAATTCCTCTCCTGCTTCTGCAAGCGCATAACAGGAATACAGCATATCGGTGACTTTCGTATCCTTGGAATGACGCTTCCCCGGCGCGCTCGGCACAACATATCTCCTGGATTCATCCGAACGGATAATGTTTCCGGCCTTCATAAACTGTTCCGCGCTGGCAAGCGAGCTTCCTCCAAACTTTACTACCTTTACCATCGTCTTTCGCTCCTCTTTCCCTCAAAGACTCCCATCTGATGATGCACATTCGTCATTATACCGCCGGAAAGCGCCATTTGTCAATTATTCTGTGCTCGCATCTGTCAGCCGTTTGGGCTACGCCCTCTAACGGGGGATCATTCGAGGAAATGCACGTCGATCTCCGCAAGCCCGGAACCTTCATCGAGCGCCAGCGTCCCGTAGGAAGGCGGATTCCCGCCCCCCGGCGCGCCGATGCTTCCGGGATTCAAGATGGTCAGTCCGTTGTGCCGGTCGTAAAAAACCCGGTGGGTGTGCCCGAAAAGCACCACATCCGCATTCTGCTCCTGCGCCGCCAGCTCCAGAAGAAACAGCCCTGCTTTGACATTCCGGGTATGTCCGTGGCAGATCATAACCCGCCGCCCTTCGATCTCCAGAACACGTTCCAGAAACCCGTGTTCGCCGTCGCAGTTTCCCGGCACCTGTTCCATCGGGATGCGCGGGAATTTTTTCCGGAGCTGCTCCGCATCTGCCCAGCAGTCGCCGAGATGGATGATGCCGTCCGGCTGCATCCGCTTCACCGCCAATATCATGTTGTTCAGATTTCCGTGTGAATCACTGAGTACCAGTATATTCTTCATAGCCTTCGTCCCATCACCTTAAAGCCGCTTTTTCTGCCACCATTATAACAAAAACCGCCTCATAATACAAAAACTTCTGCCCGGCCCCTTCGCCGAACAGAAGTCTTCATTACTGTTCACACAGCCTCCAGACACCTTGCTGTCTGGATGCGTAAGAACATGAAACAAGAGTGCGCAGGCTCCATTTGCTAAGCAAATTTACAAATGAGCCTGCGCAGTTACCGTTCGCTGATCAGCCAGTGAACGGTAACCGTTTTTCCTTCCCCTAAAATATCTGCAAGCCGGCAATCCCCCATCATGCCAGCCGTTTCCATTGTTTGCTGCACTTATAATAAGAATAAAACATGCACCGCTCCGCCTGATCGCACCGGCTCGGCGCGCTTTCGATATTGCACTGGCAATTCACGATCGCATCCGCTTTCCCCTTGCATACTCCCTTCATCATAACGTCGTCCAACACTTCGTCTGCCATAACTTTCTCCTCGCATTCGCTTATTTTGTTCTCAACGAGATTCATTATACAATATCTTGTGGCAAAAAGCCATAATGCAATTGTTACAAATCGAAGGAAATCTTTTGGCAATTTTTCCACTTGACGAATCCGGCAAAATGCGCTATTGCAGTCCCCACCCGTTGGTTGTATAATAAGAACCGCATATGAAAACTTACTTTCCGAGGAGGATTCCGCATGAAAACGAAAATTTTTATCGACGGCAGCGAGGGCACGACCGGACTTCGGATCCACGAGCGCTTCCAGCACCGCAGCGATATCGAATTACTGACGATCGATCCCGAACTCCGCAAAGACAAAGAAGAACGGAAACGGCTGATCAACGCATCCGACATTACGTTTACCTGCCTGCCGGACGCCGCGGCGGCAGAATCCGTATCGCTGGTTGAAAACGACCATGTACGCATCATCGATCCGTCTACCGCCCACCGCACCGAAGCAGGATGGGCTTACGGCTTTCCGGAGCTGTCCGAAGAACACCGCTCCGCGATCCGAACCGGTAAGCGCGTCGCAGTTCCGGGCTGCCACGCAACCGGATTTATTTCCCTCGTCTATCCGCTGATCGCCAAAGGGATCCTTCCGAAGGACTATCCGGTTTCCAGTTTTTCCCTGACCGGCTACAGCGGCGGCGGGAAGAAGACGATCGCCGAATACGAAGGCGAAACCCTCCCGGACGGTTACGACGCGCCGAGAGAATACGCGTTAAGCCAGCAGCACAAGCATCTGAAGGAGATGACGAAGATCACCGGGCTTGCGAAAGCGCCCCTGTTCACCCCGATCATTGCGGATTTTTACAGCGGCATGATCGTTTCCGTTCCGCTGTATGCCGAACTGCTGAACGGAAATCCGTCCGCGGAAAAATTACAGGAATTCTTCGCGGACTACTATGCCGGCCAGAAATTCATCCGCGTGAAGCCGTTCGGCGCAGAGGCGGAAAGCGGCGGCTATTTAAGCGCCGGCGAACGCTCCGGCTGGGACAATCTGGATATCTACGTTACCGGAAATTCCGAACGGATCCTTTTGTCCGCGCGTTTTGACAATCTGGGGAAAGGCGCATCCGGCGCTGCGATCCAGTGCCTGAACATCATGCTGGGATGTGAGGAAGATATGGGGCTGCATATCGCCGGGTGAGACTTGGCCGAAACCTGCTGCAAACGGACGCAGCAGGTATTTCCTGACCAAATAAAAAAAGCAGGAAAATAGATGCCGCCTGAAACGCTACCCGTTCAGACGGCATCTAAAATTCTTCGCTATTCAATGGCTTTTACCTCATTTCATTGTTCTTCTTATTTGTTTCTCTTATCCGTTCTTCCTACTCTCTTCTTCTCGTCTCCCCGCTCTCTGTTCCGACTCTTTCTCTTTCTGTTTTACCTCTAATGGCTTTCTGTGGAATGACTCCGTATCCGATCAAGTGTTACTTGTTTCGAAGTTCCATCCTCTTTCCTTTTGAATATCCGCCACTGGTATCCCGATCAAGACCGGTGTATTCAGATCGCTTCCTCTTCCGTAACTTATGTTCCCGTTGGACCGTACCTCCTGTTCTTAGATTTCATCCGCCGGCTTTCTCGTCCCCGGCTGAATGATAGTTGATTTTGGTTTTGTGTTGCTGTCTTGTTTTGTTGTATTTAATATATCACGCAATACTATTCCTGTCAACACTTTTTTCAAAAAATTTTTAAAAATATTTTTCCGTTGTTGTTCTATTTGTGTGTATATTATAAAATTTTCTGAATATTTATCCAGTATCCACAACAATGGTGCAGGAGGCGCGCATCCTGTTTTTACCCGCGGCCATCAGTTACTGGTAACCATCGGTTACCAGCGGCTATCAGTTACCGGCAGCCACCAGTTACTGGCGATCATCGGTTACTGGCAGCCTGTTGTTACCGGCAGCCACCGGTCAACCGCGGCCGCCGTCCGAGATCTGTTCCGCGAAGAAGGCAAATGCCTGATTGAGAAAATCCTTCCGGATCTCATCCGATGCATTATAGATCTCATGCTTGGATTCCGGAAAGCGCACCAGCTTTGTCTGCGCGGAATGCTCCGCGAACCAGTCCTGCGCGTCCGTCCGCACAAACGTATCCCGCCCCGCCTGAAACATCAGGATCGGAACCCGGATATTCCCGACGCCGCGGCGGATCTCCTTTGCCGCCCAGACGGCCGCAGACATCCAGCCGTAAGTGGCTCCGCCCAGCTGGTATTCCGGCGTTTTTTCCCGGATATGGCAGATATAATCATACCTTTTGCGGGACATGGCCGCGCTGTTCTCAAAATCATACCCCGGCTGATAATCCCCGTGCCCCGGCAGATAGCGTTCCTGCCAGTGCAGGCGCATCGCAAAAAAGCAGATCATCTTGGCCACGGCCGGCGAGAGATCTCCGTACTGCATCTCGATCATCGGCGCGCATAAAACCGCCGCCTGAAAATAATCCGGGTAATGCTCCAGAAACAGCGTTCCGATCGCGCCTCCCATAGAATGTGCAAAAAGCAGGTATTTCTTACTCCGGCTGAAAACCGTAACGACTTTGTCCATATAAGTTTTCAGGTCTTCTATGTAATCCATGAAATCATCCACATAGATCTTGCCCGGATGATCGATGCAGCGTCCCGATCGGCCGTGCCCGCGGTGGTCGATAAAAAAGACCGAGTATCCCAGCTGGTAAAAATAATAGATCAGCTCGTCATATTTCGGCATGACTTCGCAGAAGCCGTGGGAGATCACGACCGCCGCGCGTTCTTCCGGGTGCAGCAGATAGGTATAATGGATGCGCACACCCCGGCATCCTTCAAAATCCCCGTCTATATCTACCTGTTTCCGGAATGTCTTCCCCAGCATGGTCATCCGGTCCTCAAACTCATCCTCCCCAAAATAAAAATCCGGTCTTTCCCATTTTTTCTCCATTATCTCATCTCCAATTCGTTTATTAAATGTAAATTATATTTCTCTGCAAGTTTCATGCACTGTTGCCAGCCGTCTTTGTCCCGCAGATGATCCGTACAGTGCGCATCAAGCCCGAGGATCACGTCGTTTCCCTCCTCGCCCGCCAGTTTCCAGAACTCCTCACGCGGATAGTGCTTCTTCTCTCCCATTCCCAGGATATTGAGTTCCAGCGGGATCCCCAGCTTCTTTAATTCCCGGCACAGCCGCCCCATCTCCCATTCGTAGACGGAATCCAGTCCCCGGTAATTGATCAGATCCGGGTGCGCCAGACAGCAGTAGCTCCCGGTCCGCATTCCTTCGATCACGAGATCCACATATTCCCGGATCCGGTGCTCGTCGTCCGTCGGCGTTCCGGCATACGGCCCGTCGGCTTCGCTTCGGAAAAAATGCTGCCCCATGATCAGATAGCCGCATCCGATCTCGTGGCACATCCGCATCTGCTCGTCATAAAATTCCGTCAGGTATTCTGCTTCAAAACCGAGGAACAGTTCGATCTGTCCCGCATATTCCGCCCGAAGCCTTTGGATGCAGTCCGCATATTCCGGCGCCTGGCGCATCTCCATCCGGATCCCGGAAACATATCCGTCCCGGAACGGACAGGGGATATGGTCCGAAAAACCCAGCTTTTTGATCCCGAGACCGATCGCCGTTTCGATATATTCCCGCTCTGTCCCGCTGGCATGGCGGCACCGCCAGGTATGGGTATGGTAATTTGCCGTTAAAAAATCAGCCATTTTCCGCTGCTCCTTCCTGAAACCTCAAACAACTGTCTCTATTGTAACACTTTTTATCCGTTCTTACAAATTCCCCATTGTAAAATAATCGGCCGGAGGTTATAATTAGTTTATAAAATTTTAATAATTCAGACGGGAGGGGATATTTATGTTATTTCAAGTCTACGGCGATGGATCGTACTGGCAGATCCTGGGCCTTGTGCTCGTATTTGCCGCGCTGATCCTCGTCAACGAAATCGCACGCCGGTCAAAGGCCGGAGGGATCTTTGCATTCCTGATCTTACCGGCGGCACTCAGCATCTATTTTATCGCGATCTACGCGGGAGCGGCGTCCGGTGCGGAATGGGCGCTGAACAATCCGACCTATGTGCACATGAACAGCTGGTTCCACTATGCGAAGCTGTACGCGGCGACCATCGGCTGTATCGGATTTATGATGCTCAAATACAAATGGGGGATCGGCAAGACCGAATGGTTTAAGGTTTTTCCGTTCCTGATCGTGGCCATCAACATCCTGATCGCTGTCGGCAGCGACTTTGAATCGGCGATCCGCGGCGCAATCGCACTGTCGGAGACCGGCTCCAGCTGGTGGCTGTCTTCCGAAGGCGTATGGCTCTACGGCGGCTGGTGGAACGTTTTAAACGGCATCGCCGGTATTTTGAACATCCTGTGCATGACCGGCTGGTGGGGAATCTATTCCTCCAAGAAGCACGATGACATGCTCTGGCCGGATATGACATGGGCGTTCATCATCGCCTATGACCTCTGGAACTTTGAGTATACCTACAACAATCTGCCTACCCACGCGTGGTACTGCGGCGTAGCGCTTCTTCTGGCGCCTACTTTCGCCAACATGCTCTGGAACAAGGGCGGCTGGATCCAGAACCGCGCCAATACGCTGGCTCTGTGGTGCATGTTTGCACAGGTATTCCCGTTATTCCAGGATCAGGGCAGATTTGCCGTAATCCCGAGCCTCTACACCGACGGTTTCATGGATCCTTCCGTCCATCCGGCAGGTGCGAATCCGACGGCGCAGGGCGTTGTTGCCCTCTTAGCGCTCGGTGCAAACGTTCTGGTGCTGGCATGGATCATCAAACGCTCTGTCGAGCAGAAAAAGAATCCGTACAAAAACGAGATCTGGAAAGGCACCAAGGATTTCGAAGACGCAATGGCAAGAGCGGAATAGCCGGGGAACATATTTCATCCTTACCGGAGCTGTCGCAATAAGGAACACTTCATCCTTACTGCGGCGGCTCCTTTTTATTACCGTTCATCGGTCGACCAGCGAACGGCAGCTCTGTTTTTTATCCGTTTTTTCTTTTTTCTTTCCGCCGGAAAAAGTCTTTTTCTATATAGAGGAATGTGCTATAATACTGTTTGCTTATGGAAGAAGCAGTAGGAGGCATCATATGCGACAATTCAATCAATCCGCATCCGCCGGTCTGCGCATCATCATCGTCGGCTGCGGAAAAGTAGGAGTTACTCTGATCGATCAACTGAGCAAAGAAGGACATGACATTACCATTCTGGACAGGAACCCGGAGAAGATTCAGGAAATATCCAGCCTGTACGATGTACTCGGCATTGTCGGGAACGGCGCCAGCTACAGCGTACAGAAGGAAGCCGGCGTCGATAAGGCGGATCTGATCATCGCCGTAACCGAGTCGGACGAGCTGAATCTGCTCTGCTGCACGATCGCCCGGCGCGTCGGAAACTGCGCCGCCATTGCAAGGGTGCGCACTCCGGACTACAGCAAAGAAGTGGGCTATCTCCGCGAGAAACTGGGCCTTGCCATGATCATCAACCCGGAGCTGGAGGCGGCAAAAGAAGCGGTCCGCATCCTCTATCTGCCGACCGCGCTGGAAGTCAATTCCTTTGCACACGGACAGGCGGAACTCGTCAAGTTCAAGATTCCGGAGGACGACAATGTCCTGCACGACAAGGCGATCGCCCAGCTTGACCGGAGCATCACGGATCATATCCTGATCTGCGCTGTGGAACGCGACGGCGACGTGCATATCCCATCCGGCAATTTCCGGCTGGCCAGCGGGGACATTCTCTATTTTGTGGCTACACGGAAAGACGGAAGGGATTTCTTAAAACGCATCGGCTTCCAGACCAAACAGGTGAAGAACTGCCTGATCATCGGCGGCGGCAAATCCACCTATTATCTGGCCTCCCTGCTGATCAGCAACGGCATTTTTGTCAAGATCATCGAAAACAATCCGGCTCAGTGCGAGCTGTTAAGCGTTCTGCTGCCAAAAGCCGTCATCATCAACGGCGACGGCACCAATCAGGAGCTGTTAAAAGAGGCCGGGATCCAGGATGCGGAGGCCGTGGTCCCGCTGACCGGGATCGACGAGGAAAATATCATGCTGACGCTGTTTGCCAAGCAGGTTTCCCACGCCAAAGTCATTACAAAGATCAACCGGATCACTTTTACCAACGTCATCGACAATCTGGATCTCGGCAGCGTCATCTATCCGAAATACATCGCTTCCGAAGCGATCATTGCCTATGTGCGCGCGCGGAAAGCCGCATCCAAAGACAGTAATATCGAGACGCTGTACCATATGTTTAATTCGCAGGTAGAGGCGATCGAATTCCATGTTTCCCAGAATTCCGCCGCGACCGATATCCCGCTGATGGATCTGAAGCTGAAAAAGCACCTTCTGGTCGCTTTTATCGGACGGATGGGCTCTATCATCATCCCGACCGGAAAAGACTGCATCCGCAAGGGCGACAACGTGATGATCGTTACGACGCACAGCGGTTTCAAAGACATTCTGGATATTTTAGACTGACGAGGGGGCGTTTCCGAGATGAATGTTTCCATTATCCGATATATTTTAGGCTATGTATTAAAAATAGAAGCGATCCTTCTGCTGCTGCCCTGTCTGGTTGCAGTAATCTACCGGGAGCCCCACT
The DNA here is from genome assembly GCA_947593655.1 of uncultured Lachnospiraceae bacterium. GTDB lineage: Bacteria > Bacillota > Clostridia > Lachnospirales > Lachnospiraceae > Roseburia. Next base: position 6,653 of record CANQDS010000025.1, on the reverse strand, counting down.
GGATCTTTTTTCTGATCTCCGCCGCAATCGGCGCGGTCGTCGGAACGCTTATGAGCTGGAAGAAGCCGGAGCGCAATATTTTCTACCTGAAGGAAGGCTGCATTACCACCGCGTTAAGCTGGGTGGCGCTCAGTCTGGTCGGCTGTCTTCCTTTCTGGCTGTCCCGCGAAATTCCAAGTTTCACCGATGCCCTGTTTGAAACCATCTCCGGCTTTACCACGACCGGGGCCAGCATCTTAAACGATGTCGAGGCGCTCTCGCGCGGGATGCTTTTCTGGCGCAGCTTCACGCACTGGATCGGCGGCATGGGGATCCTCGTGTTTCTGCTGGCGATCGTCCCGTTAAGCGGCGGCTCGAACATCAATCTGATGCGCGCCGAGAGCACCGGGCCGGCCGTAGGCAAGCTGGTTCCGAAAGTGCGCTATACGGCGCGGATCCTTTACGTGATCTACATGGGCATGACCGTTCTGCAGATCCTGCTGCTCCTGCTCGGCGGACTGCCGCTTTTTGACGCCCTGACTACGTCCTTCGGAACGGCCGGAACCGGCGGCTTCGGGATCTACAACACGAGTATTGCGGGATATTCGCCTTATGTACAGTGGGTGATTACCATTTTCATGATCCTGTTCGGGGTGAATTTCAACGCCTATTTCCTGCTGTTCTTCGGACAGTTTAAAAGCGCCCTCTCGATCGAGGAGGTCCGCTATTACCTTCTGACCATCCTCGCGGCGGTCGGGATCATCTTTTTCAATATCTTAGGAACCGTGAAAAATGTTTTCGAGGCGCTGACGCAGTCTTCGTTTCAGGTGGCTTCCATTATTTCTTCGACCGGTTTTTCCACGGTGGATTTTGATACCTGGAACCCGATGTGCAAAACCGTCCTTGTGTGCCTGATGTTTATCGGCGCCTGCGCGGGAAGCACCGGCGGCGGCATGAAAGTTTCCCGTTTTGTGCTGGTCGTCAAAACGATCGGAAAAGAGCTGTCCTCGTATGTCCATCCGAAGAGCGTGAAAAAGATCAAAGTGGACGGAAAGCCGATCTCCCACGATGTGGTCCGGTCAGTCAACGTATACTTTGTTACGTTTATCCTCGTATTCGTCATATCCCTTCTTCTGATCACGATCGAGGGGTACGACCTGGTTACGAATTTTACAACGATCGCAACGCTGATCAACAACATCGGACCGGGGCTGGCGCTGGTCGGTCCTACCCGGAATTTTTCGTTTTTTTCCGATTTTTCCAAATATGTCCTGATGTTCGATATGCTGGCCGGGCGACTGGAACTCTTCCCGGTATTGATCTTCTTCCATCCGGAACTCTGGAGAGAAGTTTTTTCAAAATTCAGTATCCGACCGCGCGGCTGATCCCGGCGCGGACAAGAGAAAAAGAAAAAGGAGGTTTCCATGTTTGAATGTCCCAATTGCGGCGGGAATCTGAAGTTCGATGTTCCCTCCCAGCAGCTTGCCTGCGAACACTGTCAGACGAAGATGGATCCGTATTCTTTCGAGCAGAAAACAAAAGACGCCGAAGAACAGACGGTCAGCGACGGCACCTATGAAACGACGGTTTTTACCTGCCCTCAGTGCGGCGGCGAGATCGTAAGCTCCGACAATACGGCGGCCGCGTTCTGCAGCTTCTGCGGCGCGTCCACGATCCTCTACAGCCATATCGGCAGGGAAAAACGCCCGGATTACATCATCCCGTTCCAGAAGACGAAAGAGGACTGCCGGCAGACGTATTCCGCTTTGATGAAGCGCGCCATTTTTGCCCCGAAGGAGTTAAAAGATCCGAAATACATCGACGGTTTCCGCGGGATCTACATGCCTTACTGGACGTTTTACGTCACCCAGAAGGGGGATCTGGCGCTCTCGGGAACGCGGGAGCACCGCAGCGGAGATTACATGATCACGGATTATTTTTCCTTAACCGGAGAAATGGATTCTTACTACAAGGGGCTTTCCTATGACGCCTCTTCTTCGTTTTCCGACAATATCAGCGAGTCGATCGCGCCTTATGACGTGAAGGGAATGAAAGCCTTTACCCCGGCGTATTTAAGCGGTTTTTACGCGGATACGGCGGATGTGGACGCTTCCGTCTACCAGCTTGAAGCCGAGCAGACCGCATACGAGGAATCGATGAAAAAGATCACGGGCATTCCGGCTTTCCAGTCCTATGCGATCGGAGGAGGCGCGGGCTCCCCGTCCGCCCTGCATACCAGAACCGAAACGATCGATCAGTCCCTGTTTCCGGTCTGGTTCCTGTCCTACCGGAGAGGCGACCGCGTCGCTTACGCTACCGTAAACGGGCAGACCGGCAAGGCGGCCGTGGATCTTCCGGTCGATATGAAAAAATATCTGCTGGGTTCGCTGCTTCTTGCCGTTCCGATCTTTCTGCTGCTGAATCTGTTTTTGACGCTGGTTCCGTCAACCCTGCTGACCGTAACGGCGGTCATCGCGCTGGCGGTCATGGCGCTTTCCACCCGTGAGATCCGGCAGATTGCCGTCCGGGAGGCCGGGGAAGACGACCGCGGATTTCTGTCCAAAAACAATCCGGAAAAGCTCCGGCAGCTCGATTCCCGGCGCAAGCCGAAAACTGCCAAAAACAAAACGTCGCGGATCTTTGTAAACACGCTCTACATCATTCTTGCGTTTACTTTTGTGATCCCGCTGATCTTTCAGCTGCTTCTTGTTGTTTCGTTTTCGATGGACGGCCTGACCACATTCCTGCCGGATTTTATGAGGCGGTTCCATTTCAGCATCGCGTGGCTGATCATTGTTCCGGCGGCGCTGGCGATCGCCGTTCCGGGGATCAAGAAGCTGGATCAGGTTCCGGGGCACACGGGGCTGCCAGGCATGATCCTGGCGCTTCTGGGCATTCTGGTTGGATCCATTGTGACTTTCTTAAATCCGGCATCCGACCTGTTTTTCTACGGAGCGGCATGTTTTTCACTGGCCGCCGTGCTTGTGACCGTTACGGATATTATCCGCCAATATAACCTGCTCTCTACGCGCAGGCTTCCGCAGTTTGACCGGCAGGGAGGTGACGACCGTGCATAAAAAAATATCGTTTTTATCCTGCCTGCTGGCGCTTTTGCTCTGTTTTACCGGAACTGATGCCGTGTCCGTTTCGGCAGCGGAAACGGCAGAAACGGAAGACGTTTCGACGGTGGCAGATGATACGCCGCTCTATGTCAACAGCGAAACCGGCAGCGTGGTGATCATCGACGACGGCGCGGGCCTTCTTACCGAAGCAGAGAAAAACCGGCTCCTCGAAATGATGAAACCGGTTACGGAATACGGAAGCGCAGCTTTCGCTTCCATTGACAATAATATTTATTATGACACGGAAATCTATGCCGAATCCTACACCGATGAACATTTCATCGGAAAAAGCGGTGTATTATTTCTCATCGATATGGACCGCCGGGAAATTTACCTTGATGTAAAAGGGGAACTGCGCAGACAGATCACATCTTCTTACGCAGATTCCATTACCGACAACATCTACACCTATGCGTCCCGCGGGGATTACTGCGAGTGTGCCTGCCGCGCTTTTGAACAGGTTTCCAAACTGCTTCAGGGCGGACGCATCGCACAGCCGATGAAGTACATCAGCAATCTGCTGCTAGCCGTGATCCTTGCCATGCTGATCAATTACTGTCTGGTGATGGCGCTCTCCAGAAAGCAGAAAGCGGCTACTGGTGAGCTGATGTCCGGCATTTACCACAAGGTCGATGTCAAAAATCCTAAAGCGGCGTTCCGCAATCAGACCAAGCGATATGTTCCGCGCAGTTCCGGAAGCAGCGGAAGTTCAGGCTCCCATAGCAGCGGCGGAAGCTCTCACAGCAGCCATAGCAGCGGAGGCGGGCACCGGTTCTAACGGATCCTATTTTATTTGTACCGTCGAAAATTTCTTACTATCGAATCACAGATTGATCAGCCACTTTCCCGTCTTACGTCCGCCAATGCGCTGCAGTATGCCTTTCTCTTGTAATTTTGGCAAGATTCTCTTGATGGTTCCCAGAGAGATACCAGTCTCATCATGCAGCTGCCTTTGAGTAATGTTATTCCTTTTATGAATCACCCTCAGCAACAATAACTCATCCTTTGACAAATCAAGCTCTCCTTGGTGATCTTTAGTCGCAACTTTCAGTTCTTTAGTCGCAGCATTCGGCTCTTTAGTCGCAGATTTCGCCTCTTTAGTCGCAGCATTCGGCTCTTTAGTTGCAACTTTAGCCTCTTTAGTCGCAGCATTCGGCTCTTTAGTCGCAGTTTTAATCTCTTTAATCGCATCACTCACAAAACAATTCCCGCTCAGATCATGATCATAGGAATAGGCTTCATCCAGAGGCACAATGATCCGGAACACATCACCCTCTTTAAATTCCGGATCTTTGCCAGAATAAAATTTGGTATATTTAAATAGGTTTCTCACACCGGAACCAAGCTGATCTGCATATCCAATATTTCGGAAAAATGCAGCTATAATGGGATTCTTTGGATTCGGTTCCAGATTATCTTCCGTAATATAACCTTCTTTAACGGCCCGATTGGCATTTTCCACATACATACGATCTTTTTCAATCACAAATTTTGCCATATAACTGCTTGTAAATTCTCTGTGCATCAACGTATTTCCAATCATCTCACGTACAATCGTGTTCCGCAGACTTTTCCGTATTGTATCCTCCAGGAAAAACTTATCTGGCAGATGCTTTCTGCCGAATTCCAAAAGTATTTCATAGCTTTCAATCAAATTTGTTTTGACAACCTCTCGATCATCATACCTGTCCACATTTACTTTGCGGACAAGTGCGTCAGTCACATAAGCCGGAGCCACATTCAGAATCACGTCATCTTTTCCAAGAAGCATAATTGCAGCTAAATTCAATCCTTTCTCCCCGGTCGCAATATCATATCCATACAGCCCTGCACTCTTTAAAAGTTCCTCGTCACCCATGTCCGTCCATGCATGTCGGCCATCCGGCGTATTGTTCCTCGCCATCATACGAATTTTAGGCAGTAAATCCAATCGCAGATCGCTCATATGGGCATAGGGAAATATCTTCTTTTCTGTAAACACATTCTGCTTACGAATATACATCTGTGCGATCGCCCCAGTAGCCCGTACTTTCACATCCGCATCATCTACCCGGTCATAAATTACTTTCTTGTAGCTATGCACCTCTGTGCTCGGCGGCACATGGACATGAATAACGATGCGCCCTTCAAACTCAATCAAATCAGGAGCAAGATAAACCGTAGGATGAAATAAAGCATCATTACTGATAACACTGATAAAGTTTTTAATCATATCAGGCGCAGCTTTTTCCGGTACCCCGACCACGGTTCCATCGTCAAGTACTCCCATAAAAATATCACCGCCAAAGCGGTTCAGTAAAGAACAGACGCTTTCATAAGTATCATGCTCAATTCCATTTCCACAGCGTTTAAACTCAACTGTCACAGTCTCCCCAATCGAGAGAATGGCGCGAAATGTATTCTGATCCACTCATCTGCCACTCCTTTCCTGCTTTTTGTTCCAATTTTTCCATCCTAAGTTTCATGAAAAATGATTTCCTTATTGGTGTATCTGCGCATAGCGCAATTCCTTCCGGACTGATTCGCCTATATAGCCTCCTATATTGACGATATAAACAGCATCTGCCTTCTCACTGTCAGTATACCCAAAATGCCGAGAAGGCGCAAGCGAATACTTTAAAATAGGGGACATCCATTTCTGAATGTCCCCCGTCAGTTTTACGGTATATCGCTGTGAATTCATGTTCTGTGAATGCTCTTGCTGCCACATGCTGTACATGTTCCGTTAATGCCTTCCACTTTGGTTTCTCTGTTACTGCCGGTCAGACGCTGATGACCGCTGCAAACCAATATTTCTGTTTCATGCGAACATACCCGCCAAAATAAGAAATAACCCTTTGGAAAGGCCGTTCTTTTTTGAGGCTTCTTCCGGATCTGAACGGAAATATCCGATCAGGCTCCCTATTCCGATTACTGTCACGGCAATTCCCATCACAACGATAACGCCGGTCGTAAAACCTATCGGATTGACCACCCTCTTTCACACTCGGAACGATTACTGCAACCGTCACAGCCGTTCCAGAGACGATCCGCCGTCGACATCCAGTTTTCCGAATAAGGCATTGTCTTGTCACACAGATGATCAACACTTTCCGGGCTCTGGTAATCGGTGTTGACTGCGCCGGTATCCTTTACCATCTTCCGCAGACATTCCGGATTCTCCAGCATCGGGCAAGGCCGCAGCATATTGTCATTAAACGGCTGACCGTCATGGCAGACCATGAACAGAGGACTCTTTAATGCGTCCAGCAGAGAGACTTCATGGATATTGGCGTTGGAGTAGTGGATAAACCAGACAAACAAAGCGCCGCTTGCTATCATCAGGTCCGTTGCCACTCCATCGTTGATACAATGCAACGATGCACCCAGATACCCTATTAACGATTGTGAACAGGTGCAGGGTTGTGCATTATATAACGATAAGGTGCATCAGTGTGTTCATCTTCCTCGGCAGGGTATCCCGTTTGTTGGGCCAGGCTTTTTTTCTTTTGCCGTCGTGCGGCAGATTATTGTGTAATTCAGTTTTCTATAAGCTGTTCTTACAAATCCGTG
>CANQDS010000024.1 GCA_947593655.1 uncultured Lachnospiraceae bacterium | reverse complement strand
ATATACGATACAGAATGCGATCCATGATGAGGCGGTTCTCGGATTTCAGGTGGAGCATGACGGACCTAAGAACATTGCCGACGAGACGGACAGCAGCGCATATGATAATGAAACGCATATGTTACAGGTATTGGATATTATTTTAAACAAATCCTACCATAAGCTGGGATTTCAAAACGGAAAAGGAAAGACTTATGAAGGATTGCTCACGACAAGCTCCATCCCGCTGGCCCAGAAATATTATGAACTGCTGACGAAGGTGAAAAACGGGGAGACACCACTTGAAATCAGTGATAAGGTAAAGCAGGTATTGCCGGATTTCCCTAAATTTGCAATTACTTATTCTATAGCGGAAAATGAAGAAGGTTCGCAGGTAAACCAGCAGAAAATGCAAAAATCACTGGATGATTATAACGGGATGTTTGGTACAACGTATGAACTTTCCCAGATACAGGGCTATAATGCGAACCTGAATAAAAGACTTGCCAGAAAGGAACCGAAATACCAGAGCAGGAGTGAACAGATTGATCTTGTCATTGTTGTAGACCGTCTGCTGACAGGGTTTGATGCTCCGTGTATGTCAACGATTTTTATAGATAGGCAGCCCATGGGGCCGCATGATCTGATTCAGGCTTTTTCGAGGACAAATCGTATTTTTGACAAAAGCAAAACATATGGGCAGATTGTCACATTTCAAGCCCCTAAGCTGTTTAAGGAAAGTGTGGATGAAGCCGTTAAATTATATTCTGCGGGCGGCAGCAAAGAAGCCCTGTTAGCAGAATGGGAGGAGATTGAACCGGCGTTTCGGAAAGCTCTGGCTGCGCTCCGGGCTGCTGCAGAGACACCATCGGATGTTCCGGGACTTTCGCGTAAGGAGAAAGAAATATTTGTCAAAATGTTCCAGAGTTTTGACAGATTATTCGCACAGCTTCGCTCATTTACGAATTATGATGACAGTATGCTCTCCGGATACGGAATTACGCAGGAAGAGTATGACGACTATGCGGGACACTATTTGAATGCGATAGAGGAATTAAAGCCGGGGGATGAGCCGTCTGATGACAGCGATGGTGATGAACCGGTGATAGACTCGGATTATGAGTTGATGGCCTACAGCAGCACAAAGATTGATTATGAGTATATTATCAGCCTGATTCAGCATATTGTCACACCGGATGGAGAAGAAGGGGCAATTACGCCGGAAGAAAGGCAGAAGAAGCTGGATGAGGTGAAGCAGTATGTGGAGGAGTTGCAGAAAAATAATCCGAAAATTGCGGAAATTATGACGAATCTGATTCATGAAATTGAAGAAGACGGGGATAAATACAAAGGGCAGTCCATTCTTAACATTGTGGAAGACATGAAGCAGGACTGCATTGATCGTGTAATTACGGATTTTTGCATTACATGGTATGCTTCAAAGGATGATGTGATGTATGCGGCGACACATTACAGGAATGGCGAGATACCGAATGAAAGCGCCATTAAGGCGACAATTGATTTTACGAGTTATAAAGCCGCTAGAGAACGGGCTTTGCCTAAGTTTAAATATTATGCACAGATGATGGCGGAATTAAGAAAAACCTTAGAGGTGGAGATTAAGCCGCTCCTTGAACGGTAGATGACTTGCAGGCGACTTATTTGTTTGTCATTATTGTTTATATCAGCGTAAGTAATTTCAGAAAGAAATGGAGGTAACTTATGCGAAATGATATAGGCAAGGAGACATGTTTTTATGAGTATTATCAGCAGTGGGTAGATGTTTATAAGAAGGGAGCAGTCAGAGAAGCAACACTGTCCAAGTATCTGATGACGCAAAAGTGGATTGAGAAACTTGCGCCGAAACTGAAAATTGCTGAATTGACGCGAACTGCTTATCAGCAGCTTTTGAATGATTATGCGAAAGAACACGAAAGACAGACAACATTGGATTTTCATCATCAGTTGAAAGGAGCAATACTGGATGCTGTTGATGAAGGTTTGATTGAACGTGATCCTACCAGAAAAGCGATTATTAAGGGAAAACAGCCGGGAGCGAAAAAAATTAAATATCTGAATCAGTTTGAGCTCCATACGTTGATAGCGGATTTGGATTTAAAAGAGGAGATAAATTGGGACTGGTTTATTTTGCTGGTCGCTAAAACCGGAATGAGATTTTCCGAAGCGCTGGCCATTACTCCGGGGGATTTTGATTTTGCCAGACAAACATTGTCGGTTGGGAAAACATGGGATTATAAGGGTGATGGCGGTTTTCTGCCGACCAAGAACAAGTCTTCAGTAAGGAAAATACAGATCGACTGGCAGATTGTGGTTAAGTTTTCGGAGCTGATTAAAGGGCTTCCGGTAAATGAACCGATTTTTGTTGGAAATGCCAAAATTTATAATTCCACGGTGAATGATGTACTGACAAGGCATTGTAAGTCGTGTGGAATTTCGGAGATTTCTATTCATGGACTTCGACACACCCATGCGTCTCTGCTGTTGTTTGCCGGCGTGTCAATCGCAAGTGTTGCTCGCAGATTAGGACATGCAAGCATGACAACGACGCAGAAGACATACTTGCATATCATTCAGGAACTTGAGAACAAGGATGTCGATCTGGTTATGAGGACTTTATCCGGATTATAAATATTAATTGAGTGACTATAAACTGCTTACGCTGATTTTCGGGAGATGCGCTTTATTCCGAACCTGGTATCACAAAGATTACAAAGGCATATCATCTTCCATGTGATTATGTGATTCACACAGTCGGCCCGATATGGACTGGTGGCATAAAAACTGCCACCAGTCTTGCAGCTGATGGCAGAAAAAAATTTATATTTTTTTCAATGTCTACTTGACGAGGAGCGGTTCAATTCGTTAAAGCGAAAATCAGGCTTTTTTGATTAGCCGAAATACCTCTTTAACAGCCCCTCAAATGCCTTTCCGTGTCTTGCCTCATCGCGTGCCATTTCATGAACGGTATCATGGATCGCATCCAGATTAGCAGCTTTCGCTCTTTTTGCAAGATCGGTCTTTCCTGCGGTTGCGCCGTGCTCTGCGTCAACTCTCATTTCCAGATTCTTCTTAGTGGAATCGGTAACAACTTCGCCAAGCAGTTCTGCAAATTTAGCGGCATGTTCTGCCTCTTCATAAGCAGCCTTCTCATAGTACATTCCGATTTCCGGATAACCTTCGCGGTGAGCTACGCGTGCCATTGCAAGGTACATGCCGACTTCAGAGCACTCGCCCTGGAAGTTCGCGCGGAGATCCTCGATGATATCTTCGCTGACGCCCTGTGCAACACCGACTACATGCTCGGAAGCCCAGACTCTTTCGCCTTCCTGTTTCTTAAATTTCTCTGCAGGAGCCTTGCATACCGGACATGCTTCCGGTGCCTGATCCCCTTCATAAACATAGCCGCAGACCGTACATACAAATTTTGCCATTGAAATATCCTCCTTAAATGTAATTTTTGGTACTATCTTCCCACAATAGATAAAATATAATACGATTTTCCTTTTTTGTCAATTGAATTTATCAATTTTCACAGCAGCCTGCTCAGGCCCGATACATAATGCCCGGTGCCGCCGCATAAAATAACAGCAATAGCAGAAGAAATATAGGAGACGCGTGAAACGATTTATTACTTATGTTTTTGAATATGACAATGGAGTAAAAGGCAGAAATGTCGGATTCATCAAGGCGGATATCCGCGGAAACGACTGCCGGATGGAGATACACCTTCATAACTGGAACCGCTGTCAGGGAAAAGGCATGGTTTATCTGCTGGCGGAAGATCTGGAACCGGTCGGGATACCGGTCGGGGAAATGGTTTTAAGTCAGGGACATGGCGATTACAGACAGGTCTTTCGCATTCATCCGGTTCTCAATACCGGGTATGATTTTTCACAGGTGGCCGGAGCGGCCGTCCGGTGCAATCATCAGGATTATGCGGCGAGTTTCTGGCGGGAAGTTTCCGGAGAGGAGATGCAGAAAGGGAGGTTTCGGATCTTAAGCGGGAAAGAGGAGCAGACGGCGCAGAGAAAGGAGGAAAGCAGCGGACAGGCGGAAAGCGCGCCCCAGATGGCAATAAACCCGCAGAAATCGGACAGCGCGCCTCAAGCGGCCCTAAACCCGCAGAAATCGGAAAGCGCGCCCCAGACGGCAATAAACCCGCAGAAATCGGAAAGCGCGCCTCAGACGGCCATAAACCCGCAGAAAGCAGAAAGCACCCTACAGAAACCCGAAAGCGCACCCCAGAAGCCGGAAAACACCACAACCCCGCAGAAACCGGAAAGCACGCTCCAGACGATGGAAAAGCAAAAAGAGCAGCCCGCCGCAGGCTCCAAAAGCACTTTCCGGCGCATCAACCTAAGCGATATCAAGTCGCTGCCGCGCCGGAACTGGTACTTATGCAATAACAGTTTTCTGCTGCATGGTTTTTTGAATTACCACTATCTGGTCATCAAGAAAACAGAAGAACAGGGAAAAACAAAATACTATCTGGGCGTGCCGGGAATCTACGAAAAACCGGAGCGCGTCATGGCGCTCCTGTTCGGGTTCCCGGAGTTTGAAGCCGTGCCGAAAGAAGGCGGCAATCCCCGCTTTGGCTACTGGCTCTGCTCACTCGATATGTAATCGGAAATCGGAGAGATCAGGCTGTACTGTGCATGGTCGGTCCACTGGCCATGCATGTACAGATATTCCCGGCTGATCCCTTCCAGCTTGAAATTCAGCGATTCCAGAAGACGGATGGAAGGTTCGTTGTCCGGAAGCACCCATGCCATGATGCGGTGCAGCTGCAGCTCCGAGAACATGATCTCGATCCCTTTTGTGACAGCCTCCGCCGCATAGCCCTGATGCTGGAAAAGACTGGAAAATTTATAGCCGACCTCACAGCAGGAATACAGGCGCGGCGTGATATTATGGAAGCAGACCGTTCCGATGATAACGCCCGGATATCCCTTTAAATATACATAGAAACGGATATTGGAGGCTTTTACGGCAAGGTTGTATTCACAGCGCAGGACATTTTTTTGGTAGGCAGCGGTATAAAACTGCGGAACACGGTCCGGTTCAAAGCGTTCAAACAGTTCTTTGTCGCGCATGTAGAAGTCCAGCACCTGCTGGCTGTTTGCGGCGTCCGGTTTTAAGATCTTAAGGACAAGTCTTTTCGTTTCATATTCAAACAACATAATGCGATTCTTTCCTTATTGTGGTATAGTACTCTTATCGTACCATATTTATATCGGATTTGGGAGCAGGAATATTATGACACTGGATGAAAAATATATGAAAGCGGCTCTGGAACAGGCAAAAAAGGCATACAAGCTTGGGGAAGTGCCGATCGGCTGCGTCATCGTCCGAGAGGGAAAAGTGATCGCGCGCGGCTATAACCGGCGCAACACCGATAAAAATACGCTTGCGCACGCGGAACTGACCGCGATCCGGAAAGCAGGGAAAAAAACGGGCGACTGGCGTCTGGAGGACTGCATCATGTATGTTACGCTGGAACCCTGCCAGATGTGCGCGGGAGCGGTGATCCAGTCGCGGATGCAGAAGGTAGTGATCGGGACGATGAATCCGAAGGCAGGCTGCGCGGGCTCCGTCTTGAATCTGCTGGAAATGAAAGAATTTAACCATCAGGCGGAAGTGGTGCGGGGTGTGTTAGAAGAACAGTGCTCGGCGATGCTTTCGGATTTTTTCCGGGAACTGCGCGCGCAAAAAAAGAGCAGCAGAACAGTAACTTCGCAGGCTCATTTGTAAATTTCATCGGCTGCGCGTCGTTTCAAAAAAGCTTGACAACACCGGCGCAGATAGATTATACTAAACTATCCGAGCAGCCGGGGTGGCAGCGGTACCCTGTACCAACAATCCGCTATAGTTGGGGTGATGTTCTGCAAGAGGGTTACTGCTGGTGGAGCAGCCCTTCATAAATGGCGTTGACGTCCGGGTCTTACGCAATGGGAATCCGTGAACCGGGTCAGGGTAGGAATACAGCAGCCCTAAGCGGAACCTTCCATGTGCCGTGAGGCAGCCTGGGGGGAGCCGGATATGGAGGTAACGTCTATTGGCGGGATTCGAAGCGGGACGCTCGGTTTTGCGGTTATAAGGAAGCATCGGGATCATAGCGGACGGCAGAAGCGTCTGCGGCGGAGACCGGAAGCGTTACGACGAGTCACGGGGAAAACCTCTGGCTCGTTTTTTATTTGACAGGCAGCAGCGAAACCTTTCGTCGGATGCGCACATAGCGCACATAAAGAATATGCTGCCTGTGCAGCCCGGCCGCGCCCGGTGCGGGAATGTGCTTTGCACATCTTAGAACTAATATTACTCCGCTTATAATATTGATAAGAGGCAGAATTTTCAAAGAGAAACTGCGGATGAAAAGACGGCGTTTTGCGGAAGCGTATTTTGGGCCGGAAGATCACCCTCTGCCGGGAAATTGCAGCAGAAAATTGTAACCGAACAGTAAAAAACGGATAAAACACCCGCTAATCAAACAAATAGTATAAAAATTAAATTTAAAATTAATAATTGAAATTTCGCAGAAAAGGGAGGAAAAATCATGATTCAGGATATCGCACCGAAGCATTTGGACATTACTTACCATTCCGGGCAGCCGGAGGAGGACAGTCTGGTGCTTTTTTTCCGGGAAGGAACGCTTCTTGTGCTGTGCCGCCCGGACGGGGAAAACCGGATCCGTTTTCCGGAGTATCTTGATGTGAAAGAATTTTGTGAAAAACCGGCGTATCTGTTTTCTTTGGAAGAAAGACTTTTTTTCCGCGCAGAATTGCAGCAAGGGGCGGATACTGCCCCGCTTTTGGAGCGCCTGCAGCGAAAATATCCGTTGGAGCAGGCGCTTTTTTGCAAGCGCAGTTTTTTCCGGACAGCGGCTCCGAAAGAGTATGCGTTTGCGGCCGTGACGGGGCTGCACTTAAACGGATGGTATGAGAAGAACCGCTGCTGCGGTGTGTGCGGCAAACCGCTGGCCGCCGATGAGAAGGAGCGGATGCTCTTCTGTCCGGCGTGCGGGAATACGGTCTATCCGCGGATCGATCCGGCGGTCATCGTTGCGGTAACGGATGGGGACCGGTTGCTTTTAACGAAGTACCGCGGTCGCGAGTATAAAAAGTATGCGCTTGTGGCAGGATTTAACGAGATCGGGGAGACGCTCGAAGAAACGGCGGCGCGGGAAGTCCGGGAGGAAACCGGCCTTTCGATCAGGAATCTTCGCTATTATAAATCGCAGCCGTGGGGATTTGCGGATAATCTGCTGGTGGGCTATTTCTGCGAAGCGGATGGAAGCACCCAGATCCGGATGGATCCGGAGGAGCTTTCCGCGGCGGAATGGGTAAAACGCAGCGAGATTCCGGTGGAACCGGAGGATATGAGCCTGACCAATGAAATGATCTGCCGGTTTAAGCTTGACAAAGAATAAGATTTAATGTATAGTATTCATCTAGGAATTGATGTATATAAATCGGGCAAAGGGATGATAGGATGAAAATTTCCACAAAAGGAAGATATGCGCTGCGTATGATGATCGATCTGGCGGAGAATCATACCGGAGTGCCGATCAGTTTAAAGGATGTGGCGAAGCGCCAGGGAATGTCGGAAAAGTATCTCGAGCAGATCATCTCGATCCTGAACAAAGCGGGCTATGTGAAAAGCGTCCGGGGTGCGCAGGGCGGGTATCTTTTGAAGCGGAAACCGGAAGAATATACGGTAGGAATGATCCTGCGGCTGACCGAGGGAAGCCTTGCGCCGGTCGCCTGCATCGAAGACGATGAGATCGTCTGCGACAAACAGGATGCGTGCGTGACGTCGATCGTCTGGAAGAAGATCAACGATGCGGTCAACGAAGTGGTGGACGGGATCACCCTGCAGGATCTGGTGGACTGGCAGGAAGTAAAAAACGGACAATATATTATATAGAAGGAAAGGAACTGGTTTTATGAGCAAGCGGATTTATTTGGATAATGCGGCGACGACGCCGGTATATCCGGAAGTATTTGAGGAGATGAAACCCTATTTCACGGAGTATTACGGGAATCCGTCCTCGATCTACAGTTTTGCGGGAGAAGCGAAGAAAGCCGTCGATCGTTCCCGCCAGATCGTGGCGGATCTGATCGGGGCGAAAGCGGAGGAGATCTATTTTACCGGAGGCGGGAGCGAATCCGACAACTGGGCGCTGAAAGCGTCTGCGGAAGCATATGCGTCGAAAGGAAAGCATATCATTACATCTAAGATCGAGCATCATGCGGTGCTCCATACCTGCCAGTGGTTAGAGAAGCAGGGATACGAAGTCACCTACCTGAATGTGGATGAAGACGGGATCGTGAAGCTCGATGAGCTGCGTGCAGCGATTCGCCCGGATACGATCCTGATCTCCATTATGGCGGCCAACAATGAGATCGGCACCATCGAGCCGTTAAAGGAGATCGGCGCGATCGCGAAAGAGCACGGCGTTTTGTTCCACACGGACGCGGTACAGGCTTTCGGACATATCCCGCTGAATGTGAATGAAATGAATATCGATATGCTCAGCTTAAGCGCCCATAAGATTAACGGGCCGAAAGGCATCGGCGCCATGTACATCAGGAAGGGCGTCAAGATCCGTTCGTTTATCCACGGCGGCGCACAGGAGCGCCAGCGCCGTGCCGGAACGCATAATGTTCCGGGCATTGTGGGGCTTGGGAAAGCGGCGGAGCTTGCGGCGTCCGGAATGGATGAGCGGATCAGCTATGAGAAAGAGCTCCGGGATCATCTGATCGAGCGCGTGCTGAAGGAAATCCCTTATAGCCGTTTGAACGGGCACAAAACCGACCGTCTCCCGAATAACGCGAATTTTTGTTTCCGTTTTATCGAAGGGGAATCCATGCTGATCCTTCTCGACCAGAACGGGATCTGCGGAAGCAGCGGTTCCGCCTGCACTTCCGGCTCGCTGGATCCGTCGCATGTGCTTCTGGCAATCGGGCTTCCGCATGAGATCGCGCACGGCTCGCTGCGTCTGACGCTGTCCGAGCAGAACACGATGGAAGAGATTGATTTTACGGTGGATCGGTTGAAGGAGATCATTACCCGTCTGCGCAGCATGTCGCCTCTGTATGAGGATTTTGTAAAGAAAAATTCATAAAACTTATGTTTGTAGAGGAAAGGAATGTAGATATGTATAGTGAAAAAGTAATGGATCATTTTAACAATCCCCGCAACGTGGGCGAGATCGAGAATCCGAGCGGCGTAGGAACGGTCGGCAACGCGAAATGCGGCGACATCATGCGGATGTATCTGGATATCGACGACAACGGGATCATTCAGGAAGCCAAATTCAAGACATTCGGCTGCGGGGCAGCAGTCGCTACCAGCAGTATGGCGACGGAGCTCGTCAAGGGGAAAACCGTGCAGCAGGCTCTGGAAGTCACCAACAAAGCGGTGATGGAAGCATTGGACGGACTGCCGCCGGTCAAAGTGCACTGTTCCCTTCTTGCGGAGGAGGCCATCCATGCCGCGCTCTGGGATTATGCGACAAAGAACAATATCCAGATCGAGGGGCTGGAGAAGCCGGTCAACGATATCGGCGAGAAAGAAGAAGCCGTAGAAGAAGAATATTAAAAGAAGAATAGCCATATGAAAGAAAAAGTAGTAGTGGGAATGTCCGGCGGGGTGGATTCTTCGGTCGCCGCCTGTCTTTTAAAGGAACAGGGGTACGAAGTGATCGGCGTAACCATGCAGATCTGGCAGGAAAAGGATCCCTTTTTGCAGGCGGAAGAAGGCGGGTGCTGCGGCCTTTCTGCGGTAGAGGACGCAAGAAGGGTGGCGGACGTGCTGGGGATTCCGTATTACGTTATGAATTTCCGGGATGTTTTTCAAAAAGGAGTGATCGATCCGTTTATCCGGGAATATCAGAACGGGCGCACGCCGAATCCGTGCATCGTATGCAACCGCTATGTGAAATGGGGAGCGATGCTGCACCGTGCAGAGGAGATCGGCGCGGACTATCTGGCGACTGGTCATTATGCCCGGATCCGGCGGCTTCCCAACGGGAGGTTTTCTGTCGCAAATTCCGTAACTGCGGCGAAAGACCAGACCTATGCGCTCTACAGTCTGACGCAGGAGCAGCTTTCCCGCACGCTGATGCCGGTCGGCGCTTATACGAAAGAACAGGTGCGGAAGATCGCGAAAGATGCCGGGCTTCCGATCGCGGAGAAACCGGACAGTCAGGACATCTGTTTTGTCCCGGATCATGATTATGCCGGATTTATCGAGCGGGAAACCGAACAGAAAAGCGTTTGCGGTAATTTTGTGGATGAAGAAGGCCGGATCTTAGGAACCCATAAAGGAATCGTACATTATACGGTAGGCCAGCGGAAAGGTCTTGGGCTTACGGCGGAAACGCCGCTTTTTGTCAAGGCGATCCGTCCCAAAACCAACGAAGTGGTGATCGGGAGATCGGAAAGCCTTTTTTCCGACCGCTGTCTGGTGGACAGTGTCAATTATATGGCGGTGGAACATCTGGAAGGACCGACAGAGGCGGTGGGAAAAATCCGCTATTCCCATCAGGGCGCGCCGTGTACGCTTTCTTCTCTTCCGGACGGGCGGCTGGAGTGCCGCTTTCGCGAACCGCAGCGCGCGGCAACGCCGGGACAGGCCGCTGTTTTTTATGAAGGCGACCATATCCTGTGCGGCGGAACGATTGAATGAATATTATAAGAAGATTTAATAAAGGGACTACAGCCTTAAGAAACAGACGCGTATGTGCCATATTGTTTGGCCATCATACAATAGCGTGTTTTATTCATATGGCAGCAGTCCCTTTGCTGATCTTATCTGATCCGGGATTCCGATCAGGAAAACTTCCGGATTTTTAAGTGTACGCCGCGGCTGTCGGCGATCTCCTGGCATTTGCGGATGTCTTCTTCCGGAAGCACATCAACGATTGAAAGCTGCGTATGCGCGATAACGCGGCTGCACTCCTCGGCAAAATCCAGCATCGCCGGATAGGCGTCCGGGAAAGCCGGCCGGGTGACTTTTTCGTATTCCTCCGCGTTCGGGGCGTTGAGGCTGACCGATACGCTGTCGACCACTTCCGCAAGCTCCGGAATGATATCGCGTTTATGGTAGAGATTGGCGAGCCCGTTCGTGTTTACGCGGACGCGGATCGGATGTTTGCTCTTTAAATATCTGGCGCTTTCCAGCAGGTTTTCAAGCGCACAGGTCGGTTCGCCGTATCCGCAGTAGACGAATTCGTCATAGCCGGTGAAGTCGAACGCATCGATGGCCTGTTTGATCTCCTCTAACGTCGGATCCTGCGTATGCCAGAGCGTATCGGCATCGCCGATCCCGTCGTGCTGGGAGCGGACGCAGAATGTGCAGGCGCAGTCGCATTTGTTTGTAATGTTTGCGTAAATCTGGTTGTGGTAAGTGTAAATGATCTTTGCCATGTGATCCTCCTGTATCGTATTGATTTTATGCTTTTATGCTAAAAACTTTTTCTTAAAGTTCATTTTATCCAGAACCGTTCCCAGCACGATAAAAATGATCGCGCTTCCGGTGCTTTGCACACAACTTCCGCTTATCGACGTGAGAAAAGCTGTTTTTGTTCCGAATATAAGCGCTTCCGCAAAATAATATCCGGTTCCCGAGAGCAGGAAAGCGATCACGGTTGCGAGCGTATTCCGCAGCGTCAGGATCTTATCGCTCTTATTGGTAAAAGGAATGGTGATGATCATTTTAATGATGACCGTCGCCGGAGCCCACATAGGCGCAGTCAGAAGATCCGCCAGCCCGCCGCCGATCGCGCCCGCCGCTAAAGCGTAAGGTGTCGGTAGGAGTACGGCCGCAAGGTAGATCAGTGCATCTCCGAAATGGATGTATCCGCCGTTGAAGCCGACCGGAATGTGCCCGACATATGCCGTCATGATCGTGATCATCGCCGCAAAAAGGGCAGTAGCGGTCAAAAGCCGGATGCGTGCAGCGGATTTTGCATTCGTGTTTGTTGAAATAGCTGTGTTCTTAACGTTTGACATATTAATATAATCCTCCTTTAATAAGTTTGTGCAGATTTTTTTCGAAGCAGATCCCGTCGTTCGGGGGCGTTTTTTCCCTGGCGGTATCCAGAATGCAGTCATACAGGAACCGTCCCGCGGCGTCGGTGCTTTCTTCGGTGGAAAAACCGTTCAGCCGGTATCCGCACATAATAGAAGAAAACAGATCGCCCGTGCCGGAATAGCTCGTATCGTAAAACGGGTTCCGGCTGATATGTACGCCCCGGTCCGTTAATGCGAGATTGCAGATGTACGGCTGCTTTGGATCGCGGCATTTAATGCCCGTGATCACAACGTCCTGCGCCTGTTTGGCGAAAAGACGGAGGCGCTTCGCGAAAGCTTCTGCCGTTTCCAGCAGTTTTTCCGGATCGGAGACGGAGAAAACTTTTGTATAATCTTCATTTAATAAAAGACAAGCTTCCATCAGATTCGGGGTTATCAAGTCGGCTTTCCGCGAAAGCTCCTGCATTCCGGAAAGAAGCTCCCCGGAATACATTCCGTAAACCCTGCCGTCGTCGCCCATGACCGGATCGACGAGAAGAAAGGTGTCTTTCGTGCGGAAAACCGAAATAAAATCCAGAAGGAAGGCAATCTGTCTGTGCCCGGTCATATAGCCGCTGTATATGGCGTCAAAACGTGCTCCGTTTTGGGACCAGGCATCGGTATACCGGGGCATCATTTCCGTTAAATCGGTACAGTGGTAATAAGAATATCCGCTCTGGCCGGTCAGGACGGCTGTCGGAAGCGGACAGCACTGAATGCCGAGCGCCGATAAAACCGGGATGGCCGCCGTCAGGGAGCATTTGCCGAAACCGGATAAGTCGTTGATAACGGCCGCTTTTTTTGTCATGATCTTCTCCCTCGTTTTTTCATTTCCTGTTTGTGGTACTCCATTTATTATAGTCGGATCTGACATTATTACTAGAACCAAAAAATGTATAAATTATAAGACCAGATAGGGGTTTTAAAATTTCTTGAGATGTGTTATGATAAGTAAGCACAGGATCCGGTATCGACGGATTCGCTGCATCAGAGAAAGGAAGACGGGAAATGTTCCAGAAGAAACAGTATATCTACAGTGAAACATTGGGGGTTTGTAAGGTAGAGAATATTGTGCAGCTTTCGACAGGAAGGACGGAGGGCGTTCCATATTATGTGCTCCGCCCGGAATTTGAGAAAGAGAAGGTTTCCTACATTCCGGTTGAAGGGCACCAGGTAGTTCTGCGGGAACTGTTTTCCGAGGAGGAAGCGCGGGAGTTGGAGCAGGATCCGCGGCTGGAGCAGGACGTTAAGCTGAAAGCGGCGGTAGATTTTGTTTTGAAGCGCGAAAGGAGAACAGATGGCACAGGCAATTCATAAATTTGTATTAGGCAACAAGGAGTTGGAGGGAAAGACCGCAGAATTCCAGTATGACCGCGGATGGTACAGCATCGCTGACATCATGGGCGAGGAACGCAAGGTGGTGTACCGGTCGCGCAACGCCCAGGAGGCGTATACGAAGTGGAATGTATACATAGGACGGAAGAAGGAACGTCCTCAGCCGGAGGAAAGGAGAAAGGAGCGTCAGCAGCAGCCGGAAGAACGGCGGAAGGAGCGGAACCATCAGCCGGCGGGACGCAGGAAAGAACGTTTTCAGGAGAAGCGCAGAAACTCATAAGGGGGCAGAAGAGAAGATGAAAAAAGAACAGTATTTGAGGTCGAACCGGGTAGTGTTTATCACGATGATGATCATTATGGTCTACCTGACGGTCACGTTTATCATGGCGGTCCTGACGGGGACGAAGACGGTGCAGGTATACATCCAGATCGCGGCGTCTATTCTTTCGATCATTGCGGATATCGTGGTCTATACCAGAATGAAGGATACAAGGACGGGGGCGCTTATCATGTAGGCGTCGGTAACGGTCGCCTATGCCATTATCTGTCTTTTGAACCGGACGCAGCACACCTGGCTGTATACCATGCCGATCCTGCTGCTGTCCATGGCCTATCTGGATACGAAGTTCGTGATCGTCCAGAATACGGTTCTGTTTATCATCAATGTGATCCGGCTGATCATCTTTTTCCAGCCGGGGAATCCGGATTACAATCAGCAGATGTTTATGACCATCTTCGTGCTGGTTTTGACGGCGATTGCGACGATCTCCATTACAAGGCTTCTGACGCAGTATAATACGGAAAACGTATCGTCCGTGCAGGACGCCATGGTCGCACAGGAGGCCAGCGGCAAGCGGATCATCGTAGCCGCGGACGATGTGGCGACGCGTTTCGATAAAGCGATGGAGATGGTGGGGCATCTCGAAGAGAGCGTCAATACAGCGCATTTTGCCATGAGCAATATTGCGGACAGTACGGAAAATACGGCCGAAGCGGTCCAGCAGCAGGCGGAGATGTGTACGCGGATCCAGGACAACACCGATTACGCGGAACAGCAGAGCATGAACATGATGGAGGTTTCCAATCAGGTGACGGCGACTGTGGCGGAAGGCGCGGAAGGCATCAACGAACTGCGCAATCAGGCAAGGAACGTGGAAGAAGCCAGCAACGAAGCGGTCCGGGTAATCTCGCGTCTGACCGAGCGCGTGGAAGAGGTACAGGGCTTCGTCGGCACGATCTTAAATATCTCCAATCAGACGAACCTGCTGTCGTTAAACGCTTCCATCGAAGCGGCGAGAGCCGGGGAAGCGGGAAAAGGGTTTGCCGTAGTTGCGGATGAGATCCGCCAGCTGTCCGAGCAGACGAAAGAAGCGTCCAACAGCATTCAGAACATCATTCAGGAGCTGAACGAAGATACGCGGCAGGCCAACGAGAGTTTTGAAAATGCGGTATCTTCCGTAATGCGCCAGAATGAGATGATCGCGGTAACGGGCGAGAAATTTGAACGGATCGATGAAAAGGCGACGGAGTTATCCGCCGACATCACCAATACCGAACAGGTGATCAAAGAGATCTTAGATGCGGCGGGCATTATTTCGGAGAACCTGACACAGCTGTCCGCGACCAGTGAGGAAGTTGCGGCGGCGTCCAGCGAAGGACTTCGAAATGTAGAGAATGCGGTAGAGGATATGAACCATACCAAGACCATCTTAGAAGAGATCTTCGAGGTGGCGCAGAAACTGAAGACAGCGGATTAAGCAGTATAATGAAGAAAACAAATACCGGGAAATCATGGATCAACAATGATTTCCCGGTATTTTTAACGGAGAGCAGGGGATTCGAACCCCCGGTACCCTTTAAAGGGGTACACGGCTTTTCGAGAGCCGCACCTTCAGCCACTCGGACAACTCTCCATTTGGCTAACGAATACATTATAGCATACTCCAATCCGATTGCAAGTGATTTTCGCGCAAATTTCAAGAATAAATCGGAAGAATTCCCATATGTTTTGAACAAAACTTCATGATTTATAAAAAAATTAAGATCGCATATAAAATTTGATTTGCCATTAGAAATTAAATTTTATATAATGGGAACCAGAGAAAAGATTTATTTATCTAATATATGTAAACGTTTACAAACGAAACAAGGTGGATTGTCAGTGCAAAAGATAACACAGGCAGAATTAGCGGATTTGATCATAGCGAATAAGAGCCGCATGTACCAGCTGGCCTTTTCTATTGTGCGGAATGATGCGGATGCGCAGGATGCAGTTGGCGAAGCGATCGTGCTTGCCTTTGAAAAAGCGCATCAGCTTAGACAGTCTGCAAGTGCAAAGGCGTGGTTGATGCAGATTCTAGTAAATGCGGCCAAACAGATTGTCATGCGGTCGCACCGCTTCGTTCCTTATGTAGAGGACGAGGAGAATGGAGATGGACAGGTGTCTGTCTTTGAGCGCGACGGATTGTGGGAAAGCATCATGGAATTGGAGAGAGAATTCCGTGAAGTCGTCATATTGTACTATTATGAGCAATTCAGCGTCAAGGAAATCGGAAAGATGTTAAAGATTCCGGATGGAACCGTGAAATCGCGGCTTGCAAGGGCAAGGAGGAAATTATTGCGCATGATCAATGAGTAGGAAGGATGGGGGGTGAAGCGATTAGCAGATTAAAAAGCGAAAGACTTGAAAACATTTTGCAACCGTATAAATTTCTTTTGAAGATAATTTTACTGAATGGGGGATAGCCTTGTGTTAAAACATATGTTAAAAGTAATTATTTCATTAGTATTAATATTTTCTTTATATGAAAATGCAATTGCAGTTTATGCATTGCCGCCGTATGTGTCGTTGTCATTGGAAAGACGTGAGCAGGAAAAATCCAATTGGTGCTGGGCAGCAGTGGCTCAAATGGCGGGAGAGTATTATGGGGCAAGCCATTTGCAAGCGGAGATAGTATATCAAATTAAAGGTAATGTTGACAATAAAGGAGCCAACGATTCGCAAGTTATTCAGGCAATAAATTATGCGTTGCCACCAGGGCGCAGTGCTGTAGTAGAGGGTGTAAAGACGGAAACATTTCTGACAACAAAACTTGCTCAAGGTTATATCATTCCGATTAAAATGGAATGGAATTCAGGAGGCGCCCATAGTGTGATAATATCTGGTTACGATACTAGTGGAAAATTGACCATTACAGATCCTTTGAAAAATTGCTCTGCAAAAATAAGTTATCGGTATAGCGATTTAAAGAATGGAACAAGTATTCAGTCTGGAACAGGGCGATATACACAAACACGTGTGATTCAATAAGGAGGCGGTTATATGAAGAAAATATTCGGATTTTTGCTGATGGCAGCAGTTCTTTTCGGAAACAGCAATCCGGCATCTGCCCAGGATGGCATTCTTTATCCGGAAGATGTGCTTTCGACAAGCAGCGAATTGGAAGAAATTTCAGCTTTGGAAGATGAGATGGTCGATGCTATAGCAGGGAACAGCGGAGGAACAGCGCATAGCGTAGAATTCCACTATGAAAGATCCGTAAAAATCCATGGAACGGATATTTTTCAATTGAACACGGATGATGCAGAGATTCTCCTGCAGACATTGGAAAAAGGGGATCATATGTGGATCGTTGAGGCTGAAATGAATGGGAAATGGTATCGCCTAGAGATTCCCAAAGGAATGCCGTTAAATGAAGATGTTGATTTTTCGCCAGAAGAAGAACGGGAAATCCGTGAACATGAAGGAAAATGGTTCGTTGTCGGGGTTGGTGAGATCACGGAAGAGGATCAGAGCCTTTGGAACAGGGTGATGGCGCAGGAAAAAACGCTGGAAAACTGTGATCAGGCGGTCATCATTCATGATCTTCCGGGATTTCAGTTTCCGGTATTGCTTGGAATGGAAAACGGCAAAGCATCGGTATTTGCCGGCCTTGGATATGATTATGCGATTGTCGATGATTATGAAGAAATGCAGACTGTTCAGTCGGAACAGGAATCTGTCCATAATTCATTGTATTCATTTCAGGAAATGGCAGATCGTGCAGAACAATACAGGAATGTTTCTTTGGATGAGAGCGGCGGAGCGGGAAGAAAGCTGGGCAAGGAAGGTTGGGTTCTTCTGTGGATCCCTGTGGCGGCATTGATCGTTTTAGCGATTGCCGCGGCATATCGGATTCGCAGGAAACCTGCATGACATAAAATTGGGAGAGCGGACAAGAAATGAAGGCAAAAAGAATCGGCATCATTTTAACTGCCGCGCTGCTATGCTTCGGATGCAGCGGCGAAGGCGTGAATCTGGATCAGATCTACTCCGCGGACCAGGAATATCCGGCCCAGCCGTATTGGGGAGGACACTGCGAGATCAAGAAAACAGACGATGGGTATTATTTCTGGAACAGTTCCCGTCAATTGTGCTTTTGGGATCCAAAGGCAAAGCAGGGAACGATTGTCTGAGGGAAGTCAAACTGCGATCATAAAGGAACGTATTGCAACGCCTGGTTTGGCGACTATGGGGATGAACTGCAATATGGTTTCGGCGGAATGGATCTGGAAATCTATAATGACCATATCTATAAGCTCGGTACGGAAAAGGGCGAAGTCATGGATTTTTACGTCTATCAGGTCAGCATGGATGGGAGCGAACGGAAGAAATTATTCTATCTCTATTCCGTGGAGCCGTCGCCAATGGGAGGCTTTACATGGACCTATGATTTTATTATGATCGACGGATACTATTACGGGATCCTCCGGGATCAGGAACAGCCGTATGACCTTACGAAGATCAGGCTGGATGGGGAAAAGACGCTGATCTATGACATGAGCGGCAAGTCGTTCCCGGATATCGCCCGGCTGCAGGGAGCAGGCGACTACCTCTATTTCACGGCCCAGTGGGAAGAAAGCGATGGACAGACCTGCTATACGCTTATGCGGTACAATATCAAAACAGACGAGATCGAAACGGTGTTAGAAGACTTTATGGGCTCCGAATACTGCGTGATCGATGAAAACCATATTTTTTATTACGACATCAGCAATAGCTGTTATATGGCGGATCTGCAAAGTGGCGTGACGGAATGCGTGGTGGAAAATACGAATGAGATCATACAGGCGTCTTTTGACGGAGATCATATCTATCTGGTGGATATGGACGCGGATACCGGAGATGAGGAAATATGCGTTTATGATACGGACGGTACGGCAAAAGACGTGATCCGGATACCGCCGTCTGCTTCGGTTCTGTTTGGCGATGAGGAATATCTGTTTCTGGAGTCCGATGCCGAGCCGGGAACCGGACAGGAAGCCAGGCAGGACGACGGACAGGAATATCGAACGGAGTATATGTGGATATTGGATAAGAGCCAGATCGGTTCCCAGAAGAAAGACTGGATGAAAATGGAACTGGGGCAATGGCTCAACAGTTGAAGATGATGGAAAATTACCGGTTGCTGCAGAATAAAAAATTAATATTGCTGCTGGGACTGCTTGTGATCCTGAATGGTGTTTTCTTTCTGTACAGCCAGTCCCGGAAAGAGGAGGTTTCTATAGATCCTTCCGCCCGGAACGAGTACCTTTCCGGATACAGGGATTATGTGGAATCTGTGATCGAAGGAGCAGGGAAGGTTCAGGACTTCTCTGTTTTTTCATCGGACGAAAACTCGTTTTCCGTTCAGGATGCCGCCCGGATCGCCGATGCCTACCGGCGCGTGGAAAATGTCAGTCTGCAGGCGGGAAATGATACGCCGGTCATACAGTTGATAAATGATAAAGCGGCAGGGTATGTATCGCTTGTCATGGTGCTTCTGATCGCGTTTGCCCAGGCGAGAGAGCAGCAGGGAGGAGTTTCCCGGATCCTTTACGCCTCGGCGCAGGGAAGGGGGATCCTTGGCTTTAAGCGGTGCATTTCCATATGCGTTTCCGCTGCTGTCATTCATCTGGTGAATCTGTCGGTTGTTTTGTGTCTGGCCGTGCTGGATAGCGGCGGCGGAGTCGGTTTCGGCAGGAGCGCACAGTCGATTGCATTATTCCGTGATGTTACTTATCCGTTATCCGTGTCGGGACTGCTGTTTTGGTATTATCTGATCTCTGCGTTTGCGATCGCGCTGATCGGGATCCTGCTGTGGACATTGGCCAGCTGTATTCTGAACCGTGCCGTTTCCGCGCTGGCGGCAGGCGTTTTTCTCCTGCTGGAATATTACTGGAAGGGAGCAATTACCTTTCAAAGCAGCTGGAAGCTGCTGAAATGCGTGAATGTGCTGGAATATCTGGATACCGGAGAATATCTTTTCGGCTATTACAATATCAATTGTTTTGGAAAAGCGGTAAACCTGCTTCTGGTGATAAAGGCCGGCATGGCACTTCTTTTCCTTATTTTTTCGGGCACCGGGATCCTGGCGTTTGCAAAAAGGCCGCAGAATGGAGGAAGGGTGCGCTCCGGGAAAAGGAGTATCCGTTTCCGGCAGATTCACCGCCTGCAGGAAATTTATAACCTGAAAGCGGCGGAGCTTTATAAAATGCTGATCGAAAACCGGGGAATCTGGGTGGCTGCGCTTTTGCTTTTGGTGGTCGCGGGAATAGTAAAGCCCCGGTTTATGGCGTATAACGAGACGGAGCAGTATGTCAACCGGTTTTATGAGGAATATTCCGGGAAAATCACGGATGCGGTATATGACCATCTGGATGCGGAGCATCGGCGCGCAGAGCAGATCTATGAGGAGTATGACCGGGTATATGCGCTCTATCGGGATGGAAAGGCCGATAAAACCGAGTATTACAGGGCGCAGGGAAAACTCCGCGAGGCGAAGATCACAGAGGACGATCTGGCACTGATCGAGGCGGAAATAAGCCGTGCCGGGGAACTGGAAAAAACGCGGGGTATTCAGATCGAACTGGTCAGCAGCGCCGGATACGATAAGCTGCTGGGGAGCGCGGGCGAGAGAACCATGCAAAGAACGGCTGTTGCGGCGCTGCTTGCGATCGCAGTTCTGATGTCCGGATCTTTCCGCTGCGAAGAGAGCAGCCGGATGCGTATTCTTCTGCGTTCCGCCGCGCGGGGACGGGAGGAATTGTTCTGCGCAAAGGAAACGGGCGCATTTGCCGTAACCGTCTTTCTTGTGCTGCTGTTAAACGGCGTGAACATCTATTACCTTGCAGCGCAGTTTGGAATGGAGCGGATTTTCGCGCCGGTACAGAGTATCGCACTGATGCAGGATTTCCCGTTTCCGATCAGTATTCTGGCGTACATAGCCGGAATGCTGGTGCTGCGCGCGGGGATTTTTGCGCTGATCGCCGAGCTGCTTTTATACTTATCCGTGCTGGCGGATCAGAGGGTGCTCCTTCTTGCATTTGCCGGAATCGTTATCGTCCCTGTTCTTACGGGGCAAAGCGGCGGGGCGGTGATGGGTGCGTTTTCTCTTTTTCCGCTTCTGGACGTGAACGGAATCGTAATAGGAACAGTTGGCAGAGCGGCGGAATTTGTGAAGCTGATTCTGATCCTGGCGGCGTTTTTCGCAGTGAGAGCCGCTGCCCGGAAGAAATGGTGCGGGTAAACGATATGAGGATGGAGATTAAAAGATTACAGAAAAAATACGGCGCAAAGACAGCGTTAAAAGAGATCGATCTGACGCTGGAAAGCGGGATTTATGGGATATTGGGCGAAAACGGCGCGGGAAAGAGCACACTCCTTAATATTCTAACCGATAATATCCCGCGGACAGCCGGAGAGATTTTGTACGACGGAACGGAAATCATAAAGCTTGGAAAGCAGTACCGGAAAAAACTCGGCTACATGCCGCAGGAGCAGGGCTTGTACGGCCAGCTGACCGGGAAAGCGTTTTTGCTTTATATGGCATCGGTCAAAGGCGTTCCGAAGAAAACGGCGAAAAACCAGATCGAAGAACTGCTGGAACGGGTGAATTTAAAGGATGCGGGAAAAGTCAGGATCAGCCATTATTCCGGAGGGATGAAACAGCGGCTTTTACTGGCGCAGGCGCTGCTCGGAGAGCCGGAGATCATCATATTAGACGAGCCGACAGCAGGGCTTGATCCGAAAGAGCGGATCCGGATGAGAAATTTTATCACCGAATTATCCAGTGAAAAAATCGTCATCTTTGCGACGCATATCGTGAGCGATATTGAGTGTATTGCGGATTATGTGGTATTGCTTCATGACGGGAGCATCATACAAAAAGGCGCGCCGATCGAATTGATTGACGAGGTCAAAACGCATATTTTCGAGAAAAAATGCGACAAGAACCAGATCCGTGCGATCAAAAACGATTATCCGTATGGAAATTTAATGCAGAAAAGGGACGGCCTGGCGTACCGGATTGCGGCAGAGGAAAAACCGCCCGGCTTTACGGAGGCGAAAGAGGATATGAACTTAGAAGACGTCTACATGTACCATATCGGCAGGCGGATCAAAGATTAAGGTCGTAGGGCATAAACTGCTCCTGATACACAACGGCCTTTCCGATCCGGCTGATCGCTGCAACGATATCCGATCCGTGCATGAGTTCATAATCTGCGCCTTTCCGGTCAATCTGCAATTTCCCCGCCTCCGTTTTTGCAAATACTTTGTTCCATAATAATATAAGCGCCGGGAAGTTGCAAGAATTTCTGGTTGTTCTTGTCACGGATTTATATTATAATACAACTGACTATGGACTTGATCAGTGATCAAAGTGACGGATTAGAAAGGATGGTGCACTATGTTAAGGATCGGCATGTTGACAAGCGGAGGCGACTGCCAGGCGCTGAACGCAGCAATGCGGGGCGTTGTGAAAGGACTCGCGGCAAACGTAGACGAACTGGAGGTTTACGGTTTTGAAAACGGATACAAGGGATTGATTTACGGGAACTACCGTCTGCTTACCTCGGCGGATTTTTCCGGGATTCTGACAAGGGGCGGCACGATTCTGGGTTCCTCCCGCCAGCCGTTTAAGCTGATGAGGACGCCGGATGAGAACGGCCTGGATAAAGTAGAGGCCATGAAGCAGACCTATTACAAACTGAATCTGAACTGTCTGGTCATTCTCGGCGGAAACGGAACGCAGAAGACGGCGAATCTGCTGCGGGAAGAAGGATTGAACATTATCCATCTGCCGAAAACGATCGATAATGATATCTATGGAACGGATGTGACGTTTGGATTCCAGAGCGCGATCAATATTGCGACCGACGCGATCGACTGCATCCATACAACCGCAGCATCCCATAACCGCGTCTTTATCGTAGAAGTCATGGGACATAAAGTAGGCTGGCTGACGCTGTATGCGGGCGTTGCGGGTGGAGCGGACATTATCCTGCTTCCGGAGATCCCGTACGATCTGGAGAAGGTGGTAGAGGCGATCCAGCGGCGCAGCCGGAAGGGAAAAGGATTTACGATCCTTGCCGTAGCGGAGGGTGCGATCTCGAAAGAAGATGCCGCGCTTTCCAAGAAAGAATACAAGGCGAAAGTGGCGGAACGCAAATACCCGTCGGTATCCTATGAGATTGCCGCGCAGATCTCCGACAAGCTTGGGAGCGAAGTGCGGGTAGCGGTTCCGGGACATACGCAGCGAGGCGGAAGCCCGTGCCCGTATGACCGCGTGCTCTGCACGAGACTCGGCGCAGCGGCAGCGAAAGCGATCATGGAAGAGGATTACGGCTGCATGATCGCTATGGTCAATAATAAAACGAAGCGGGTTCCGCTCGGAGATGTTGCCGGAAAGCTGAAAATGGTAGATCCAGGCGGACAGATGGTGAAAGAAGCAAAGCGGATCGGAATCAGCTTTGGCGATTAACAATAGGGAAGTTGGTGAAGGGGCATGTCCTATACGGCGCTGTACCGGAAGTTCCGCCCGCAGGAGTTTGAAGATGTCAAAGGGCAGGAACATATTGTTACAACCTTAAAGAATCAGATCCGGGCGGACCGTATCGGACATGCATACCTGTTCTGCGGCACGAGAGGAACAGGGAAAACAACGGTTGCGAAAATTTTTGCAAAGGCGGTTAATTGCGAACAGCCGGTAGATGGAAGTCCATGCGGTCATTGTCCTGCTTGTCAGGCGATCGCCGCAGGGACTTCTATGAATGTGATCGAAATTGATGCGGCCTCGAACAACGGCGTGGACAACATCCGCCAGATCCGGGAGGAGGTTGCCTACCGGCCGACGGAAGGCAGATATAAGGTTTATATCATCGATGAAGTGCATATGCTTTCCACAGGCGCGTTCAACGCCCTGTTAAAGACGCTGGAGGAACCGCCGGCCTATGTGATCTTTATACTGGCGACGACAGAAGCGCATAAGATCCCCATAACGATCCTGTCCCGCTGCCAGCGCTATGATTTCCACCGGATCTCGATCGACACGATCACGGCGCGGCTGTCCGAACTGATGGAGAAAGAACAGGTGGATGTGGAAGAGCGCGCCCTCCGGTACGTGGCGAAAGCCGGAGACGGCTCCATGCGTGATGCGCTAAGCCTTCTGGATCAGTGTATTGCCTTTCATCTCGGGCAGAAGCTGACGTATGAAAACGTGCTGGAAGTGCTGGGAGCCGTTGACAACGAAGTGTTTTCCGTGCTGCTTCGGCAGATCATTCAGAAAGATATTACGGGCGCCGTCCGGACGCTGGGCGAACTGGTGGACGAGGGACGGGAACTCGGCCAGATGGTCAATGATTTCACCTGGTATCTGCGCAATCTGCTTTTGCTGCAGAGCTCGGAAGGGATGGAAGACGTTCTGGATATGTCCAGTGAGAACCTTGCGGCCCTGAAAGAAGAGGCCGGAATGATCCAGCCGGAGATACTGATCCGCTATATCCGCATTTTTTCCGAACTGGGGAATCAGATCCGTTATGCGGTGCAGAAGCGGATCTTGATCGAGATTGCGGTGATCCGGCTGTGCCGACCGGAAATGGAGAAAGATTATTCTTCTCTGATCGACCGGATCGAGAGTCTGGAGCGGAAGATGGAAAAAGGCGTGCCGGTGCAGACCGATCATGCGGCGCCGGACCGGCAGGAGGCGCCGAAAGCAGAGGAACGTCCCCGGCTTCCGAAATCCATACCGGATGACATCCGTGAAGTGATCAGAAACTGGCGTTCCGTGATCTCTGAGATCGGGGCGGTTTCCCGCACCTATCTGAATAAGGCCGTGCCGACGCTCGGCCCGCAGGGAGAGCTTTTGCTGGTTTTTGACGACAGGAATGCATATGAATATTTGAACGAAGATAAAGCGGAGAGCTTATCGACGCTGAAATCCATGATCACTGAGCGGATCCAAAAGGAGATTGCGATCGGGCTTAAGATCAACGAAACGTCGGAGCGGGCGGCGGATGCTTTTCCGGATCTGCGGCAGCTCATTCAATTTGATATCGAGATCGAAGAGGAATAGTTGAAAAGGAGGAATGTACATGGCAAAACGGGGCGGGTTTCCGGGCGGAATGCCGGGAAACATGAATAATCTTATGAAACAGGCGCAGAAGATGCAAAAACAGATGGAGGAAGCCCAGAAAGCGCTGGAGGAACAGGAGATCACGGCCTCGTCCGGAGGCGGAGCCGTAGAAGTGACGGTATCCGGCAAACGCGAGATCACGAAGGTGAAATTATCCGAAGAAGTGGTGGATCCGGACGATATCGAGATGCTGGAAGATCTGGTCATGGCGGCGGTCAATGAGGCGCTCCGCAAAGTAGATGAGGCTTCGCAGCAGTCGATGGCGAAAATCACCGGCGGGCTGGGAGGCGGCCTTCCTTTCTAAGACAGAGCACACGGTTATGGATTATTACAGTAAAGAAATATCAAAATTGATCGAGGCACTCGCTTCGCTTCCGGGAATCGGCGCAAAATCCGCACAGCGTCTGGCGTTTCATATCTTAAATATGCCGAACGACCAGGTGGAGGCATTGTCGGGAGCGATTCTTCATGCCCGGCAGAATGTGAAGTACTGTAAAGTCTGCTTCACGCTTACCGACGAAGAAGTCTGTCCGATCTGCCGGGACAGTGCAAGGGATCACAGTACCATTATGGTAGTGGAAAACACCAGAGATTTAGCCGCATACGAGAAAACGCAGAAATTCGCGGGAGTCTATCATGTGCTCCACGGGGCGATCTCCCCGATGCTCGGCATCGGACCGGGAGATATCCGCCTCAAAGAGCTGATACGCCGGCTGGAGGGCGAAGTCCGGGAAGTGATCATTGCCACCAATTCCAGTCTGGAGGGGGAAACCACGGCAATGTACATCAGCAAGCTGATTAAGCCGACCGGAATCAAAGTAACGAGGATCGCAAGCGGGGTTCCCGTCGGCGGCGATCTGGAATATATCGACGAAGTCACGCTCCTTCGTGCGCTTGAAGGCAGGACAGAGCTGTAATTTAAGGAGAATCTATGAATAATTTAGAATTGGAAAAAATTGCAAATGAGATACGCAAAGGCATCGTAACCGCAGTATACAGTGCGAAATCCGGGCATCCGGGCGGATCGCTTTCCGCGGCGGACTTATTTGCTTACCTGTATTTTGAAGAAATGAACATCGATCCGAAGAATCCGAAATGGGAGGACCGCGACCGGTTTGTCCTCTCGAAAGGGCATGTGGCGCCGGGACTTTATGCGACGCTTGCCGAAAGAGGGTATTTCCCGAAGGAGGATTTAAAGACGCTGCGCCATACCGGCTCCTATCTGCAGGGGCATCCGGATATGAAGCATATTCCGGGCGTGGATATGTCCAGCGGTTCCCTCGGACAGGGAGTTTCCGCAGCAGTCGGAATGGCGGCCGCCGGTAAATTCGACCGGAAAGATTACCGTGTATATGCCCTGACCGGAGACGGGGAACTTCAGGAAGGACAGATCTGGGAAGCCGCGATGTGGGCGGGGCACAGGAAACTGGACAACCTTGTCGTGATCGTGGATAACAACAATCTGCAGATTGACGGCGCGGTAGACGAGGTATGCTCCCCGTACCCGATCGACCGGAAGTTTGAAGCGTTTCAGTTCCATGTCATCACGATCGACGGAAATAATTTCGACGAGATCCGCGCCGCGTTTGACGAAGCGCGCACGGTCAAAGGGCAGCCGACGGCGATTATTGCAAAGACCATGAAAGGAAAAGGCGTTTCTTTCATGGAGAATCAGGCGGGCTGGCACGGGAAAGCGCCGAACGATGAGCAGTACCGGCAGGCAATGGAAGAACTGGAGAAAGCGGGTGAAGCATTATGTCAGAAGTAAAGAAGATCGCAACAAGAGACAGTTACGGTAATGCGCTGGTGGAACTGGGGGCGGAATGCCCGGATCTGATCGTACTGGATGCGGATCTTGCGGAAGCCACCAAAACAGGCATGTTTAAGAAAGCGTTTCCGGAGCGCCACTGGGACTGCGGGATTGCAGAAGCCAATATGACCGGGATCGCGGCCGGACTGGCATCCTGCGGGAAAGTTCCGTTTATCAGTTCGTTTGCCATGTTCGCGGCAGGCCGGGCTTATGAGCAGGTGCGCAACGCGGTCGGCTATCCGCACCTGAATGTGAAAATCGGCGCGACGCACGCCGGAATCTCCGTCGGGGAAGACGGCGCGACGCATCAGTGTCTGGAAGATATCGCCTTAATGCGTGAGATTCCGGGAATGGTGATCATTAACCCGTCGGACGATGTGGAAGCGAAAGCGGCGGTAAGAGCCGCTTATGAATATACCGGGCCGGTTTATCTGCGGTTCGGCCGTCTTGCCGTACCGGTGATCAACGATGCGCCGGATTACCGGTTTGAGATCGGGAAAGGGCGTCTGCTGAAAGAAGGAACGGACGTTACGATCTTTGCAACGGGGCTGGAAGTCAGCGAGAGTCTGGAAGCGGTGAAACTGCTGGAGCAGGAAGGGATTTCCGCGGAATTGGTGAATATCCACACCATTAAGCCGATCGACCGCGAACTGGTGGTTTCGTCTGCGCAGAAGACCGGAAAAGCAGTAACGGTGGAAGAACATTCCGTTCTGGGCGGCCTGGGCAGCGCAGTCTGCGAAGTGCTCTGCGAGGAAGCGCCTGTGAAAGTGCTGCGCATCGGCGTCAACGACCAGTTCGGGGAGTCCGGTCCGGCAGCGGAACTGATCCATAAATACGGATTGGATGCAGAAGGAATCTGTAAAAAGGTCAAAGCATTTCTGAACTAGAACCTTTGTCGCATAATTTTCCAAAATCTTTGGATATGCTGTGATAGCATGTTTCAAAAAAAGGAGCGGAAATTATGATCGACATTGTAGAAGGAAACGGGCGCAACCTGAAAAATATCCGCCAGATCGGAACTCCTGCACAGGAGGATAAGATCTATGTGGAAAATTGCGCATACGAAAGAGTTCATCAGGAAGAATTTGCGGAAAAGCGGGTTTTTGTCCTCATGGGGCACACCGAATGTATGGAAAAGCGCTACTCTACCTTTATAGAAGCGGCGATTCCGGTATATGATATTGATTTTTCCCAGGGGATCCCGGTCTGGAACAACCATGTATGGGGCGGCGTATTCCGGGAGATCAAGCGGGTGTATGAAGACGCCATTATCGTAGGGTGGGCTCTGGACATCAAGGGAATGCCGCCGAAAATGACGGCGGAACTCGAAGCCGTGCACCGGGAGCAGTTCGGCGGAGCGCACCAGTTTTTCTGGCTTTTGGATTCTCTGGAGCAGGAAGAGTATTTTTATCTGAATAAAAGCGGCCATCTGCGGGAAAAGAACGGGTTTTACATATATTACGATGCGAAAAATGCGCAGGCGCCCGATCCCATGCAGGTGCATCTGGAACTGCCCAAGACCGTACTGCTTCCGACAGCGGTTCCCAAGCCCAAAGTGCGCGAGAGGCCGCGGGCGCGTTACCGGGAATCCATGTACGGCCGGAAGAAAGAAGCCGCCGGAAAGAAATCAGGCTCTTATGTTCTGGCAGCTGCGATCGCGCTTTTGATCGGGGCGGCGGGGTTTAGCGCATACCGTCAGAATTTTACCTTATCTTCGATCGAAAAGATGATCGCTGCGATGGGACGGGAGAGCCGCGGCGTCAATACAGAGGCCGCGACAGAAACGATCCTGCAAGATCTGCAGTCCTCCGGGCAGGAAGAGGATACGCAGGCGACGGAAACCATGCAGCAGGCTTCCCCGGCCGAGGAACAGAATACGGTTCCGGTGGAAGAGGTTCCGGGAGGAAATATCTTAAAGCAGTAGAAACAGAAGGGATAAACATCTATGTCAAAATCCAATAAAGAAGGGTTTCATACCGTAAAGACCGATTTTGAAGAATTAGATGAAAAAATACAGAATCATCGGAAGAAGATTTTCTGGCGGGTGGTCAGGATTGCTGCGGTCGCCGTCGCTGCGGTCGCCCTGCTGGAATTATGGCTGGCCCTGCGCAGCTACTCGTCTTATGAAATAAGAAGCAGCGCGGAACGGACAGACAGCGAGGCCGCGAAATTCGAAGAATTTCTGGGGAATATCTTGAAATACAGCAACGACGGGGCAATCTATATGGACAGCAGGAATGAACTGATCTGGAACCAGTCGTTTGAAATGACCACTCCGCTTCTGGACATCTGCGGCAATTACCTTGCGATCTATGACAAAGGCGGCACGGAGATTTATATTATGACAAGGGAAGGCCTGGAAGAGAAGATCGAAACGACCTTTCCAATCCAGACGGTCTGTATTGCAGAGCAGGGAACCGTGGCGGTTCTGATGAAAGAAGAAGATATTTCCTATGTAAAGCTCTTTGACAAGAGAGGAAAAGAGCTGGCGAATGGAAAATTTTACGGGAATCAGGGCGGATTCCCGATCGATATTGCGTTTGCGCATAATGCGCAGAAACTGGCGGTGGATATGGTGGACGTCAATGACGGAAATATCAAATCCACGATTACCTTTTATAACTTTGGCTCGGTCGGACAGAATGAGATCAACAATAATGTAGGGACTTATTCCTATTCGGATATGCTGATCCCGGAGATTTCCTATGTTTCCAACGACCGCATGGTGGCTTTTGGCGATCATGAAGTGATCGTGTTTGAAGGCGAGCAGAAGCCCTCTGTAAAAAAAGAGATTTTCCTGGAGGAAGAGATCGACAGTATTTTTTACAATAATAAATATCTCGGGTTCGTGCAGAACCGCCACAGCGAAGACGGCTCCCGCCATATTATGGTATGCGATATGAAGGGGAACACGATCATGGAAAACGACACCATGATGGTGTACGACAGCGTGGAATTTCTTTCCAATAATGAAATCTGCATCAGAAATGACCATGAATGTGAATTGTATACCGTACACAGCATTAAAAAGTTTTCTTATATTTTTGACGAGCGCTTATATCAGATCATTCCGCAGGGGACAAGTGCGGACTATGTGTTTATCTTAGACGGTAAGACAGAAGAGGTGCGACTGCGATGAACTGGCTGCTGATTTTTGTTCTTTTATTTATTGCCGGAAACGTCATATGGGGATATCGCCGCGGTTTTCTTCGGGTGGCGTATTCTCTGGCGGAATGGCTTTTGATCCTGATCGCCGTTACCTGGGCGGCGCCGTACGTGAACCAGTTTCTTTCCGAGCATACCGGCATCCCGGCAGCAGTAGCGGCGTACAGCAAAGAAGAGCTGCGCCAGTCGGTGCTGAAAGAGGATGCACAGGGAGACGCGGGCGAACTCAATGCGCCGGCAGCTCAGGAAGTGGAGGATCTGGAGATTTTCGGGATAAAACTGCCCGATGTGATCGCGGACAATCTGATGGATTCCGAACAGGCAGCGGATCATTTTCTGGAAAATACCGGAGTCTATGACCTGATGGCGGGAAAGATCGCCGATCTGGCGATGCAGGGGATCGCATTTTTGATCACGCTGATCGCGGTGTTTTTCATCTTCCGCGGAATCGGGATCGCGCTTAAACTGGTGGACCGGATTCCGATCTTAAACGGAGTCAACCGTACAGCGGGACTCTTTGCGGGATTTGTCAAAGGACTCCTGTTTGTCTGGATCGCGTTTGCCTTCCTTGCAGCCGGAGCCGGAACGCCGGGAGGGAAATGGCTGATTTCTTTCGTCTATGAATCTCCGGTTCTGGCATGGTTCTATGAGCAGAATCCGGTTTTTCATCTGCTGGTGCATTTCCTATAAGGAAAAACTTGTAGTTTATGCCAACGCAGACCACTATATCTTGTAGTTGAAAAAATTATTCAAAAAAATTTAAAAAAATGGAATTTTTTTGTTGACAACAGGTTGATTGCGTGATATTATAATCAAGCTGACTGCTTGAAACGGCAGACAGCGAAAGAACCTTGATAACTGAACAGTGGAAAACC
>CANQDS010000023.1 GCA_947593655.1 uncultured Lachnospiraceae bacterium | reverse complement strand
GGAAATGCTCTTCTTTCCCGGCTTCTTTTCCTTTTTCCCGTGATCCGCCTCCGGCGCATCCGCATCCCGGACATCCCGGATCGTAATTTTCTCCGCATCCGCGACGCGCAGCGTCAGCTCGTACCCGTGGATCTGAAACTCCATCGGATCGCCCAGCGGGGCGTATTTCACCAGCAGAATATCGGTATTGGGGATCACGCCCATGTCCAGAAAATGCTGGCGCAGAGCGCCTTCCCCGCCGACCGCTTCGATCGTCGCCTGTTTTCCGATTGGTAACTCCTTTAAAGTCATAACTCTCCCGTTCCGTTACTTTTTGCTTTTGTTCTTCTTTTTCCCTGATTTCTTCTTCAGCACAAACAGCACGATAATCACCGCAGCAGCCACGGCAATGCCCGCGGCGAGAAGCAGCGTGTAGGACTTCTGCTCCACGATGCAGAACGTCTCCTGTGAACCGTTCATATCAACCTGCAGGTATCCGCCCCGCGCCTTGCTATCCAGCGGGATCCACCGGTCATTAGACCAGCCCCAGACTTCCGCGTCCTCATAAGGGTTCAAAAGCCGGATTGGGAACGTATCCCCCTCCCCGATTCCGCTGTTTTCAAGGGAAACCTCATACATCACATAAGTTTTCCCGGCCGCCTGCTGCGGAGGATTGATGCTGCTTTCGGAAACGGACAGCACCGTATCTTCCGTAAACGTCTGCTCAACTAACGCATACGGCTTTTCCTCATCGGTTTTTGCGCTCTCTACGACGCGGACGTCTTCATGATATTCCCCTTCCAGGATCAGGTTTCCGCTCATCACGCCGTCGGAGCAGTCCGGCCAGACGCCGTAAAAGCCCTCTTTCTTCGGAAACTCCGGATAATTAAGATCTGAAAGGCTCTCCCCGAACGCCACTTCTTCCGTGCCGATCGTCTTGTCGTCCACGACATAAAACACTTTCAGGTGGCGGAATTCCCCCGGAATCCCTTCAACGCCCAGAAGCGCTTCATAGCTGACCGGTTCCGCGGCTCCGGCATAGCTGATGTTATCGATCCCGTAAAGCACATCGTCCACATAGTAATTCCGGCTGATGCCCGATTCCGCGGTTTCTTTGTCATCGGGATCTCCCATGACCGGTTCCGCGGCTTCGCCCGCAATCGCGCCTTTCTTGCCCGCGGAAGCCTCCGCATTCACGATCGCGCAGCAGTCTTCCAGCGTATTCGCATAACCGGCGATCCCGCCGACGTCTTTTCCGCCGGAAACATCGCAGAGCGCATAACACTCGCGGATCACCGTCAGCGACTGTCCGCAGATGCCGCCTACATAATCGCCTTCCGTGCTTTCCACGCTTCCGTAGTTTTCATCACTGAGCACGATCCCGTGCGCCATATAGCCCGCAACGCCGCCCGCGCCGTCCTTCTTGGCGGTCACGTTTCCTTCATTCACGCAGTCCTGAACGATGCATTTCATGATAAAGCGCCGGCCGATCTCATAATTGATGCTGCCTGCGGCATTGTCCTCCGGATCCTCTTCATCGATCGCCATAGAACCGGCGATCCCGCCGATATTGATATCGCCTTTGATCCTTCCGGTATTCCGGCAGGAATCCGCCCGTCCCGAAAGGATGGAATCGATCTCGTCATCCGAGACTTCTTCATACAATTCTTCCACGCTCAATTCCGATACGCCGGTCATGTTGTCCATCAGCAGATGGAAAACCACGTTGATCTGGTCGTTTACCGCTTTCAGGTCGTCGTTGAACCGGTCGGAATAGGAAGATGCACTGTCACTGAGGCTTCGCAGCACATCGGAGATATTCTGCATCTGATCGGAGAGCTTCTCCCGGCTCGTATCGAAGTCATCGCCTAATTCCACGAAACTGATTTCCGGCTGGTTCTTCAGGTAATTGAGGATATCCTTCGTTCGGTTGCCCGCATTTTCCAAAGCATCCGCCATATCCTGCAGGGCGTCGACCGCATCGTCGAGTTCCGGATCCGTCTCCTCCTGTTCGCCGCCGCTTTCCGTTTCGCTGATATGCTTGATGGTTCTGTTTGCGTCTTCTTCCGTTTTGCGCGCATACGCTTCCAATTTCGCCAGTTCGCTGAGCAGCTCCGCCTGTTTGCGGCTGCTTAAATCGCTCCATTCCAGCGTATTTCCGTTTCCGTCCGTGACAATATTTTGAATCTCCTCGCCGGACGCCTGCAGATCTTCCAGATCCGCCGTCAGCTGATCCACATCTTCGGACAGGCTCCACGGTTCTTCCTCCCCGGAAACTTCCCTGCTTTCCGCCGGTTCCGGCCAGTCCCCGGTGTCCGCATCCTGCAGCTTCTGATCGAGCAGATCGCAGAACTTCTGGAACGCGTCGCCCGCCTCCGTCAGATCGTCCGTCACGTCCGGAAGCCGGTCGACCACATATTCCATGCGGGCGCTGATCTCATGGAGCTGATCCACATTCGTCTCCGCAAAATCCGTCAGCTGGTCCGCCAGTTCATGGCCGGCGTCATACGCCTCGTCCCCGTAGTCGCTTAAGCGGTCCAGATCCGTTTTGGCCGCGTCCTTTCCCTCCTGCAGATCGTCTAACGCCTTTTCGATCAGATCGTGGAGTTTATCAACGGCATTTTTCAGCGATTCCGCTTCGTCAACCTCGATCGCAGGCTCCATCTGCCCTACGATCCCGCCGACATCCTTTCTTCCGTAGACTTCGCCGCTGTTCTCGC
Source organism: uncultured Lachnospiraceae bacterium (assembly GCA_947593655.1). Taxonomy (GTDB): domain Bacteria; phylum Bacillota; class Clostridia; order Lachnospirales; family Lachnospiraceae; genus Roseburia. The sequence continues at coordinate 28,213 of CANQDS010000023.1, read as the reverse complement.
AGAAGGAGACCACGCCCGACTGACGCCCCGCGATCCCGCCGATATTATAGCCGGTATGCTCGTATCCGACTGTCCCGTAATTGGTGCAGTCGCTGATCGTGCCGTTGGAATACCCGGCGATTCCGCCCGTATCCACGCCGCTGTAAAATTCGATATCGGAATCGGAATCGGAACCGCTGATGCCTGAAAGGATCCCGGTATCCATTTCATCATCTTCTACCACCCACTCGCTGTCGTCGTTGATCCCGGAATAATTGGAACAGCGGCTGACCGAGCCGTGGTTGTTCCCGACAATTCCGCCCGTCATATAGTATCCGGTGACATGGCCGTGGATCGTGCAATCGTTAATATATCCGGAAGCCGCATTGGTTCCGGCGATCCCGCCGACCGTATCCTTGCCGCTTATCGTTCCTTCGAAACTGCAGTTCTGGATCGTCCCGTAATTAATGCCGCAGATGCTTCCGATGCACTCTTTTTCCTCCGTATCTTCCACGCTGCCCTGCAGCTTTAAGTTTTTGACCGTGCCGTTTCTTCCTATGTAGCGGAACAGGCCGCCGATATAGCCGTCGCCCACGCTCCGGAAGCCCGAGATCACATGGCCGTTTCCGTCGAATGTCCCGCTGAACAGCGGGATCATCTCAAACTCCGTATCCGACAGATCGATATCCTTTTCCAGCACGACCTGTTTCCCCTCGGACCAGGAATCCAGATAACACTGTTTGGTAAAAGCGAGAAAATCCTCCGCCGACCGGATCGTTACCGTTTCTCCGGCATCCGCTTCCCCGGCGTTCTCCGCCGCATCCGCCGGCGCCGCCGTATAATTTTGTACCGGCTGCAGGCTGCATATCAGCGCAAACGCCAGTCCCGCCGCAGCTGCCTGCATCCATCTCCTATTTCCTCTCATTCCTCCACCTCAGCATCCCTGCTTTCTTCCTTTTGCTGCAGCAGCGCAAGATCACTGCCGTCGTCTTCTTTCTCCTCCAGTTTGCCCATATTCACAAACAGGTTCGCATCTCCGCGTACGAATCCATGCATTTCGCCCATGACCGTACCGTTGATCTGTCCCTGGATCATGCCGTCAACCCGCATCAATCCGGATTTCCGCTCCATCTTCAGCGGGATCGAAACCGCAAAGGACGTCCGGTCGATGATCTTTTCACCCAGCAGAAGGATCTGCGGCAGGACAAACATAACAATGATGATCGAGATGATCGTTCCGCGCCCCAGACACTGTCCGATACCGCAGATCGCGCCGTCGGACGACATCTGGCCGATAAAGATGCCCGCCAGCGCCAGCATGGAGCCGGATGTCACGATCGTCGGGAACGCAAAATTCATCGTTTCAATGATCGCGTCTTCTTTGGACATCTTATCCTTCAGTTCCATGAAGCGCCCGGAAATAACGATCGCATAGTCGATATTCGCGCCCATCTGAATGGAGCTGACGATCAGGTAGCTCATGAAAAACAGGTTCTTATCCTGAATCGCCGGGAATGAGAAATTCACCCAGATCGCACCCTGGATAATGAGGATCAGAAGCACCGGCATTCCCGCCGACATAAACGTAAACAAAAGCACTACCAGTACGGCAAGGATCGATACCACATTGACCACGAGGTTATCCGTCTGGAACGTCTTATACAGATCGTATTCGCTGGTTGCCTCGCCTGGGATCAGCGCCGGTTTCTCGTAGTATTTCCCGGCGATCTCATGCATCTCATCCAGAAAGGCAAAGGTTTCATCGCCTTCGAGCGGCAGATTCAGATAGACCAGCATACGGCTGTAATCCTCGCCCTGGAGCTGATCAAGCGCGATCTGCATCTGGGAATGCGCATCTTCCAGCGTTTCCATCATATCGTCGTCCAGCGTCACATACCCTTCGTCCACTTCGTCGTAGAGGAACATAAAGATATCGATCAGCGGCACGCTGTATGTAGACAGGCCGTTGATGATCTTCGCGTAATTCTCATCGTTGACCGCATAAGCCATGTACAAAAGCTCCGCCACTTCGTAATCCAGCTCCAGCAGTTCCGAAAACTCCCTTGCCGTCAGCTTATCCGTAAGCATATAGCCGTCCATCGCTTCCGTATTGGCAAGCCCCTGCGTATAGTCGACCTCCGGCCGGGCGTCCAGCTCTTTTAACATCTGCTTTTCTTTAGTATAGTCGCCCGCCGGAACAACCAGCGCAACCATATTGCTGCTCCCGAAGCTCTCTTCGATCATCTCATCCACGATCATGGAATCGCTCTTGACCGGCGTCTCCAGCATGGAATAACCGTATACATACGGGCACTTGTTCGATACCAGAAACGCCGCAACGATCAGGATCAAAAACAGCGGCGGCATGATAAATCTTGTTTTATAGGCGAATTTCCCGACAAACGGGATCTTCGGGATAAAACTCTTGTGCCTCGTCTTATCCATTGCCTTGCCGAACAGCATGATCAGTCCCGGCATCAGCAAAAATACCGCCATCAGGCTTAACAGGATCGCCCGGATCAGACACATCGCCATATCCGGCCCGATGCCGAACTGCATGAACATCATGGCGATCAGGCCGCCGATCGTCGTCAGCGAACTGGAGAAGATCTCCGGGATTGCCTTGCTTAACGCCATAATATCCGCCTCCCGGATATCCAGCGTCTGGTGCTCTTCCTTATAGCGGTTACAGAAAATAACCGCGTAGTCGATCGACAGCGCAAGCTGCAGAACGATCGTTACGGAATTGGATACAAAGGAGATCGTTCCCATGCAGAAATTCGTTCCCTTTGTGATCAGCGCCGCCGCGATAAAGGTTAAAAGCAGTACCGGAACCTCCGCCCAGGTCTGGGAAGTCAGAAGCAGCACTGTCACGACAACGACGGCCACCAGCACGCTGATGACCTGCATTTCGCTGGCGATCTGTTCCGCCGATGCATCGCCCATCGACGTCGATACATAGATATCGTATCCGTCCAGCTTCTCTCTGACGTCGTCGAGCGCCTCCAGCGCCCGGTCGTCCGTTTCCTTATAGCCGAAAGTGATGTCATACAGCGCGGAAAAATTGTTAAAATGATCGGTTGTGTCGTCGAACGTCAGCATAATGATGTCGTCCATCGCTTCCAGTTCGTCCGCGATCTTTTCCGCCTGGTCATAGGTAATATTCGTTACCATCACCTTCGCCGTACCGTAGGTAATAAACTGCTCTTCCATACGGTCCAGTCCCTTGGCCGTCTCCGTCGTCTCCGGCAGATACGCGGAAAGCGCGTTCTCCACCTTCACCCAGTTCATGGAAACAAGGGAAAAAATAATTGCAATGCCGAACAGCAGAAAAAAGAGATTGCGCCTGTCTACGATAAAAGTCGCAACCTTGATCATAAAATTCTCATTTTCTCCGCCGCCCTTGGTTTCTTTCGCCATTTTATACCACCCCTCTTAAATGATATTACGATACAGCACTCCGAAAAATGCGTTTGGCTTTATCGACAAAGTATTATACAACTTTTTATGGGAATTGTCATCGAAAAATAGAGAATTCTTCCTAATTCTTCCTAATTGCCCGTAACAGTTCAGCCTTCTGGCTTCACAGTTACAATTGCTCCGCGTTAAAAAAACGCACGGCCGGATTCTCTCCCGCCATGCGCTTTTTGATTACTGCATTCCGTTTACCGTCTTGTATTTCCAGAGCATTTCCGCGTGGTTCTGCTCTTCGACCTGAATATCCGCCAGCAGCCTTCTGACGTCGGAATCACCGAATACGAAAATATCGGAATTGTATTCGCCGGATACCATTTTCTCCGTTCCGATGCAGTCCGTTGCAAGGAAGCAATCCGACTTCTTATCCTCGGAATTGGTCATGGAGTCGTAGGTCGCCTTCGGGTTGTAACGCTTCCCGTCCCTGTCGTTGCAGTCGCAGGTCGGAACCTTTCCGGTCAGCACCTGTCCCAGCGAGTCATAGTGCCGCTGTTCCTCATTCTGCAGGCGTCCGAACAGTTCGCGGAGCACCGGATCCTTGGCTTCTTTTCCATAGCGGGTGTACTTCTCGACGCAGGACTGCTCCTGTGTCTGCAGGTCTCTGATCGTAGTCGTCTCTTTTTCCGTTAATACCATGTGCCTACCTCTTTTCTGTTTTATTCACAATGGTATTATGCCAAAAAACGGGAAAACTATGCATCCTTTCCTACTTCATGCTGTAAAATTCAAAATCGTCAAAGGTTCCCCAGCCGTTTGCGGCGCAGTCCGCGGAAATCCCGATGACGACATCGGAGGAACCGTCTACTTCGATCCCGCTGATCGTCGGCGTTTTCCATTTCACCCAGCCATCCAGTACTACCGCTTCCGACTCATAGGTCTGGCCGCCGGCGGTCACATACAGGTAAAACTTCGCATCGGATCCGACGTCGCCGCCCTGCAGATGGGCCGTCGCTGCATAAGTTCCTGCCGGAAGCCCCGAGAGCGTCTGCTCTACCGTAAATACCTGACGCCCGGAATCGCTGTAGAAATGGAACGCATTCTCCCCGGAAACTGCATCGTCCGGCTTTGTCTGGATATCCGTCGGATTCTTATCGCCTTCATAGGTGACGTTCCACATGGAGGAATCCGCATCCTCAAAGCTGGCATTCTTCACATAATTGATGTTTGCGACTTTGATCGAGGCCATGACTTCATGCTCCCCGCTCTCGTCCGTTCCCCGGACGGTATAGGTTCCTGCGGTCGAAGTATCGACTGCTGCGGTCTGCTCCTCGTTCCAGTGCACTTCCACCTCATCTTTGCAGCGGGAATCATTATAAACCGCTTCCACCGCATCCGGAAGCTCCAGATCGCTGCCGATCGCCGCTTCGATCGAAATATCCTTCAATTTGATGATCTGCAGTTCTCCGCCGACCGCCCCGTACTTCACATATTTGAAGACGTCGAGCGACGGCAGCGCTTTTCCGTCAAAATCAAAGAGCGCCTGATTATCCCACGAGCTTCCGCCGTAATATTTCCCGGCGTCGTTCGGATCATAGTCTGATGCGTAGCTGCTCGCCCAGCCGGAGCCGTACTGTTCCCAGAGCTTCTGGTTGGAATCATGGTTATCCCCGACCGGGATCCATGCCGGTTCCCAGTAAAAGACGCCTAACGCTCCCGCTTCAAACGCCGACGCCATGACGTCGCGGATGCAGTTGGCCTGTCCCTGCGGCGTCGCCGGATAGCCGTCCACCAGATCCGCTTCGCCGACGCTGTTGCTGGACTGGTCGCCGTCCTCCGTGGTATAGGCATAAGAAGTTTCCATGACGCAGGTTTCCTTGCCATAGGTTTCTGCGATGGAAGAGAGCACTTCCTTCATATTCTCCTGCGTTCCGTGCCAGAACGTATAATAGGATACCCCGAAAACATCATAGTCCAGTTCCGCTTCGTCCAGCTTCCCCGCGATCTCCAGGATGGATTCGAGGCTGCTGATATCCGTATAGTGGACGGCGATCTTAATATCCTTTTTCTTGGATTTCGCCACTTCACGCACGGCTTTGCTGCCGGATTTCAAGAGCGCGGTGATGTTCTCCATCGAGGTCTCCCCCGCCATACCGTAATTGATCTCGTTTCCGATCTGGACCATTCCGACATCTGCGCCGGCTTTGATGATCTTCTTTAAACTGTCCTTCGTGTACTCATACAGCAGATCCTCTTTCTCCTCCAGAGAGCAGTCCGCCCACGCTTTCGGCACAAACTGCTTCGACGGATCCGCCCAGAAATCCGAATAATGGAAATCCACGCTTAATTTCATTCCGTATTCGGCCGCGCGCTTCCCGATCTCACCGGCCTTCTCTGCGTCGCAGTTGCCGCCGCCGTAGCCGTTGCCGTCCTCGTCATACGGATCGTTCCAGACGCGCACGCGGACATAATTCACCCCTGCATCCGCCAGCAGCTGGAAGAGATCGGTTTCTTCCCCGTCCTTGTTGTAATAAACAACGCCGCTCTCTTCTTCCGCCAAAACGCTGGAAACATCCACACCCCGGATAAAATCATCCGTGATGCCGTCGATCTTCTCCACATAGATCTCCGCTTCCTCTTCTCCCTCCGGAAGCTTCGGCTCATACGCGCTTCCTCCGCCGCAGCCGCATAAGAGCGATGCCGCCGTTACTGCTGCGAGCAGAACCTGTAATCCTTTCTTTTTCATAAAGCCCCTCCTTTTTATGATTACATTATATGGTTACATCTCCAGTTTCAGATCATTCTCCCGGATCCATCCGATCCTGCGGAAAAACAACCCGAACAGCCATGTCAGAACGCCCGGCAGCACAAAGCATACCAGAAGCATTCCCAGCCAGTCAAACAGCGTAACGGCGTCTTTGGCCCCGGACGCCACATCGCTTACCCATCCGGTATAAAGTCCGATCTGGCCGACAAAACCGCAGGTTCCCATTCCGGAAGCCACCGCCGCGCCGTTCATTTCCATGTGGAACACGCAGGTCGCGATCGGCCCGGTAATGGCGGATGTCAGGATCGCCGGGATCCAGATCCTTGGATTTTTCACGATATTGCCCATCTGCAGCATCGAAGTTCCGATTCCCTGGGCAAAAAGGCCGCCCCATTTGTTTTCCCGGAAACTGAGTACTGCAAAACCGACCATCTGTGCGCAGCAGCCCGCAAGCGCCGCCCCTCCGGCAAGCCCGGTCAGCGATAACGCCGCGCAGATCGCCGCACTGCTGATCGGCAGCGTCAATGCGATCCCTACGATCACCGATACCAGAATGCCCATGAAAAACGGCTGCAGCTCCGTCGCCCACATGATCGCGCTTCCGACCGCGCTTGCCGCCGCACCGAGCCCCGGCCCCCACCAGAGCGCCAGTCCGACGCCGACAAAGATCGTAACAAACGGCGTGACCAGAATATCGATCTTCGTTTCCTTGGAAACCGCCTTGCCGCATTCCGATGCAAAGATCGTTACGATCAGCACGGCAAGCGGGCCTCCCGCTCCCGCAACTTCCGACGCATTGGCCGCGGTTCCGACTGCTGCCAGCGAAAACAGCACGAGCGGCGGACATTGCAGCGCATTCCCGATCGCAACCGCCATCGCCGCTCCCGTCGCCGCCTTGGCGTAATTCCCGATTGTTACGAGCAGGGCAAGCCCCGCCTGTTCGCCGATCGTGCTGATGATCGTTCCGATCAAAAGGGATGCAAACAGGCCCTGCGCCATCGCGCCGAGCGCGTCAATCCCGTATCTCTTTGCAGAGATCACAATGTTCTTGCGTTTCATAAACGCACGAATCTTTTCCATAATGCTTCCTCCTCATTCCTGTCTTTGGATTTCCTCTCATTATTGTAAATCTCCACCCGTTTACTATTGTAACGGAAGAAAGCATTTTTTTCCACATATTTTTTATTCCGCGCTCCTTCCGAGGATCTGCGCGCGGTATTCCTTCGGGGAAAGCCCCGTCTGCCGGGTAAAATCGCGGGAAAAATGCTGCGGATCGTCGCGGTAGCCGACCTTCGCTGCGATCTGCTTGATCTTGATGTGCGGATTTTCCAGATATTCTTTCGCCGCCTCCATGCGGCAGTTCAGCACATACGCCGAAAAAGCCATCCCCGTGCGGCTGCGGAACAGCTTCCCGAAATTCCCGTAGCCGACCGCCATCTTCTTTGCCATTTCCGCGGCGGTGATCTTTTCCCCGATATGGGCGCGGATATATTCCAGGATCTCCTCGATCGAAGAGGGCGCTCTTTCGCCTTCCGCCGCCGTTTCCTGCCGCATCGTGCGTAAAAGCAGCTGCTTTGCCTTCTGCTCCAGCTCCGAAAAAGCCACCGGCTTTAACAGGTAGTCATCCGCTCCCATCGTAAAGGCGTTCCGGACATATTCAAAATTATCGTATGCGCTTAAGACCAGAATCCCCAGATCGGGATTGTCCTTCCGCATCTCCATGATCAGCAAAAGCCCGGAGCCTTTCGGCATGTGGATATCCGTGACGATCAGATCCGCGCCCTCCCGGTAATAGATCTCCTCCGCTTCCGGCACGGACTGCGCGGTAAACACCTGATATTCCCACGGATGGCGCATCTTCATAAAATCGCTTTTTAATCCTTCGCAGATTACGGCTTCATCATCCACCAGCAAAACTTTTACCGTATCCATCGGCTTCTCCTTCCCTCTTTGCCAATCATCTGTTACAATAGGTTTATCTTAAAATCGATCGTTTCCACAGGAGGCTTCCCAATGAAAAAACATTCTTTCTGGAATTCCATTTATACGCGCTTTGCGCTCCAGCTGCTTCTTCTGGCGTTTATTCCGGTAACGCTGATCATCCTGTGCTTTTTTCTGCTTTACCACCAGCCGGATTCCAAAAAATACGAGCTGAACTTTCAGGTGACGGACTCCATTGAAGCGAATATTGAGAATTATCAGCAGTATGTTTCCCAGACGACGCGCGCCCTGCTTTCCAGCAGCGAGCTCGTCTCTTTTCTGCAGAACGATTTTTCCCTCGACACGGAATACGATACTTATACTTCCTCCATACAGAATTACATCGCGGCGGCCGTAAGCGCCTCGCCGCAGTCCAATATCTATATCTACATGGAAAATCCCACGATCCCGATGGGCATGGACACGTTCTATCATCTGGCGGATATTTCCGGCACCGAACCGGTCCGGTCTTTCTTAGATTCCGATGAGATCGAACTGTGGCTGTGCGAATCGGATTTTTCTGACGGCGGCAATCCGTTCCTCTTTCCGATCAGCGGCCGTTTCGTCTATCTGCGCAAAGCATACGATTACAACAAGGATTTTCTGGGGCTTTTGGTCTTTTCCGTTCCGGAGTCCGTCCTGTTGTCCTTCGATTTTGCGGGCGAGGGTCCGGTGATCTTTCAGGGACATGACCGCATCATCAACCTGACCGGAGAGGCTCTGCCGGATTCCTTCTCCTTTGCGCCGCCGAAGGAGGGCGTTTCGGCTGCGCGCCGGGAGCATTTTCTGATCACATGGGACTATCCGGAGGATTTTCCTTTTACGATCATCGTCGCCACCCGCGCTTCGGATTTCCAGTATCTGATCCTCGGATTTTATCTGCTTTTGTGCCTGTTTACCCTGCTTTCGATGTTTCTGTGCCTGTACAGCCTGCGCCGGATGGTACGCCAGATGAACCGCTGCCTGACGGCGATGGATACCTCCATCAGCAACAATTACCGCACCCGGATCCCGGTCGTCGGAAACAACGAGATCTCTTCCATCAGCAGACGGATCAATCTGCTCTTAGACCAGGCGGCCGAGCTTACCCGGCAAAACGTCCAGCGGGAAACCGCCGATAAGGAAAGCCGGCTGCTCGCGCTGCAGCATCAGATCAATCCGCATTTTATCTACAATACGATGGAAGTGTTTTCCTCGCGCATGAAACTCTACGGCCATTATGAGGAATCCGACGCGATGGTGGCGTTTGCAAATATCTTCCGCTACAATATCTCCGCGGATCTGTCGCCGGTCACGCTGCGGGAAGAGATCCGGCAGATCGAAACTTATCTGCACATCCAGCAGCTGCGCTACCCGAAGCTTTTCTGGCACAACCGGATCGAGGAATCCTTAAACGATGCCCGGATCCCGAAATTCACGCTCCAGCCGATCGTGGAAAACGCCATCTGCCACGGGATCAGCGATCCCGGACAGCCGATGGTCATTGCGCTCTATGCAAAACGCAGCGGCTCCATGCTGCAGATCGCCGTCATCGACAACGGAACCGGCATTCCGGACGAACAGCTTGCGGCCTTAAACCGGATCCTGCACAATCCTTTGCCAAACCCGAAGATCCTTTCCGAGGGGCAGTCGGTCGGCCTGCGGAATGTCAATACCCGCCTGCAGCTGTTTTTCGGACCGGACAGCCATCTGACTCTGGAAAATCTGCCGGGGCACGGCGTCTGCGTCCAGTTTGAAATTCCCGTTTAAGAGAGTTTCTCTTTGGCCGCCCGGTACTGCAGCTGTTCATACGCTTCGAGTTCCAAAAGCCCCATTTCCTCCATCGCCGCGATCGTCTCCTCGTATCGCCGGATACATTCTTCTTCGGAAGGGCTCGTTAAGATCCGCACTTCCGCCCGGCGGTAATAGTCTTCGATCTTTTCTTTCGTTTCCGCCATCGGGATGCTTCCGTCGACCGCCTCGGCCGCATCCCGCGCCTTGCTGTCGTATATGGTGCAGTCCCGATACTGGCTGCGGAAGATCTCATACTCGCTTTTCTTCTGGTATTTCTGCACCACGGTCCAGTCCACAAAAAATTCCAGGTTCATATAGTATTTTTCCGCGGCTTTTTCGTAATCCTCGGTAAATTCCTGCTCGACTTTCCGGAGCGGCGTCTATGATCCCTTCCTCGCTCGTCATATAAGCGATAAAACGGATGACGTCCTCCATATAAGGGGTGTCGGCACTGACTAACGTCACGGTCCATCCCCCGGACGGAACCGAACTTAAATACGGGCGCTTCCCTTCGTCCCCGCGGAGCTGTCCGGCGTATTCCATTGCCGCATCCGGATTCCGGCTCTTTAGCACTTCTCTGGCATTCTGCACATTCGCGTAGCCGCTGCAGAAGAAGATCTGCCCGGCTTCCACCTGCTGGTGCCGCTGATGCGCGCTTTCCGTAAAATCGTCCGCCGATATCAGCCCTTCCTGGTACATCCGGTTTCCGAACAGCAGCGCCTCCCGCCATTCCGGCTGGCGGTACGGGGACAAAAACGCTCCGTCTTCATCTTCCACCCGCATTCCGAACTGCTCCGCAATGCTTTGGGTCCACCAGCCGGCATACGGGATCACTTCCCGTCCGTTGTACTCGGCGCCCTTTACCGCGCGAAGCGCGCGCAGCAGGCCGTCCTTCGTCTTTAGTTCCGCCATAGATACGCCGGTTTGCTCCAGCAGATCCGTCCGGACATAGTTGTTGTTGTGCGTCACCAGATAGCCGCCGTATTCCTCGTTGACGCGCTCCGGCCCGTAGTAATAGCTGGCGACTGCATACCAGCCGCCGTTGTCGTTCCGATACCAGTCTTTCATGGATTCCGGGATCCCGGCGTCCGGCGCGTACTCCTCAAACAGCGGTTCCAGTTCCGCGACGCTTCCGGAGTCCTCCAGAACGCGGCGTTCTTTCGCCCCCGCATCCATCGTGATCAGATCCGGAAGGGAATCCGTTGCGATCAAAGCGTCCAGCTCGGCAAGGCCGCCGGACTGGATCTCCAGACGGACGCCCGTCTTTTCCAGAATCTTGGCATCGGAAACATGCTCCTTCGGATCCCAGGTCCGCGAATATTCCGGATCCGCGACAAACCAGCGGAGCGTGACGGTTCGGACGGATTCCTCCTCCCCTTCCCGGACGCCGGAAGGAAAAGCCGCCTGCACGGCGAAAAGCGCCGCGCCGAGGCTGACCAGAAGCGCCTGTATGATGCGTTTACCATTTTTCCAATACATACGTCTTGATTTCCTCATCATTTTCTTTCGCGGCTGCGCTGCGGAAACTTGCGATGCCGCAGCCGGTGGAGTTCCATGCGTGGACTTCACTTTTTAATGCTTTTTGAATCTTTATGCGCATCTATATGATACAGGAAAAAGAGGTTCCTGTGAAACCTCTTTTTCCTGAAATATTTATGATCCATGCCGGGGCATGATCGGTGAATTAACGAACGGAATACCGTCTGCGCAGTCCCGCCGCCGCTATGCATCCTGCCGAAGCGATCAGCAGAAGCCAGAGAGCGCCCGTTTCGATATCGCCGGTTTCCGGTGCACGGTTCTCTCCGATCACAATGACATAATCGGAAGCATGTTGGAACGGAAGGCTGATCGTCCCGTCCGTGCTGATCTTTGCCGACGCTTCCCATACCAGTTTACCCGTCTTGTCGTAATAATACAAGTTTCCGAACTGTCCTGCGTATTGTTTCTCCAGCGGAAGGTTCAGATAAGCGGTAAAACCAAATTCGCCGTCATACGCCAGCGATAACTGGATCGCCGTATCCTTCTTTCCGTCCATGAGCGCATCGATCTTCGCCTGCGGAATCTCTTTCGTATTCAGCGTGACGGCCAGATCCACGTCTTTTGCCGCAGTAACATTTTTGCCGTTAATCGTCCAGGAATAGCCGTCCATCTGGAGCACAACGTCTACATCCTTTCCTTTTACGGTCTGCAGCAGTTCCTTTGCAGCGATCGAAGCATAAGTGCCGTCACTGTTTTTCATATCGATCGTGACGCTTGTTTTCTTTCCGGTCGTTTCGCTCTTCTGAACCGCATCCGTGATCTTGGCTGCCGCATCTGAAATTTTCTCCGGTTCCATCGCGGCGCTGTTTCCTGAAGAAACCTGTCCGCCGGACGGCTGATTCCCGGACGGGATATTTTCAGACGGGGTATTGGACGGATCATCCTTCCCGTCGTCTTTCGGCAGATCGCCGGTTCTCATCAGGCTGACGTCGTCGATCGTGATCCAGAGACTCGATGTCTTGTCCGGAGAAGCCGCGATCCTTGTTCCGACACGTACCGATTTTACCGTATCATCGATCCGGATATCCGACACTCTGGCCTGATAGAAGTCCTTCCATACATTGTGGATCTCGATGCCGCTCCGCAGCGTCTTACTGGTTCCGTCCTGATACGTGATCACCGCATACAGCGCCGTATCGTCTTTGATCTCGCCCACGCCGGTTCCCTGATAGTATGCAAACAACGTATAGCATCCATCCGGAAGTTCGCTGCTGATCGTCTGGTCGATCTGCATGTCAACCGGCTGCTCATCCCACAATTTATAATAATAGGAGCCGCTCTTTGCATTTGAAGAATTCTTCTCAGGCTGCGGCCAGCCGACATCTTCTCCGGCATGATTGGTCAGTTCCCATCCTGCATCGCCGTCTTCAAAACTGCCGTTTACCACATAATTCTGCCCCGTGACCGTTACGGTACAGCTTGTCTGATACGTACCGGCTTTTTCGGTCTTGAGCGCGCCGTTCTCATCTTGATAGGAAAATTCATTGACGGAACCGGAAATCGTATATTCTCCGAAGTCCGCTGTTTTTAACATTTCAATGTCTTCGGCCTTCCATGTAACAGCCGCCTGCACGGTTTCCCCGTTATTCAGACTAACCGTTACGGCTGCCGGAAGCTGCGGCGTTTCACCATAATTCATGGTACAGGAGGCTTTGCTGACCGTAGAAACTTTAACCGGCCCTACCGCTCCCGTATAAACCCATTTATACACATTGATGGACGGAAGGACATGCCCTTCAAAATCAAAGTACGCCTGATTGTCCCACGTACCGCCGCCTTTTTCATCTTCCGCCATTTCCGGATCAAACTCTTTTGCAAAGATCGAGCCCCAGCCCGCGCCGTAAAGCTTCCATGCTTTTTCATTGGCCGCCAGTGCGCTGTCCGCATCTTCCGCTTCCGCATCGTATACATTGGCCGGAATCCATGCCGGTTCCCAGTAGAACGTTCCGAGGCCGTTCTCTCCGATCGCAGAGACTGCCGCGATCGCGTCGCGGATAGCCGCCGCCTGTCCCTCTCCGTTCGGATCGATCGCATAATCCAATTCAAGGCTCGAATCTTCTCCGGAAACGACGTTGGCATATCCGTCTCCGTCTTCCAGTGTCCATGCATAGGAAATTTCCGCCACCATAACTTTCTTATTGTAAGTATCCGCAATCGCTTTTAAACTATCCGTCAGCTGATCCGGCGATCCGTGCCAGAACGGATAGTAAGAAGTCCCGAATACGTCATAATCTACGCCTTTGTCATGCAGCTCTTTCGCTTTTCCAAGCTGATAACCTTCGCTCTGCGGATCGGTAAAGTGGACGGCAACCATGATCTCATGACCCTGTTCCTTCGAAACCTTGCGTACCGCCGCGCTTCCCGCTTTCAAAAGCTCGCAGACATTGGCAAAATCGCTTTCTCCGGCCATGCCGTTATTGATCTCGTTTCCGACCTGGACCATTCCCACATCTACGCCTTCCTCCAGAAGTTTCGTTAAGCTTTCTTCTGTAAATTTGCCGAGCGCTGTTTTCTTTTCTTCCAGCTTCATGCCTTCCCACTGTTTCGGAACCGCCTGTTTCTTCGGATCCGCCCAGAAATCCGAATAGTGGAAATCGATCAGCACGCGCATTCCGTACTGCTTCGCCAGTTTTCCGATCTGTACCGCCGTATCCAGATCGCAGATGCCCGCGCCGTATACCTGACGGTATACCTGCGTTCCGTCCGCTAAGAAATATTCCTTAAAGCCGTTTTCATTCCGGGTTTCTGTTTCGATCTGATCCGCCTTGTATTCGGTTACTCCGTCCGCCCCGACATACTTATACTGGCCATCTTCATCCAGCGGGAACGGGCAGTTCCATACGCGGAGCCTTACCCAGTTGATCCCGGCGTCGCTCATGATCTTAAACAGATTCTGCTCCTTCCCGTCTTCATCGTAGAACTTCGCACCGCTCTGCACCACGCTTAAGTAAGAAGAAACATCCACGCCGTGAATAAAATCTTCCGATAAATCATCGACACGCTGCACGTTGATCGGCGCCTGCACCGGATCCGGAACCGGCTCCTGCGGTTCCGAATCGTCCGCTTTCTTCTGCGCAAACTGCACGTTCCCCAGACCGTACCCGTCCGCACCTTCCAGCGTTCCGTTGTCCGCCGCCGCAACCGTTTCCGCAAACACGCCCCCAAGCAACGGGACCGCCGAAAACAGCAGACACAGCACAAGCAGAGCGCTGATTACTTTTCTCCCTGTTTTTTTCATATTTTCCTCCCTTTCTCCGCTGACGCGGCTCATTTGCATTCATGATAGCCGCTGAAAGGGCGAAAAAAATACCAAACCGCTTCAAAAAATACCAAATTGGAAAGATTTTTTCTCCGGAAACGGTTCTTTGCGGTATTCAAAAGCGCAGCATCCGGATATCTTTCAGCACATCTCCGTAAGGCCTGCCCTTCCCGAAGAGCAACGTCGTGCCCAGCACAAAGCCGCGGACGCCTTTCGGCGCAAATTCCAGGATCCGCTGGGCGCTGCACGCGCCGTCCCAGTACAGTTCAAAATCCATATCCTCTTTCAGCGCCAGCAGCTTGGTGATCTTTTTCCCGACATACGGCAGGTACATCTGCCCCGCGTTTCCCGGATTGACGGACATGACCAGCACTTTCTTTACGATGCGCAGCATCTCGAACACCGTTTCAACGCTGGTGCCCGGATTGACGGCGATGCCCGGCACCATGCCCGCATTGATGATCTTCTGCAGGGTTGTGGACGGGTGGTACTCCGCCTCCGGGTGGATATAGACGGTATCGCCTTTGCGGAGATTGTCCAGAAACAGCCCGATCGTATGATTCGGATGCTCGACCATCAGATGCACGTCCAGCGGCTTTGTGGTAAGGGCGGCAATGCAGCGCATATCGTTTAAGGACATCGCATAGTTCGGGACGTAGCGCCCGTCCATGATGTCGATATGGAAAGAGTCGATGCCCCCTTCCTCCAGTTTTCTTACTTCGTTTTCCAGATGCGCGTAGTCGGCGCACATCATGGAAGCCATAAGTTCAAATTGCATTAATCCGCATCTCCTTATTCCAGAAAATTCTTGTCGGCATAGACCACCCGGAAGCGGTTCCGGTTCTTTTCAAAGAAAAACGTCAGCAGACGCTCCGCCAGAAATCCCGGATAACGGTTCCGGTAAGGATCCGTCCGCTCGCCGCCGTGTTCCGCGCACGCAAAAAGCACCGGGAACATCCACGCGCAGAGCTCGTTTAATACCTCTTTTTTCATGATGAACATGTTGCAGGGCGAGTACAGGTTCGTATCGAAAAAAGCTTCTGCGCTTTCATAATCCTCCGGGTAAAGGAAGCGCAGGGTTTCCATCATGTAGTCCCAGTCGCCCGCATCATGCCTGTCCTTATAATTCTGCGCGATGCCGGGGCTGACGTAAAGCGGCGTCGGCAGAATAGCATCAATCTTTTCCGCCGCCATCCGCTCCCGCCAGTCCTCCGGCAGGAGAAAATGCCGCCGGTAGTGCTCGAGCCCCACAATGTCCTCCCCGGCGTTCTTCCAGATCCAGTACAGGACGGTCAGTTCGCAGAACTGCCGGTTCCTCGCAGAGATCTGCCAGCCGGTATCGTCGGCCGCACCGGCGCTCCTTTTTTCCGCCAGCGCCGCGCCCGCCCGGATCTCGACCTGATACGGCGCGAGCCGGTATTCCTGCTTCAGTTCCCTGTCAAAGGCGCTTCTTGCCACATAGACGGCCGCCGATGCAGCGCCCCCGATCTTCGGGAAGGAACGCCCCATCCGGGCGTAATGCTGCCGCAGATAATCGTTCCTCAGCTGCATGTCCAGCTCCGGCGTGACGGGAATGACCGTTTCCATCCCCAGCGATTCCAAACGGGAACGGATGCTGCTGCTGGAAGCCCCCCTCGTTCCGATATAGACCGGAAGCTTCGTGTCCAAAACCGAGTCCGGTCCGATGTGTAAAACCGGCGCCCCGCCGATCTCCTGCGGGTTTTCTTCACCGTCATCGACCAGATAGGCTCGGACGGAGAGCCCCGGATGCAGCTCGGTCAGATAAACGCCCGCCGTCCGGGCGCGGGAATGCGCGCCGAAAATATAAATACTGTCGTGTTCCATTTTGTCATTTCTCTCCAAAAAAATTTACGAAAAAATATCATATGGATTAGCTTGGCTTTCGCCTCCGCGCGGCCGTTTCCTGGTCTGCGCGGTTCGCTCCGCATAAAGCCGCGGTCCTGGCGTACAAGCAGAACCCCGCGGGTTCCTGATAACGCCGTTTTTGTGCTTCTATCATAAACGCTGTTTCCTGTGATACGCTCCCCGCGTTCAAACAATTCCCATTGTTCATTCTCAGGTCATGCAGTTTTACCTTTTGCCGCTTTCTTCCGCCGCCCGCTCGATGTTCTTTGCCGCGTTGGCCGCAGCCGGTATGCGAAGACCGCAGACCGCGCACAGGAATTCCCCGCCGTCCCGGCTTCCCTCTCCGCCGCAGCGGCAGCAGGTGTTTCTATTCCCTCCGGGGCTGACTTCCTCTAACTCCACCGCGTTCAGACGGCACTTGAAGACAAGCTGCTTTTTGATATATCCCTGAAAGCTCCGGGCGATCCTGCGGTTCTCCTGCGGGGAAAATTTCCCTGCCCGGCGGTTTCCGGCAGCGCTTTTTCCAATGACGATCTTTGCCGGCTTTTCCTCCCGGAACATCCGGTTTAATTCCGCATTGATGAAGTTCTGCGTTTTTTCGCGGCCGCGCCGCTTTTGTTCGTCGTATTTCTTCCTGCCGAGGTTATTTTTGCGGATCTTTTCTGCTTTCGCGGGATCGGATTCCATGCAGCTGCGGCAGTCCTGCCGCGCTTTCTGGCGCTTTTGGTTTTTCTCTGCAAGACGCTCCGTTTCCGGGTTGGCAAGCTCTCCCAACCGTTCTCCATAGACCTTCCCGCTTGAAAGCGTCAGCATGTCCCCATCTCCGATGAAGGCATAAATCGTATTGCAGTAATCCGCCCTCCGCCGCGTTTCTATGTCCACGGGGTACGCGATCTTTACATCATCTTCCCGGATCAGGATCCGGATCTGGCGGCTGGAGGAAGCCGTCCCTTTCAGCGGCAGAAACATCCGCTTCCGCGGCTCCCTGCTCACAAGGTAGAGACCTCCGTCCGCGTAGCGGTATCCGGCCGGGGAAACCAGAAAATTATCCGCCGTTTCCTGACACGGCACTTCCAGATTGCGCCGGACTAGCCTGCGGAGCAGATTATTGAGCCTTTCGGTATCCAGATCCAGCCCTTCCGTCTTTTTGGGCATTTCATAGTCCTGATGCGTCAGGATCGCCGCAAAAACGCCGTTTAATTTCAGAACGGTCCAGAGGTACATCTTCTCTTCCTGATCTAAGTTTTCATTTTTTCCGATCCGTTCGCGGATGGTGTTTTTGAGGATGCCCCACATCCCCTTGATGTCCCCGACCGCTTCTGCAACGGCGAGTTCGTAATAGACGGACGGAAGTTTAAGCTGCCGGCGCAGTCCGCAGGCGCGCATTTCGTTTAAAATGCCGTACACGGGTGTCAGCCGCCCCACGCTCCCCACGCCGGAATAGCGCCGGTATACGCAGTTTTTCACTTTGCAGTAGTCCCGCGCGATCCCGCGCAGAACATCCAGGGTTTCTTCCGGGAGCGGCCTGCTGTACTGCAAAGCCGTCCGGGTAACCGTTTTCGTATTCTCCATCTCTTCACAACTCCGGATCCTGTATCATGACCGGCATCCGCCTTTTTCTGCACAGTTCCACGACGCTGCTCGGATCGCCATAATAGGCGTCGCAGAGCACGACCGCCCGGTCAACGTCCGCGCTGTCGTCATAGATTCCCCAGCCTTCCTTCCGGTACTGCTGAACCAGCGTGCGGTAGCGCTCCCACAGATGCGGGCACATGGCGCGGATCGTGGACTGCAGCAGCGGGTGCGGCCGCCACCAGAGTGCGGCGCTTTCCTGTTTTTCCCGGAACAGTTCCAGCACGCGCCCGATTTTTTCCAGCATCTTTTCATCATAATGCAGAAGCGCACTGATGCTGGTATTGTAAAAAATGATCTTTTTTGGCGTTCCGTCCGCTCGTTCGATGATCCTTTTCCATTCCACAGGGACATCGAAATCTTCCTTTTTCAGCCGCTGCACCCGCTCGAGCTTGGGCGAACCTTCCGCACAGAACTTTTTTTCCAGAAAATCCCTGTCACAGTGACACCTTCCAAAACCGTTCTTTTTTGCTTCTTTAAGGTATTCTTCTATATAGATCCGCTTCATATTTTCCGACTGGAGAATGACCTTGTCCGCGTTCACGACGCCCGGCAGCCAGACAAAATGCTTCATGCCCTCGACCGCCGCCCGGTCGTCGGGATCGGTTTCCCCCAGCACGAAATAGGGAATATAGATCAGCTGATCCGTATACCGTTTCAGCCGCCCGGAATAATAATCCGGATGCACGCTCGTGACCAGATTGCAGTCGTCGTAGGCGTTGTGGATATAGACTTTGTCCGGCCGGCGCTCTTCGATATCATAATCCCGCCAGTCCATGACGCGTACCCAGGCAGGATATTCTCCCTTTTCACAGTGCATGGCTCCAAAACTGCGGTCCGGATGCAATTCATAATAAGGAATCGGCACGCAGTAGGCGTCGCACCCCGGATCCGCTTCCGCCGCAAGATAGACGCTTTCGAGGGCGTCCCACATGCTGGCTTTATACGGGAAGAAAACGACCTCTTCCCGCACCGGAAGCTCGTTTTGGACGCAGCTGCGGATCCCCGCAAGCTGCCGCTGCAGCCGTTTTCCGGTTCCGTCCGCAAAATAGACGCCCTTTTCCAGTTCTCCGACCGCTTCAAACACCGTCTCGCAGTATTCTTCCAGAAGGGGAATCGCCGGATGGCCGCCGCCTTCCGAGCGCTCGATCCGCTCCCCGGCCGCAGAGGCCGCCTGCTGGCATTCTGCCAGAGTGTCCCACACACCCGCGATCTTTCCCTGCGCCGCCCTGCGTTCCACCGCTTCGTGGATCCGGGAGAGCAGATTTATGATTTCCATGATCTGCTGTTTTTCTTTCTTTCTCATAACCTATTCTGTACTTTCTTCCCGAAATGGCCAGCTTTGCCGCATGGCTTCTTTCATACGGAAAATTTCGTCTTCGCCGACCGGATAATGCTTCTTAATGTCCCCGGCGTCCAGCCGCGTCTCCGGAGTAAGAAGCACCGGAGTCCGCTGCTTTTGAAAATTTGAAAAATAATCCCAGTATTTAAACAGGGTATTTCCTTTCGTGTATCTTCCCAGGCGGAGCCAGACATTCGGGATCCGGAAACTGTCCGCCAGAATGATCCCGTGCAGCGAACTGGATGCGACCGCCTCACATGCGGCAATCTTCTCCAGCACCTGCACCGGATGCCCCCGCATATCGATCAGATGAACGGCCGGATCTTTCGCCGCTGACCGCATGAGCGCATTATCCGCCTCCCGGCAATGCGGGATCAGGCCGATCTCATATTTCTTCTCCCGGCGGATCTTTAGATCGGAAACCAGAATACCCGGATCTCCAAACGCCGCATTTATTTTTTTCCCGAGGACATCCCAAACGATCTGCCCGGAATACCTTCCCCGGAGTGCGCGGATATCCAGATCGCGGTAAAAGCCGGTTTCCCGGCACCTTGGGCTGTCCATGAATCCGGTTCCCCATACGATCAGTTTCTTCGGGTTTTTTGTCTGCTTATTTTCATAGTTGAAATTTAAATTCAGGATACTGCCGATAGCCGTTAATTCCGCGCGTTCCAGATCCGCCCATGAAACTTCTGCGCCGAACAGGCTGTTCATCAGAAACGCATTCAAAAGATCGCCGGCATTTTGATTGACTCCGTAAAAAACGCCGGTTTTTCTCCCCTTTTCTCTCCTGCCCGGAAAAATCGTTCTGCCGTCCGGCTGCAGCTGCACGATCTTCTCCTGCGGGATTCCCATATGTTCCAGCCGTTCCAGAAATTCACTCTGCCGGAAAACCGCAAGGACGATCTGATCGTATCGGATCTTTTCGATTTCCTCCGGTAAATAAACCGGAAGTCCGTCCGCCGTTTTCTTTTCTTCCCGTGCGCCGTTGATCCAGCCGATGATCCGATAATCCGGCGGCATCCATTTTTTCCATGCCTGATAAAACTCTCCCATTCCCCATACAAGCACATTTTTCATCGATCCGCCTCCACCCCGGCATGACGTTCCAAACACGCTCTTTTCCGTGCAAAATTTCCTCTGGCATTTCAGCGGATATTTTCCAGTTCCTTTGCTACAATCTGTTCCAGTTCCTTCACTGTTTCTACCGTATAACTCGCCACGCGCGGAACCTTCTTATCTCCGTACCACAACGTCAAAACTGATTTGATTCCTGCATTATTGGCACTTAAAATATCGTTATATCCGTCACCGATCAGCAGGGTTTTTGTCCGTACTCCGCCAACTGCTTCCATCGCGCATATTGTCGGCACTCCGGAAGGTTTCGGCTCCGTGACATCGTCCGAACAGACCACCGCTTCAAAGAGATCCCGCATATCATAACATTCCAGAATTTCCAGCGTCCTCTTTCGGTCTTTCCCGGTGCATACTGCACAGCGCACGCAATCGTGCTGCTTTAATCTCCGGATCCAGTCAACAGCTTCCTGATTTACCATAATCCGGTCGATTGCTTCAGAACTGATCTTCCGATATGGTTCTACCATTTCTAATGGAAGCTTCATTTTCCGAAAAATATTTGGAAGCGAATCTCCCGTATGCTTTAAAAATTCTTCAAAATCCGGACAATTTCCATCTCCTGCGACCTGCCGATAGCTTTCATAAAATGCACACTCCTGTACTTTTTCCGAATCGATCAGCACTCCGTCAAAATCGAAGATCAGCGTCAGCTGCTTTTGAGCCGCAAGCAGCCGCCCCGCCATCTGCGCCATCTCATAATCTTCCCGTGTATTGATATCAATGGCTTCGAGCCAAGGAACTTCGACGATATAAGGATTCTTCCCAATTCTCCGGCGCAGTCTGGAAAAGACCTCTTTCCGGAAAACATAGGCTCCGCTTGTTTCCCTGAAAATCGGTTCCAGATCCTGTGTCCGCGGCAGATTAGCCGGATCGAAATTTACAGGGAATCCATTTTCCCATAAAAAATCCTGAATCCGCACTGCTGTAAACGCGGAATCGTACTTCCCGGAAAGCACCTGATCCAAGCACTCCTGAATCGTCCTGCTATGGAGAAACGGTGCTGTTGCATGAGTAAACACATAAACATCCGCATCGATCTGCCGGTAAAATGCATCAAAAAACTGGGTGAAATTCGCTCCCGGTTCATCCAGCGATGAATCACGCTTTAAAAATTCCACTCCTTCCGGCAGATATTTTACAATCTCCTCATCACTACAGAATACATAGGTTTCTGCGATCCCTGATACTTTTGATAATGCGGAAAGTATCCAATGAATCAGCGGTTTTCCCATCAAATCCAATGTGTTTTTATGCGGCAGCCGCTCATTTTTCAGTTTGATTGGAACCATTGCCACAACTTTTTTCATATCGTTTCCTCCTGCCTGTTCAACTGAACGATCATATCCAAAAGCCCCACGTCTTCCGATTCACGGATCACCCCGGAGTCCCACACATACGATTCAATATACGATTCCAGCCGCTTTCTGTCGTCCTCTTGCAGCGAAACCGGAAGAAGAAACATCCGCCCGTCCCTGTCCGTACAGATCATGTCGCGCCCTCTGGTAAATCCTAAAACCGCAAAACCGGCGCAGGACATGACCGGCGTTACCGGCATCTGCCCGGAAAATTTTTCACAGGAAAACATCTCCGTGCAGGAATACGTCTCTTTGTCCATGTATCCGTATACCATTTCACCGGTATTCAGCCTTCCGGAAAAGAGATAGCGGCCGCACCAGAAACAGACAGCCAGAATTTCCGCATTTTGCAGGTTCGGACGAACGATCAGCTCTCCGCTTTCCCCGTCAAACCGGAAAAGCTGCGGTGCATTTCTGCAGAGCAGGAGCGTTTGATCTCCGATCCGAACAGCGCCGTGGAAGCCTCTGCTCTCCGGGATCTTAAGTTTTCTTATCTGCACCGACTGCCGCTCCATATCAATCAGCAGCACGGTATTTTCCCAGAATGCCGGCAATACCGCGATATGGTGCACGATCAGATGGCCCCGGAACCGGACCGAACTGCCGTTTCCATCCCGCAGGCTGCCGGAAATTTCAAGATAGGAAATCTCTTTTTTCGGCATATGTACGATCACAACTGCGCCGTAAGCCCCCGGAAAACAATAGATGCGATCGTTATATTCTGCGATCCCGTAAAACAAATGAAAGGCGCGGCCTTCCGGCAGATACTTTCTTTCCAGCGGAACCGTTTCCAGAAGCGTTTTCGTTTCCGTATCAAAGAAAAGAAGGCAGCTTTCATTTCTGGGCGCGATGACCAGCAGCTGATTCCAGAACACAAGATTGGAAAACTGATGCTGTCCGCCCGTCCAACCGGAAAAAACATATTCCAGCCGGAAATCCTTTTCATCGATCCCCATACTGAAAAGCGCCGGATATTTTGCATTGACAAACCAGAGTCTGCCGTTTCTTTCTGCCGCGTCATAAAAAATAAGATCTTCTGCTTCCAACACCTGTAAACAAACCTTCCCTTCATGAAAATAATGAATCAAAATCCACCCTTTCAAACGCCTCCAGACATCCGCCCCTGGTAGCGTTGTAAATACAAAAACCATGCGTCTTTGCGTACCGCGCGGCTTTTTCATAGGCCCGGTTGATCTCCTTCGGATGCGGCTTCATGGACTTGTATCTTTCCAGTTCGCTTTCTTCAAAATAATCTTCCGTGAAATGATTGTCCTTGTCTGTGAGATTTTCTGTAAAAGAATTATCCACTCCCAGAAGATAGATTTCTGAAAAGCCCATATAAGCGGCAAACTGCAGCCCGATATCATAGGCTACGGTATAGCCGAAATAAACCGCCTTCGTAATATCGTCCGAAAATCCCGGATAATTCGGGTAAAAATCTTCCACGCACATATGGAAATATTCGGCGTTTAAACCGCGGTTGTCGTAGATCCGGTGAAACTCATCCGCCAGAAATACCGTCGTTTTTTCCGCTTTTTCCGATTGCAGGAATTCCATGCTGCCGGGCATGACCGCAGCGTCGGATATTCCATAATAGCGCGGCCGCCATCTGGTCTTTGGATACAACTTAAAGATTTTATTAAAAGCAAAACAGATTTCCTGATTCTCGTATAAAAGCTCCAGATCCTCCGCCCGAAGGCTCGGTCCGTTTCCAATGATGAAGCACCGCTGCCCCCGATGGAGCCCTTTGTATTTTGCAAGCTCCGGATGAAAAAACTGCGGCACATAATGATCGGCCTGATACAGATCGATCGCTTTTTTTCCCCGTTCTGCCTCTTCCAGAACGCGTTCCACCAATCCGGATCTGTTTTTATGTTCATAGATCAAAATGCAGCCGGATTCTGCCATACATTCCTCATAGGACATCCGGCGGATCCCCATTGTGATTCCCGTTTCATTAGCGATATCTTTTTGTGTTTCCACATAACCGGTGATGCGTTCGATCCCCACCAGAAAAGCCAGTTCCGCGATCAGGTACGGAAGATAGTACCCGTTCCCCAGAATACCGATCTTCTGCTCGTCCTCGATCCGGCTGCGTGTCAAAATCTCTGCATTGCTTTTCCACTCATCCCGCATATGAAGCTGATAATGCGCATAACTTTCCCGGATATCCAAAAGATCCCTGTCCCGGAAAACGAGAAACCGCGGAATTTCATCCTTTTTGATCTGCGCAAGCATTTCCAGGCGGTATTTATCCGAGGCGATCACGACGATCAGACTGCCTTTTTTCATTTCCGCAAGCAGATCCGAATAACTCCGGACTTCTTTGCCGTCCACGCAGCCGCCCGCTTTCTGCGTCGTGATAAAACATTCCGTCCGCCAGTATCCCAGAAAATGAAGCGCCCGTTTTCCGCTTTCCCCTGCGCCAAAAATCACGTATTTCATAAGCTCACCTGTATTGATAAATTCTTTCTTCGGATACCCCGAACGCACAAAGCTGCGCCTGTATCTGTCCGGCGCTTTTTTCATTTGCAATCATATAGTGCGTATCTGCGGGAAGCTGCGACACCTCCTGCGGCGGAAAAACCGGAATCCCGTTTAATCTGCTTCCCTGCAGCGCCCTGTCATTATCCATAAAACCGATCACAAAAAGCGCTTCTTTCTGCGCCCACCGGTACGCTTCATATCCGATATTCCCGCACCCAAAGATCACGACGGGGATCCTGTTTTCTTCTGTTCTGACCGTATTTAAAAAACGGTTCCGCTGCTCCCGTTTTTTTCCTAAAAATGCGTACCCCTCCGCGATCAGTCCTTTCGTCTGGTTCCATATCCAATCCGCCAGAAAATCCAAAGCGATCTTATGGTCGACCGCCGCATATCCGAGCATCGTCCGGAACCATTCAAAATAATCCTGCAGTTCCCCCTGCGGTTCCTCTTTCAGTTCCGATGCGCAGCAGACAAATGATTTTGCCATCCTTGCAAAGAAAAGCTCCTGCTTTCCTTTTTCCGTTCGTTTTTCTCCTATTTTTGTCGCAAACTCCTGATAGGAATAGATCAGCCCCTTTCCCTGATTGGAAGAAGCGTCTTCCCTGTCCAGACAGTAGCGGTACAATGCCTGATCTATATAAACCGCTTTTTCCGCCGCCTGCTGCGTTTCAATTAAAAAGCCGATATCCTGAAATGCAGCGCCCGGCGTCTCTGACATGCGGATCTGATTCCGTATTAAAAATTCCCTTTTATAAATTCCTGTCCATAAATACCAGTCATTCTGTCCCAGCACAGGATATTCCGCCGGATACAGCACTTTCCCGTACAATCTCTCATCTTCCAGATTTCTCCGTTTTAAAAAAACGCGCTCTCCGTTGTTTTGCGTCCAAAAAGCAAAGTAATCCGCTTTGGCGTAATCGCAGTCCGCCGTCCGGGCCGCGCAGTATAAAGTTTCGTACATGTTTTTGTCTGCGTGATCGTCTGTTTCCAAAATCGCAAGATAACGTCCCCTCGCCATGGAAATTCCCAGATTCACCTGATAGCCATAGCTTTTCCGCGGGGATTTGATCAAAGTGATCCTCGCATCCGCTTTCGAATGCGCCTGCAGTTTCTCCCAGGTTCCGTCCGAAGAACCGGCATCAATGCAGATGATCTCGATTTCTTTTAAAGACTGGTTTCTGACACTGTTTACCGCTTCATCGATATAGCTGCCGACATTCAGCGACGGCATAATGATTGAAACTTTTATCATACTGTTTCCATCCCGTAATCACTTATTCTTGTCTGATAGCAAAAGAGACTGCCGCACTGATATTTTGCGACAGCCTCCTGCATCACCGGCTTTCTGCCGGTACCTGACGGTTAGCCTGCCAGATCACTAATTAATTTTGATCGTGTCAACATGTTCGTCGGAATAGGTTATTTTGATCGTTCCGCCCTTATTTGCGCTGACTACAGTCGCTTTGATCCCGAGCGTTGTACCGGAAACGGTGTAGGTATCGCCGAGTTTCAGTGTTGCTACGCTTCCGTCTACCTTGGTCAGAACCGCGCTCTTAACCGTAACGCTTTCCGGAAGGCTTAAGGTAACTGTCTCGCTCCCAACGCTGACCGTATTGCTGGATACATAGCTCTTGCCCGGAGTTACTTCAAAAGTAACGCTGATCTTCGGAGATTCGGAAATTTCCGACCAGTCGCCCGCTGCATTTGCCGTTCCTACTACGCCGAAGCTGTATCTCTGGAACGCTTCGTTCTCATCATCACTTGCGAGATCTGCTTTCAGCTCATATTTATAAGCACCACCCTCATATTTGTACTCATAAGAGCCTTCCGCCGCTGCTCCGATCACAGTCTTGACCTCTGCACCGCCATCTGATTTGATAACGGTATCGCTTGTGCCGTCCGTAACCGCAAGATAGATGCTGGTATCGGTATCGCCCTTAAACGTCTTATCATCCGAGAGTTTGATATCGGTTGTATCAGTAACGGTAGCCTTAATGCTGACATCTACCGGAACAGAGCTCTTGTTGATAATGTCCAGCATATCGCTCTTGCTGCTGTAAGACGTTGAATCGCCGTCATTTTTAAAGAATAATGTCTGGCCTTCTTCAAATGTTGCATCCGCATAATGCGCCGCATCCGTAGCCGCGATCAATCCTTCCGGATCCAGAATAAAGTCAAACGCATTATCTGCGCCTGTCGGAACCGTTACGGAAAATACATCCGTATCCACCGTACCTTCAAACGTTCCGGTTCCGCCTGCATTTCCTTCCTGTTTACTCTCTGATGCAAATACAGTTACGCTTCCGATCACCATCGTAGCCGCCATCATTCCTGCTAACACTTTCTTGTAATTCATAATTTTGTCCTCCTTGAAAAATAATCTGCATTCCTTGCTATTTTGCGATCACAATTGTAAGAGCCATGTTTACGGTGCTGAGCGTTTTCTGGTCATCATCGATCAGATGGTACGTCAGGGTGCAGTCATAAGTTCCTGCATCCAGTTTCTCATCCAGCCGGATCTGATCCAGATACGCCCCAACCGGTATCACCGGCGAACCGTACACTGTCTCTCCCGTATCATTCCGGACGACGTCAAAATATACCGCATTGGTATTGCTTGTCGCATTTTCCACATATGCATTGTCCGATACTGCATTCCCGCTGGCAAAATTCCACGTGGAATTCATTGTTACCTGATAGTAACCGACCGGCGTGCGTTCTTCGCCGACCAGATCGGCCGCAACATCCTCTGCATTCTGTTCGTTCACGACAACATCCCTTTTCTGGGATGTTTCCTCTCCGCCGCTGCCGCGCCCCGCCAGGACCAGATAGATCACGATACCAACCAGAGCCGCAATCACTACACCGCTTACGGTTAGAACGATTATCCCTCCTTTCCCAAGATTGGCACCTTTTCCTGTCCGTGACTTCTGCGCCATTTTTCGTCCTCCTTGTTACGGTATCTATAAACCCTCGCATCGGTTTATATTCGCTTCAAAATGTATATCAAAAAGTATACTTTTTGCGACACGAAAAGATTGGAAAAACTTATTGATTTTTTTGTGCAAAAATGCTAAAGTTATGGAAAAGAAACGACGATATAGTATTCAAATGTATGAAAGATAGGAATAGCAACAGCCTGTCTCAAAAAGTATACTTTTTGAGACAGGCTGTTTTTGCCGCATTTTTACGATGTTTTCAAGCTTTTTCGCCTGTTTGCCGCTTTTAGCGGTTCTTTTATAGAAAAAAATAGTACATATTTATTCTTGATATTTGTTTTTATGATTTTCTTAGAAAAGAAGAATGTATGGGATTAAAAAATTCAATTTTCAGAAAGATTCTCCTCCGGAAATAATTCCGCCATCAGGCGTGCCCGGAAATCGTCATCGTTGCTGGCATGTTTAAGATCATCCAAGCGATTTTCTTGTAACAGTCGCCGAGTCAGTTCCCGTTCTTCTTCCCGTCCTTCTGCTCGGCCTTCTTCTCGACCTTCTTCCCTGGCATGTCGTTTTTCAATCCTGTGATCCATCTCATATGCGCACCAGTTCATATATTCCACCTTCCATTCCTGATGGTTCCGTGCCTTCAGCACGGCATTGTCAATCGTCCTTGTAAAATCATCCTCTGCGGTTCCTGTCCGGATGTAATCCAGAAAATGTACCGCATCTTCCGACAGGTGCTTGCAA
>CANQDS010000022.1 GCA_947593655.1 uncultured Lachnospiraceae bacterium | reverse complement strand
ATTCTGCTGGTCATTGTTACCGGAACCGCCATTCTGCTGGCCATCGCTGCCAGAGCCGCCATTCTGCTGGTCATTGTTACCGGAACCGCTATTCTGCTGGCCATCGCCGGAACCGCTGCCCTGCTGGTCATCGCTGCTGCCAGAGCTGCCGGAACCACTGCCTTGTCCACCGCCGATTGACTGCCCGTCCGGTGATAATATATAAGTTGCAACTACATTTCCGGATACGCTGCGGGCTGCTGCTGATTCACGGCAAAGGGTATAGGTTCCGTAATCTTCCTTTGTGATGCTTTCAAAAGTAAGGCTGGTGTCGGTTTTTCCGTCCAGTTTCTCATCATCTTTGTACCACTGATAGGTTTCTCCGTTTTTGGCTTCGATTGGTTTCAGTGTTAAGGAACTGCCGATGAGCGGCTGGATCGAAGCTTCGATCGGTGCAACCGGAGCAAATGGGGTATAATCTTCAGCGGCTGGCTGTACGATCGGCTCTATTGCGGTTTCCCCTTTCTGCACTTCCTGCTGCTGAACGGATTCCGCAACGAATTTAACATCCAGAAAGCCGGCGGTTTCGTCCTTTAAATCATCGTAATCGATCGTAATTGTCTGTTCCTTTGTGCCGCTGATGACCGGATACGCCTGTTTGTTGAATACGATCGTATCGATGTCATATCCTTCCTCTGCGGTCACTTTGAAGGTGCGGCTGCTGTTTTCTTTGGAAAGCGTGAACATATTCGCATCGATCGCTTTTCCGTTGGTATCGGTAATGCTTCCGCCCGGTGTATTCGTAATGATAACGCTCTTATCTTTTGCCGCATTCGTTCCGTCGTCCTCTACCGCTACGACTGCATAAGGACTAAAGGAATTACAGATAACGACCAGTCCGTACCGGGTGATCGTACACGGAATCTCCTCTACGCTGACAATGGTGCCGTTATCGTCGCGGGTAAAGTGATACGCCTTAAAGGTAACGCCTTCATCGTCCGGCCCGTATCCTTCCGGAAAACCGAGGGAGATCCGCACGCTTTGGCCGGTCTGTACGATCTGCGCCTTGCAGACGGTAAGGTTGATGTTGTAAGTCTCGCTCTTTAACACTTTTCCGGTGTGCGAGTCGCTGCTTAATTCCTCTTCGATCATGTCATTCATGGTATCGGTCTGCTCCTGGGTAGGAGTGGACGCAACCAGAACCATGCGGTCTTTTAACGCTTCCAGATCTTCCACCGAAGTGCCATCGGCGGTTTTCCAGCCGTTCATGGACATATCGGTATTGTCCAGCAGGGTTGGTTTGCCGAATACGTTCCAGTCGATACCCTGAGAGCGGTAGCAGATCGCGCAGCATGGGATCTTGACGCCGTAAATGATCGAGTTCGGCTCTTTTCCGCTTTCTTTGCCGACAAGTCCCGTCAGCTTAAATTCATAATAGACATTGTTATCCGCCCACATATCGCTCGGCTTAAAGTCAAATTCTACGGTAGCGTCGTCATCCCACTTGAAGTTCTCCAGTGTGCTGTATTTCTCGCCGGTAGTAGTTCCGATGTTGCCCGCGCTTCTGCAGGTCATGGTAATGCCCGGCGTTGTATCTGCGCTTACTTTTTCCAGCGGATAGGTATAGGTCACAGTTACATGGTACTGCTGTCCGGCAGTCAAAGCTCCCGTTCCGCGCGGAGACTGCGTTTTGATATACGGAGGAGCGTAGTACTGCCCGGACGGATTATACAGCTGCCCGGTGGCAGATTCAATATGGGATACGCTGCCATTGTAATAGAATTCTAAAGTCTCCATATAATTTCCCGGATCAATGTCGGTAACACCGAACTCTATGTACTTGGTGTCGATCTGCGGGAAGGAAAGATGCAGACAGTCATCCGTGTCTTCCATTGCCGGATAAAGCTCCGGAGTAATATAGGCCCAATCGCCTGCGGTCCAGTCATTCGGATCATCGGATGCCCGATCCTTTGCCGTATAAAAACGGCAGAGCATGTAATGCCCGTCCTTTGCGGCAGCGGCATATCCTTTTCCCTGATAGCTGATCCAGTATTCGCCCGCAGGGATATTTTCATCGCTGATGCCTTCTCGTTTGTATTTAACGACCAGTCCGTCGTCGTATTCGGTTACATCGACGCCGAAGTCATCAATGGACAGTTCCGGATAAGAAAATTCATATTTCGCTTCCGATAAAATGCTGCTCGGCATATGGTGTTCGTTCATTTTTGTTTTGCCGGCAAGCAGATATTCCGTTGTTTCATAGCCGTCGACTCCGGTCGAAGAAGCTGCTTTGCTGTTGATCGGATCGTCCATAGTCGCATCTACGGCATACCATTTCCCGTCAAGCTGCACATAATCCCAGATATGCAGTTCGAAAACATCTTCGGAGTGCTGGTATACGCCCTGAACCATAATGCACGGGATATTCATGTGGTCGAGAATGGTTTTCATGGCGCGGGTATAGGACTCGCATACGCCTTCATGCTTGACCAGCGCGCCGTAAGCCGTGCGGATAAAGCCCACGTTCTCCGGAGCGCATTTGTTTTCCAGACGGTAGGAAGTATGATTGGTGATATAGTCATGTACATACTTAACCTGTTCCTTGGTGCGGTAAACGCCCTCTTCCTGCTGAACGGCTTCGGCGGATTCCGCCCCTGCTATCACCTGTTTGACAACCGCATCAAATTCCGCGATGGCAGCGTCCACCTGGCTCTCGCTGGAAAAGCCTTGCGTATAGTAGTTCTCTGTCCGGCCCGCGCCCAGATAGACATGGTAGCCGTCTTTCCCGGAAGTTGCCCGGACGGTCAGATTCGAGAAATCCACATAAAAGATATCCGGATGATCCATGTAAAATGCGTCTCTGGCAGCGCCGTATACGGCAAGCAGGTCTTTCTTGGGATCAAGCCCGTCCATATAGCTTTTCACAGTATCCTGGCTGAGCAGGTTTGCGCTGCCGGTCAGTTCATAAGAACCGGTTCCGGTCTTAAAAATGCCCTGCTGATACATATTCTCCATAGCGTGGTAAAAAGCCCGCGCATCATCGGAATTCAGCTGCCGGTAAAAATAGCCGCCCGTGTTCGTTGCTGCGTGGATGGGCTGCGCGGAATGCAGCCTTGGAATCGTAATGAGTGCCGATGCTGTTAGAAGCAGGGCAAGTACAAAAGCAATTCGTCGTTTCCCTCTCATAATTATTCTCCCCTTGTTTTAACTTTATTTTTTTGCACTATATTACACGATATTTTGTCAATAATCAAGTGAAAATAAAACATTTAAATGAATCGCAAATGAATCGCAAAAACTCTGTAACAGATTGGAAATAGAACCGGCATGATTGACGGAAAAAGAAAAGTCAGATAATATAATGAAAGATCTGTATCAGGGAAAAAGGAGAAAAACCATGATCGGACACACGATTCCGCCGGTGTATGACGCCGGTTCTAAAATTTTAATTCTGGGGACATTCCCTTCCGTGAAATCGAGGGAGCAGCAGTTCTTTTACGGACATAAACAGAACCGGTTCTGGAAAGTGCTTTCGGCGGTGCTGGGATGTCCCGTGCCGGAAAGCATAGAAGAGAAAAAGGAGATGCTGCTCTCTCACGGCGTTGCGCTCTGGGATGTGATCGCGTCCTGTGAGATCACCGGTTCGTCGGATGCGAGCATCCGAAACGTCACGCCGAACGATCTTTCGCAAATCTTAAAGAAGGCGCAGATCCGGGAGATCTATACGAACGGGGCAAAAGCGCACGAACTTTATCAGAAATATATTTTTCCCAAGACGCGGCGGGAGGCGGTGAAACTGCCGTCGACAAGTCCGGCGAATGCCGCTTTTTCCTTAGAGAGGCTGATCGAAGAGTGGAGAGCGAAGATCGCGTGGATTTAAGGCGTCTGCGGAAGAAAAACGGTTGACATCAAATCGACTATTTACTAGAATCAAAGGCATAGGAGGCGTAACAATGGATAAGATTATATTAACCGGTGACCGCCCGACCGGAAGACTGCATGTAGGGCATTATGTCGGTTCTCTGCGGCGGAGGGTGGAACTTCAGGAATCCGGTGAATTTTCGAAAATTTTTATTATGATCGCGGATGCGCAGGCGCTGACGGACAATTTTGAGAACCCGGAGAAGATCCGGCAGAATATCATTGAGGTAGCGCTGGATTATCTGTCCTGCGGGCTGAATCCGGAGAAATCCAACCTGCTGATCCAGTCCATGATCCCGGAACTGACCGAACTGACTTTTTTCTATTCCAATCTGGTAACGGTTTCCCGTCTGCAGAGGAATCCTACGGTCAAGAACGAGATCCAGCAGAGGAATTTCGAGGCCAGCATCCCGGTCGGATTTTTCACCTATCCGATCAGCCAGGCGGCGGATATTACCGCGTTTAAGGCGACGACGGTGCCGGTCGGCGAGGATCAGCTTCCGATGATCGAACAGGCGAGGGAGATCGTCCGGAAGTTTAACTCCGTTTACGGGGAGACGCTGGTGGAGCCGGAAGCGTTTCTGCCGGAGAGCGAGGCGTGTCTGCGGCTTCCGGGAACGGACGGCAGACAGAAGATGAGCAAATCGCTCGGCAACTGCATTTATCTCGCGGATACGGAAGCGGACGTGAAGAAGAAGATCATGAGCATGTATACGGATCCGCAGCATCTTCAGATCTCGGATCCGGGGCATATTGAAGGGAACTGCGTATTTACCTATCTGGATGCGTTCAGCAGGCCGGAGCATTTTGAAGAGTACCTTCCGGAATACAGGAATCTGGATGAACTGAAAGAGCACTATCAGCGCGGCGGGCTCGGCGATGTCAAGATCAAGAAGTTTTTAAATCAGGTGCTTCAGGAGGAACTTGCGCCGATCCGTGCCAGAAGGGCGGAATACGAGAAGGATATTCCTGCGGTATATGAGATCCTGCGGAAAGGCAGCGAGACCGCGCGGGAAGAGGCGGCTAAGACGATGGCCGAGGTGAAACGCGCCATGCGGATCAATTATTTCGAAGATGCAGAACTGATCCGTGCGCAGAGCCGGAAATATGAAGGATTGAAGGATTGATGAAAGGAGAAACAGCGAGCATGAAAAAGAAGATGGCCGAGGCGTTTCTTGCGCTGGCTGCAGTTTCGCTTCTGACCGCTTGCGGCGGGGGGGCAAAAGAAGTCGATATACAGGCGCTGGCGGAATCACTGGTTCATGATATCAGTTATGAGGATGAACTGGCGATCATGGATGAGGAGGAGATCCGTTATTATATCGATATGCCGGACGGAACTAAGGCCGTTATGTATATGGGCGCCAACGGAACGACCGGCGAGGAAGCCGGAGTTTTCGAGGCAGTGGATGAGAATTCCGCAAAGGTGCTGGAAGCGGGGATTGAGGCGTTCTTAAACGATCAGGAGAGCTCTTTTGAGGATTATATCCCGGAAGCGGCGGCGCGTATCGATGATGCGGTTTTGGAGCAGGAAGGCAGTTATGTCGTCCTCTGCGTTTCCGATGATCCGGAGAAAGCGGAAGAGATTATTGAAAAAGCATTAAAGTAACAGGCATTGCCGGGGATTTTGGGGAAATAGGATGGTATTCAGCAGTTTTGTATTTTTGTTTGCTTTTCTGCCGTTGGTGCTGCTTCTTTATTACATCTGTCCGGCGAAGCTGCGCAATCTGGTGCTGCTTTTGGCAAGTCTTTTGTTCTATGCATGGGGCGAACCGGTTTATGTCCTGATCATGCTGTTTTCGACGGTGTTTGATTACACGAACGGAAGGCTGATCGCGCATTTTAAGAAGAAAGGCGCTGCAGGAAAGGCAAAACTTTTTTTAGTGATCGATGTATGCGGAAATCTCGGCATTCTGGGATTTTTCAAATACACGGATTTTCTGATCGGGACAGTGAATTCGCTGACGGGAGCCGGTTTGTCGCTTCTGTATATTGCGCTGCCGATCGGAATTTCCTTTTATACCTTCCAGACGATGTCCTATACGATCGATGTTTACCGGGGCGTCGTTCCGGCACAGAAAAATATATTGAATTTTGCAACTTATGTGGTGCTGTTCCCGCAGCTGATCGCGGGGCCGATCGTGCAGTATAAAACGATCGCGGATGAACTGTCCGGGCGGCGCGGTTCGCTTACGGATTTTGGGGAAGGCGCTTTCCGGTTTTCCGTAGGTCTTGCGAAAAAAGTGATTCTTGCGAACCAGATCGGGAGCCTGTGGACGGCAATTTCCCAGAGCAGTCAGATTTCAACGGCTTCGGCGTGGCTGGGAGCGGCCGCGTATACGTTCCAGATCTATTTCGATTTTTCCGGCTACTCGGATATGGCGATCGGTCTGGGGCGGATGTTCGGTTTTCATTTTCTGGAGAACTTTCATTTCCCGTATATGTCCAAAAGCATTACGGAATTCTGGCGCAGATGGCATATTTCGCTGGGATCGTGGTTCCGGGAATATGTTTATATCCCGCTCGGCGGGAACCGGAAAGGAGCGAAACGCCAGATCTTCAATCTTCTGGCGGTCTGGATGCTGACCGGGCTCTGGCATGGCGCAAGCTGGAATTTTGTCCTGTGGGGACTGTATTACGGGATCCTTCTGATCCTGGAGAAACTCGTTTTCGGCAGCCGCGGGCGCCGCGCCCATCCGGTATTCGGGCATATTTATACGATGTTTCTGGTGGTTTTGGGCTGGATGCTGTTTGCGCAGACGGACTTCGGGGAAATGGCGGCGTATCTGAAGACGATGTTCGGCGTGGGAGCGCCGCTGATCGATGGGAATTTCTGGTATTATCTTTCCTGCAACGCCGTTTTATTTGCGGTTCTGGTGCTGTGTTCGATCGATCTTCGGCCGCTTTTCGCCCGGATCCCGTTTGGAAAAGGACTGCGGGAATCTGCGGCGGCGGATCTGGCAAAGAGTGTTGTGATGATCGTGTTGCTGGTTGTTTCTTTTGCGTTTCTGGCGGGGGACAGTTACAATCCGTTTTTATATTTTCGTTTTTAGAGGTGTGATTTTTGAAAAAAACAAAGCTGATCCCGGCTTTGGCCTTTCTTCTGGTGATCGGTTTTCTTTCGGTCGGCGGGTGGCTGGCCGAAGACCGGGAGTTTTCCGAGAACGAAAACCGTTACCTTGCGGAAAAACCGAAGTTTTCAATCGACAATTTTATGAGCGGAAAATTTCAGGAGAAACTGGAATCCTATCTGAATGACCAGATGCTGCTGCGCGACCAGTGGATCACGATCAAGACGGCGGTCCAGAAAGCCTGCCGCGATACGGATATCGGCGGGGCGTATGTAGGGAAGAACGGATATGATTTCGAGAAGATCCTGCCGGAAGATGTGGATGAGAGGCTTTTTGCGCGCAATACGCAGGCGGTAAAGGATTTTTTTGAGAGTTGTTCCGGGGACATGGATCCCACCCGGCTTTCGTTCCTTCTGGTGCCGACGTCGGGGCTGGTCTTAAAGGAAGAGCTTCCGGATCATGCGATTCTGTTTGACCAGGAGGGTTGCATTTCGCAGGTGAAGGAAGCGGTGGATGACTGCAATTTCATTGACGTGCGGGATATCCTAAAGGCGCATACGAACCGTGAGATCTATTACCGCACCGACCACCACTGGACGACGGACGGGGCGTTTCTGGCGTATGAGGAGTGGTGCAGGGCGACCGGGCATGAGTTTCTGGGAGAGGATGCCTATGAAAAGACAGTAGTGACAGACTCGTTCCGGGGCAGCCTCTACTCGAAGATCCTGGATTATGATTCGGCCTATGACCGGATCTGGACATTGGATAGGAAGGGTAGCGCAGCAGTATTTCGCGTGACGGCGGACGGAACGGAGCTTAGCGGTTTCTACCAGCCGCAGAAGCTTCAGGAAAAGGATAAGTATGCGTACTTTTTCGGCGGAAATTACGGCGAAGTACAGATCTGTCAGGAATCTTCCGGCGGAGGGAAAGGGAATCTGCTGCTGATCAAGGATTCGTTTGCCAATGCGTTTGTTCCCCTGATCGCGGAGGAATATGATAATATCTATATGATCGATCTCCGTTATTACAAGGGGGATCTGGCGGAATACCGGAAAGAACATTCGATCACGGATGTGCTGGTGCTTTACAATATTTCCAATTTTATTTCCGATAAGAACCTGTATCAATTATCGAATCCATAACCGGGGAGGAACTGAGGATGAAGAGGAAAAGCTTTGCACGGTTTTCCTGTCTGCTGGCGTTTATCTTGGTTTTGATGCTGGCGGCGGGCTGCGGCAAAAAGGACGGGAAGAATAAGAAGGAGCCTGCATCCCAGAGCGGGGAAGAAGTTTCCGAGCAGGATGCGGAAACGGAAGATGCGGGAACAGAAAATGCCGGAACGGAGGAAGCGGAACCGGAGGGGAACGTGCCGGAAGCAGAAACTTTTCAGGAGATCCGTTTTGACGGGCAGATCAAAGATTACGGCGCAGTCGTTGCGATCGGGGATACGGCGTATGAACTGTTTACCTATCGGGAAGAGACGGGGAGCGTTTATGCGGACTCGGTCAATCAGCTTGCCGCGGAACTGAAAGGTTCTGCGGAGGTGTATAATATCATTATCCCGCTGAGCAGCGGGATCACATTCCCGGATAACCGCAGGGATGAGATCAGTTCTTCTGATCAGCGGGCGGCGATGGATTCCGTTTTCGGAATGTTAAGCGGCGATGTCAAAAAGGTGGATATTTACAATTCCCTGATGGCGCACCGGACGGAATATATTTATTACCGCACCGACCACCACTGGACGCCGCTTGGTGCGTATTATGCGTATCAGGATTACTGCAAGGTGAAAGGAATCCAGGCGGAAGAGATCAATTCTTACGCGACGGTGGATTATCCGGGCTTTCTGGGTTCGTTTTATAAGGATACCGATAACGATGCGGAACTGGGCGCGAATCCGGATACGATCCACGCTTACCAGCCGAACTGCAATGCGTCCATGCATGTGACGGAAACAAGCGGGAACGAGTATGACTGGCCGGTCATCAACGATGTGACAGATTATAGTGCGAGCCTGAAATACAGTACGTTTATCGCAGGGGACAATCCGCTGACCGTGATCACAAATTCAGATCTGGCGGACGGGAGCAGCTGCGTTGTGGTAAAAGAATCGTTCGGGAATGCATTCGTGCCGTTTCTGATCGACCATTACCAGACGGTCTATGTCATCGACTACCGTTACTGGACGGGAAACGTCGCTGCTTTTGCGAAAGAAAAAGGGGCGAAGGACGTTCTTGTGATCAACAATCTGTCCATGATCCGGAACCAATATCTGGTGGGGCAGCTGCAGGGCGTGCTTTAAACCGTTTATAGAGGAGATGCCATATGGTTAAGTATTACAGAACGGATGACAAGCAGATCCATGAGGAAAAAAACATATCAAACGGCGTATGGATCCAGATGGTCAATCCCAGCGTTGCGGAAGGCCAGCTGGTCGCGGAAGAACTGAATATCGATATCGAAGACGTGCTGGCGGCTCTGGATGAGGAGGAAAGCTCCCGTATCGAGCTGCAGGACGGGTATACGCTGATCCTCGTGGATATTCCGAGCATTGAGATCCGGCATGAAAAGGAAACCTACACGACAATCCCGCTGGGCATTATCCTGACGGCCGATGAGATCGTGACGGTATGCACCGAGGATACGCCGGTGCTGCAGGCGTTTATGAATAACCGCGTGAAGGAATTCAGCACGAAGAAAAAACTGCGTTTTGTTTACCAGATCCTGTACCGGATTTCGGTGCTCTACCAGAGCAATCTGCGCATTATCGATAAGCGGCGCACGGAAATTGAAGAGCGGGTTGCGAATGATACGCAGGAAGAGGATCTGATCGCCCTGCATGAACTGGAATCGACACTGGTTTATTTTGCGACTTCCCTTCGGGCAAACGGCGTGGTATTGGACCGCCTGACGCGCTATAAGCGGCTGGAACAGTATCCGGAGGATAAGGAACTGCTGGGCGATGTGATCGTCGAAAATAAGCAGGCGATCGAGATGACCATGATCTACCGCGATATTATCAACGGTACACGGGAACTGATGTCTTCCGTGATTGATAACCGGCTGAACAACGTCATGAAATATCTGACGTCCATTACGCTTGTCATGGCGATCCCGACCGTTATTTCCGGACTGTACGGAATGAATGTGGACGAGCGCTGGATGCCGTTTGCGGGGGCACCGTTCGGATTTTTCATTATTTGTATCCTGACGCTTCTGGTCTGCATCGTGA
This sequence comes from uncultured Lachnospiraceae bacterium, assembly GCA_947593655.1. Classification (GTDB taxonomy): domain Bacteria; phylum Bacillota; class Clostridia; order Lachnospirales; family Lachnospiraceae; genus Roseburia. Next base: position 22,087 of record CANQDS010000022.1, on the reverse strand, counting down.
CGCTGTTTGTGCTCCGCAAGAAAAAAATGCTGTAAAAAGTTTTCCGGAAAGCTTTAATGAAAGATAAGCGGGTGTTAAGATTAATTTAAGAAAAGGCTGTTATACTGTTCCCAGCAAGGAAGAGGAGGAACTATTTATGTTACAGCTGAAAACAGTGACAAAAAGATACTGTACGGGAGGTCTGGTTCAGATGGCGCTGAATCAGATCTCCTTAAATTTTCGAAAAAATGAATTTGTGTCCATTTTAGGGCCGAGCGGTTCCGGGAAAACGACTCTTTTGAACATTATCGGAGGACTGGACCGCTGCGACGGCGGAGAACTTCTGATCGACGGCCGGACGACCCGGATGTATAAGGATCGGGATTGGGATTATTACCGGAACCATTCGATCGGTTTTGTTTTTCAGGGATACCATCTCATCGGACACCAGACGGTTCTGGCCAATGTGGAACTGGCGCTTTCCATATCGGGAATATCGAAAAAGGAGCGCCGGAAGCGAGCGGAGAACGCCCTGCGGGAAGTCGGGCTGGGAGATCATCTCCGCAAGAGGCCGAATCAGCTGTCCGGCGGGCAGATGCAGCGCGTCGCGATTGCGCGGGCGCTGGTCAACGATCCGGCGATCCTGCTTGCGGACGAGCCGACCGGCGCGCTGGATTCCCATACCAGCGAACAGGTCATGGAACTGCTGAAAGAAGTGGCAAAAGAACGTCTGGTGATCATGGTGACGCACAATGCGGAACTGGCGGAGGCGTATTCCACCCGGATCATCCGTCTGCACGACGGGCAGGTCGTCGGCGACAGCAATCCGTATGAGCCGGCGGCAGCAGAGGAAACCGCGGCGTTTCCGATTCCGGAAGGGAAGAAGCCGGGTCGGACGTCCATGTCGTTTGCAACATCGCTGGCGCTCAGTTTCCAGAATCTCAGGACGAAAAAAGGCAGAACGATCCTGACCTCGTTTGCCGGTTCCATCGGCATTATCGGGATCGCTTTGATCCTCGCGCTTTCGACAGGCGTCAACAGCTACATGACAAACCTGCAGAAGGATACCATGTCCTCCTATCCGATCGAGATCGAGGCGCAGACGGTCGATATGAACGGCATGGTTGCGGGCGCGTTTTATGAGCAGGAGGAGAAAGAGCACGATCCGAACCGGATCTATTCCAGCGGGGAATCTTTGGAGGTGCTCAGCCAGATCAACGGGAGCATCCGGGAGAATAACCTGAAGGATTTCCGGAAATGGCTGATGGAAGAGGACAATCCGATCCGGGAGCATCTCGGCGAGACCGGAATCGTGTACTCCTATCCTACGCCGTTTCACGCTTATGCGTATGATCCGGACGGGCAGCTGGTCAATCTGGACGGAAGCGGGCTCGGGATTCCGGGAACTTCTCAGGAATTATCTATGGGACAGGCGGCGGAAGATGCCGGGATCTCTATGGAGATGGGGAGCGGAATGGAGATCGGAAACCTGTTTACGGAACTGATTCCGGGGAACGGCGAGGCATCGATCAGTACCGGAATCACCAAGAATTATGAACTCGCATACGGCGATTGGCCGAAAGACGCCGGGGAAGTGGTGCTGATCCTTGACAGGAAGAACGAGATCCCGCTGCAGAATCTGTATGCACTCGGGCTGCTTCCGTCCAAAGATTATCCGGCCCTGATCAATGCGGCCCAGAAGGATGCGGCGTTTAGGGCGGAAACGTATGACTGGAGTTATGAGGAGCTCTGCAGCCGGACTTTTTACCTGATTCCGGAATGTGATCTCTATACGGAAGAGGACAACGGGCTGTTTTCCAGAACAGATGAGAATTCGGCGGATGTGCAGAAGCTGATCCCGGAAGCGTTCAAACTGCGGGTGGCGGGGATCATCCGTCCGAAGGAGGATGCGGACGAACAGACGCTGAACGGAACGATCGGTTATATTTCCGGGCTCAACGATTATCTGATCTCCTATGCAAAGGAAAGCCGGGTGGTACAGGCGCAGCTTTCCGAGAAAGAGAAAAATGTGCTGACCGGAATGGAACTGGATGAAGAAAGCCGTAAGATGCTGCTAAACAGCTTTGGTTATTCGGATCCGGAAGAACCGTCTTCGATCCGTATTTACATGGACAGTTTTAACGATAAGGAAGCGGTTGCGGGATATATTGAGGATTACAATGATTCGGTGCCGGAGGAGAGCCGGGTGGTTTATACGGATTTTGTCGAGCTTTTAGTGTCTGCGGCAACGGCGATTGTGGATGTGATCTCTTATGTGCTGATCGCATTTGTGGCGGTATCGCTGATCGTATCGTCCCTGATGATCGGTATCATTACTTATATTTCCGTTCTGGAACGGACGAAGGAGATCGGGATCCTGCGGGCGTTAGGCGCGTCGAAGCGGAATATTTCCCAGGTGTTTAATGCGGAAACCGTGATCATCGGGATGTGCGCCGGGCTTTTAGGCGTGCTGATTACAGCGCTGTTTCTGCTTCCGGTCAATGCGGTGATCCATTTTGCATCCGGAACGAATGATATTTCCGCAAGCCTTCCGGTGCAGGATGCGCTGATACTGATTGCCTTAAGCGTGCTTTTGACGTTTATCGGCGGGCTGATCCCGGCCAGAAAGGCGGCGAAGAAAGATCCGGTGGCGGCGCTGCGGAGTGAGTAGAAAGTAGCCAAAAGCGGCTGTTTGTGTTATACTTGCATTTCAGAGAGCCGGGAAAGGAGCGGATTTGTGATGTATCTGAAGCGGAAAGCATATTTGAGGATGGCCGAATGGAAAAAACGACCGGGACATTCTACGCTGGAAGTATCCGGGGCCAGACAGGTCGGCAAAACGTATCTTGTGAACCGGTTCGCCGATGAACAGTACCGGAAAAAAATATACATTAATCTGCTGGAACTTTCCGGGGAGTTATTTTTGGAACAGTACCGGGAATTGTGGCAGGAAATGAAGGCCGGGAAAAGATTCCCGAATCCGATGCAGGAACTGATCAAGAGATACCAGCCTGATTTCGAAGATTCTGATGATACGATCATAATCCTCGATGAGATCCAGGAGTCGGCGGATATTTATAACCGTATCCGGGAATTTACTCGCACACTGAAATGCGATTTCATCATAACCGGAAGCTATCTCGGACGGATACTGAAACCGGAATTTAAGTATTCGTCCGGAGATCTGGATGCTCTTGAAATCTGTACGCTGGATTTTGAGGAATTTCTGGATGCTCTTGGCTACAGCGGTCTGTACGAGCAGATGGATCTGTATGGCGGAAGCGATGCCGGAACTTATCAGAAACTGCAGGAATTATACTATGATTACTGTGCAATCGGCGGATATCCGGGTGTTGTTCTGCGCTATCTGGAAAAAGCGTCCATGCAGGAATGCCGGGCGGAACTGATTAAGATCATCCGGCTTTTCACGAATGAGAGCAGGAGATATTTTGAGGATATTCTGGATGATGCGGCGTATGAAAACCTGTTTCTGGGAGTCGCCCGTATCCTTGCGAAAGAAAAAAAGGGATTTAAAGAGGACAGTTTCAGCGAGGAACTGCAGAGCATTGTGGTGAAGGACTACTCCAGCAATGTCACAAAGGCATCGGTAAACCGGGCGATTGACTGGCTTTACAGCTCCGGGATCATAGGATTTGCCGGAAAACTTCCCGGCTGCAGTATTTTAGATTTTAAAGCAAAGGCAAGGTGTTACTTCATGGATGTCGGTCTTGCAGGATATTTTCTGGAGAAAGCCGGAGTCCCGAAAGAAGCAGTATCCGGCCTGCTCAATGAAAATTTTGTCTATCTGGATCTTAGGCGGCGGATTGCGCACCCGAGCGAGATTGCGCTGGAAACACCTGCTTTTGCGACTCTCGGAAACGGGGAAATTGATTTTTATGTAAAAGAACTTGCTTCCGAACAAACTTATGCCATTGAGGTCAAATCCGGGAAAAACAGCGGCCGGACAGCAGCGGAGGCGCTGGAGAAGAAAAAGGCCGATTATGTTTTGTATGCGAAAGGCGGGACATACGGAGGAAAGGCCGGCCGAATGATCACCATTCCGGTTTACGGGATTGCAAAGTTTAAATTTTGATGGTGGAAAGAAGCAGAAAATGCTTTTAACGTGCAAGGGGCGCATCAGCGCCCCTTAAAACGTCCGCTTAACATCCTTCGAAACGCCCGCTGGCTCCGCACGGCAGCACAAGCCCGTTCGAGGAAACCGGAAGCCCGATCTCCTCTGCGGATATCCGGCCGTCGAAACCAGAGAGCGCGGTGCCGAGCATATAGGCCAGGACGGCCGGCTGGAGCCCGGTCGTGTAGGAATTGATCAGAAAGAACAGCGGTTTCGGGCAGAGAAGCTGCGCGCAGAGCCGGATCAGCGGATAAACGCAGTCCTCGATCTTCCAGATCTCGCCTTTGGGGCCGCGCCCGTAAGACGGCGGATCCATGATCACCGCGTCGTAGCGGTTCCCGCGGCGGAGCTCCCGCTCGGCGAACTTGACGCAGTCGTCAACCAGCCAGCGGATCGGCGCGTCTTTCAGTCCGGAAGCGGCCGCATTCTCTTTGGCCCATGTTACCATGCCTTTGGAAGCGTCCACATGGGTAACGGATGCGCCAACGGAAGCCGCGGCAAGCGTAGCGCCTCCGGTATAGGCGAACAGGTTTAGAACTTTAACGGGGCGCCCGGCACGGGCTATTTTTTCAGAAAACCAGTCCCAGTTGGCCGCCTGCTCAGGGAAAAGCCCGGTATGCTTGAAACTGAACGGCTTTAAGCGGAAGGTGAGTTCTGCCGCATCCGGGAGCCGGTAATGGATGCTCCACTCCTGCGGGAGCCCGAAAAATTCCCATTCGCCGCCTCCTTTGCTGCTCCTGTGATAGTGTCCGTCCGGTTTGTCCCATCCGCGCGCCTTTTTCGGGGTGTCCCAGATGACCTGCGGATCGGGACGGATCAGCAGGTATTTTCCCCAGCGCTCCAGCTTTTCCCCGCCGGAGCAGTCAATAACTTCATAGTCGTTCCAGTGATCTGCAGTCCACATATGAATTGATTGCATCCTTTCTATTCTATAAATAGTATCCAGCTTAAGGTTTATTGTATCATAACGGAAAAAAAACAATTTGTAAAGAATTTGAAAAAAATGCTTGCATTTTCCAATTCCGGCATGTATAATAGCTAGTGCTGTGGCATGATAGCGATGAAACGTGAGGTTGCTGCCCGTTGCGGCAGGTTTTCCGCAGAGCGAATGTCAAGTTAGGAAACTGACGACAAGTCACTGTACAAACAACGGTCTACAAAGAGTAGAAACAACGTGTGGAAGTCCTCAGGACACACACGGAGAAGTGTACAGTCACCGCTTGTCGTACTGAAATTTTAAGTGCGAAAAGGAGGCGGCTTTTTTTATGGCAAGTCAAGTAATGAGAATCACTCTCAAAGCCTATGATCACAAGCTTGTGGATTCATCGGCAAAGAAAATCATCGAGACTGTGAAGAAGAACGGAGCGCAGGTGAGCGGACCGGTACCTCTTCCGACGAAAAGGGAAGTTGTTACGATCTTAAGGGCAACCCATAAGTACAAGGATTCCCGCGAACAGTTCGAGCAGAGAACACATAAGAGACTGATCGACATCATTACACCAACCCAGAAGACGGTAGATGCATTATCCCGTCTGGAGATGCCGGCTGGTGTGTACATTGACATCAAGATGAAAGAGAAGAAGTAAGAAATATCCCTGAATGGTTTATATAGGAATATATAGCTGCTCTAGGATGAGCGCGGAAGCGCTCCGCTGTAGAAAACAGGAGGTAAGAAAATGAAAAAAGCGATTTTAGCAACAAAAGTCGGAATGACTCAGATCTTCGGCGACGACGGCGTGCTGATCCCGGTAACCGTACTTTCCGCGGGACCATGCGTTGTTACCCAGATCAAGACGGTTGAAAACGACGGTTACAGTGCCGTACAGGTCGGCTTTGTAGACAAGAAGGAGAGAGTTGTCAGCAAAGATGCGAACGGCAGGAAAGAGATCCGGAACAGACATGGCGTGAACAAAGCCGAGATGGGGCATTTTGCAAAAGCCGGAGTTTCCGGGAAGCGTTTTGTACGCGAATTCAAATTTGAGAATGCAGACGAGTACAAATTAGCAGACGAGATCAAAGCGGATATCTTTGCAGAAGGCGATAAAGTCGACGTTACTGCAATTTCCAAAGGTAAAGGCTTCCAGGGCGCGATCAAGCGTTTCGGCCAGCACAGAGGACCTATGACCCACGGTTCCAAATTCCACCGCCATCAGGGCTCCAACGGCGCATGTTCTTCCCCGAGCCGCGTTTTCAAAGGAAAAGGAATGCCGGGACACATGGGAAGCGTAAGGGTTACGACGCAGAACCTTGAGATCGTCAGAGTAGATGCAGAGAACAACCTGCTTCTGATCAAAGGCTCCGTGCCGGGAGCGAAGAAAGCGCTCATTACCGTGAAAGAAACTACGAAAACAGGGAAATAGTGCGAAGGTAAGAAAGGAGGAACTTTACGATGGCTAATGTAGCTGTTTATAACATGGAAGGCAAGGAAGTCGGTCAGATGGAATTGAACGATTCCATTTTCGGCGTAAACGTAAACGAGCATTTAGTTCATATGGCTGTGCTTCAGCAGCTTGCAAATAAGCGCCAGGGAACCCAGAAAGCGAAAACGCGTTCGGAAGTCCGCGGCGGCGGAAGAAAACCGTGGAGACAGAAAGAAACCGGTCATGCAAGACAGGGCTCCATCCGCGCTCCGCAGTGGACCGGCGGCGGCGTTGTATTTGCTCCGGTGCCAAGGGATTATTCCTTTAAGCTTAACCGGAAGGAAAAGAGAGCGGCTTTAAAGTCCGCTTTGACTTCAAAGGTGTCCGACAGCAAATTCATCGTCCTTGACGATCTGAAATTTGATGAGATCAAGACAAAGAAATTTGTTCAGGTAATGAACAATCTGAATCTTAAGAAGGCTCTGGTAGTCTTAAACGACATGGATGAGAACGTGATCGCTTCTGCGAAGAACATCCCGACCGTTAAGACGGCGCAGACCAATGAGATCAATGTGTATGATATCTTAAAATACGACACGGTAGTCGTTACAAAGGCGGCTGTCGCAACGATAGAGGAGGTGTATGCATAATGGCAAACATACAGTATTATGATGTGATCCTCAAACCGCTGGTAACAGAGAAGAGCATGGCGCTGATGGCTGAGAAGAAATATACGTTTCTTGTTCATCCGGAAGCAAATAAGACCATGATCAAAGAAGCTGTTGAGAAAATGTTTGACGGCGTCAAGGTTGCCAAAGTCAATACCATGAACCGCCAGGGAAAGACCAAGCGGCGCGGAATGACTTACGGGAAAACCGCAAAGACAAAGAAAGCAATCGTACAGCTTACTGCAGACAGCAAGGATATTGAGATTTTTGCAGGACTGTAAAGCGAAAACATCGAAAGGAGAACGACAATGGGAATCAAGAGCTATAACCCATATACACCTTCCAGAAGGCATATGACCGGTTCCGATTTTTCAGAGATCACGAAGAAAACTCCTGAGAAGTCTTTGACTGCTCCTCTGAAGAAGAACGCCGGACGTAATAATCAGGGAAAGATCACCGTAAGACATCATGGCGGTGGAAACAGAAGAAAATACAGAATCATTGATTTTAAGAGAAACAAGGACGGGATCCCGGCTAAGGTAGTCGGCATCGAATACGATCCGAACAGAAGCGCCAACATCGCACTGATCTGCTATGCAGACGGCGAGAAGGCTTATATCCTCGCTCCGGCGGGTCTGACCGACGGCATGAAGGTCATGAACGGGCCGGATGCAGAAGTAAGAGTCGGCAACTGCCTGCCGCTGGAGAATATTCCGGTTGGTACGCAGGTCCACAATATCGAGATGCTTCCGGGCAAGGGCGGACAGCTGGTTCGTTCTGCGGGCGTAAGCGCACAGCTGATGGCGAAAGAAGGAAAGTATGCCACCCTGCGCCTCCCGTCCGGTGAAATGAGAATGGTTCCGATTGGCTGCCGCGCAACGATCGGCGTGATCGGAAACGGCGACCATAACCTGATCAATATTGGAAAAGCAGGACGCAAGCGCCATATGGGCATCCGCCCAACAGTCCGCGGTTCTGTTATGAACCCGAATGACCATCCGCACGGCGGTGGTGAAGGAAGGGCTCCGATCGGACGTCCGGGTCCATGCACACCGTGGGGTAAACCGGCGCTCGGCTTAAAGACCAGAAAGAAGCACAAACAATCCAATAAGCTCATCGTAAGAAGAAGAGACGGTAGAGCGTTAAAATAACAGGAGGTTAATTATGGCACGTTCATTGAAAAAAGGACCATTTGCTGATGAAAGCTTACTGAAAAAAGTAGACGCAATGAATGCTTCCGGCGAAAAACAGGTCATCAAGACCTGGTCCCGCCGTTCTACGATCTTTCCATCCTTCGTCGGACATACATTTGCCGTACATGACGGCAGAAAGCATGTCCCGGTATATGTAACAGAAGATATGGTTGGACATAAACTGGGAGAGTTTGTGGCAACCAGAACCTACAGAGGACATGGAAAAGACGAGAAGAAGTCCGGCGTCAGATAAGATAGATTGAAAGGAGGTTTCATCCATGGCAAAAGGACATAGATCCCAAATAAAGAGAGAGAGAAACGAAGTAAAGGATACCAGACCTTCAGCAAAGTTATCTTATGCCAGAGTGTCTGTCCAGAAAGCCTGCTTCGTATTAGATGCGATCCGCGGCAAGGATGTGGAGACTGCACTTGCAATCGTCCGCTACAATCCGCGTTATGCATCCAGTTTGATCGAGAAACTGTTAAAATCAGCGGTTGCGAATGCTGAGAATAATAACGGAATGAAAGCAGAGAACCTTTATGTTGCAGAGTGTTATGCCAACAAAGGACCAACAATGAAAAGAATTCATCCGAGGGCACAGGGCAGGGCTTATCGAATCGAGAAGAGAACAAGTCATATTACCGTTGTGCTGGATGAAAGATAAGGAGGGCAATCATGGGACAGAAAGTCAATCCTCATGGCTTAAGGGTCGGCATTATTAAAGACTGGGATTCGAAATGGTATGCAGAGGGAGATTTTGCCGATTACCTGATTGAAGATTATAAGATCAGAACATTTTTAAAGAAAAAACTGTATGCAGCAGGCGTTTCCAAGATCGAGATCGAAAGAGCGTCTGACCGCGTAAAAGTGATTCTCTATACTGCAAAGCCGGGCGTTGTCATCGGAAAAGGCGGAGCAGAGATCGAGAAGATCAAGAAGGAAGTACAGAAATTCACTTCCAAGAAGCTTGTAGTAGATATCAAAGAAGTAAAAAGACCGGATAAGGATGCCCAGCTGGTAGCGGAGAATATCGCGCTGCAGCTTGAGAACCGTGTTTCCTTCCGCCGCGCAATGAAATCCTGCATGGGACGCGCGATGAAGGCCGGCGCAAAGGGAATCAAGACAAGTGTTTCCGGACGTCTCGGCGGAGCCGATATGGCGCGTACCGAGTTTTACAGTGAAGGCACCATTCCGCTTCAGACGCTTCGTGCCGATATCGACTATGGTTTTGCAGAGGCAGATACCACTTACGGAAAAGTCGGCGTTAAGGTCTGGATTTACAAAGGCGAGGTGCTTCCTGCAAAAGCAAATAAGGAAGGGGGCGCTCAGTAATTATGTTAATGCCAAAGAGAGTAAAACATCGTAAGCAGTTCCGCGGCACTATGGCCGGAAAAGCTTCCAGAGGAAATAAGATCACCCATGGCGAGTATGGTATCGTTGCACTGGAACCGTGCTGGATCCGTTCCAATCAGATTGAGGCTGCCCGTATCGCCATGACGCGTTACGTAAAGCGAGGCGGTAAGATCTGGATCAAGATTTTCCCGGATAAGCCAGTTACGGCAAAACCGGCAGAAACCCGAATGGGTTCCGGTAAAGGATCCCTGGAGTACTGGGTAGCGGTTGTGAAACCAGGCAGAGTATTATTTGAAATCTCCGGAGTAACGGAAGACGTAGCGAAAGAAGCTTTGCGTCTTGCCACGCATAAATTACCTTGCAAGTGCAAAATAGTTTCGCGTGCAGATTTAGAAGGCGGTGAATCAAATGAAAACTAGTGCATATTTAGAAGATTTAAGAGCGCAGACTGTTGCGGATTTACAGGCAAAGTTAGTAGATGCGAAGAAAGAACTTTTCAATTTGAGATTCCAGAACGCAACGAATCAGCTGGAGAACACGAGCCGGATCAAAGAGGTAAGAAAAAGCATTGCCAGAATCCAGACAATCATTACGGAAAAGAGCCAGGCTGCGGAATAATCCGCAATCCGATCAGAAAGGAGACATAGGTCGTGGAAGAAAGAAATCTTAGAAAAACGCGTGTCGGCGTTGTTGTAAGCGATAAGATGGATAAGACCATCGTTGTAGCCGTAAGAAATAATGTAAGGCATCCGCTTTACAACAAGATCGTCAAGAAGACATATAAGCTGAAAGCCCATGATGCCAACAACGAGGCAAAGACGGGCGATACCGTAAAGGTTATGGAAACAAGGCCATTATCGAAAGAGAAAAGATGGAGACTTGTAGAAATTATGGAAAGAGCAAAATAATCAAAGGAGGCTACAAGCATGGTACAGCAGGAAAGCAGACTTAAGGTTGCTGATAATACCGGCGCAAAAGAGCTGCTTGTTATCCGCGTTATGGGCGGATCTACAAGAAGATACGCGCATATCGGCGATATCATCATTGCTACCGTTAAAGACGCAACACCAGGCGGTGTTGTTAAAAAGGGCGATGTTGTAAAGGCAGTAGTAGTTCGTACAGTAAAGGGCGCACGCCGTAAAGACGGATCCTATATCAGATTTGATGAAAATGCAGCTGTCATCATTAAGGATGACAAAACTCCGAGAGGAACCCGTATCTTTGGACCGGTAGCCCGCGAGCTTCGTGAGAAACAGTTTATGAAGATCGTTTCTCTGGCTCCGGAAGTATTATAGGAGGAACGAAGATGGCAACTATGAAGATCAAAAAGGGCGATATGGTAAAAGTGATCGCCGGCAGAGACAAAGATAAAGAGGGCAAGGTAATTGCCGTAAACAAAAAGAATCATACGCTTCTGGTCGAAGGCGTCAACATGCTGACCAAACATGCAAAACCGACGATGGCGAACCAGCAGGGCGGAATCATCCATCAGGAAGGACCGATCGATATTTCCAATGTTATGTATCTCCATAAAGGGAAACCGACAAGAATCGGCTTTAAGATGGAAGGAGACAAGAAAGTCCGTTTCGCAAAATCAACAGGCGATGTGATCGATTAATGAAGAGAGGAGGCGGGTCAGTTGAGTAGACTTAAAGAACAGTATGACAATGAGATCGTTGATGCAATGATCAAAAAGTTCGGATATAAAAACAAAATGCAGGTTCCGAAGCTGGATAAGATCGTAGTCAATATGGGCGTCGGAGAAGCGAAGGAAAATGCAAAGATCCTCGAAGCAGCTATCAAAGATCTGGAGACCATTACCGGTCAGAAAGCAGTTGCGACCAAGGCAAAACATGCGATCGCAAACTTCAAGATCAGGGAAGGAATGCCGATCGGATGCAAGGTGACGCTCCGCGGAGAGAAAATGTATGAGTTTGCCGATCGTCTGATCAACTTAGCATTACCTCGCGTACGCGACTTTAGAGGCGTAAATCCAAACGCATTTGACGGACGCGGGAATTATGCGCTGGGAATCAAAGAACAGATCATTTTCCCGGAGATCGAGTACGATAAAGTAGATAAAGTAAGAGGTATGGATGTGATCTTTGTTACGACGGCAGGAACCGACGAGGAGGCGCGCGAGCTGCTGACTCAGTTTAATATGCCGTTTGCCAAATAATTAGGAGGGAATCTGAATGGCTAAAACATCTATGAAAATCAAACAGCAGCGCAAACCGAAATTCTCGACCAGAGCCTATACGCGCTGCAATATTTGCGGCCGTCCACATGCGGTTTTAAGAAAATACGGAATCTGCAGGGTATGTTTCCGTGAATTAGCATATAAAGGCCAGATACCGGGCGTTAAGAAAGCATCCTGGTAGAAATAAGCAAAAGGAGGAAATATACATCATGGCAATAAGTGATCCAATCGCAGATATGCTTACGAGAATCCGTAATGCAAATACTGCTAAACATGATACGGTAGATATTCCATCTTCCAAGATTAAAGTTGCAATTGCCGGCATCCTTCTGGATGAAGGTTTTATCGAGAAATATGACATCGTTGAAGATGGTAATTTCAAGACGATCCGCATCACCCTGAAATACGGCGCGGACAAGAATGAGAAGATCATTCAGGGGATCAAGAGGATTTCCAAACCGGGACTTCGCGTGTATGCCGGAAAAGATGATATTCCGAGAGTGCTCGGCGGACTGGGAATCGCGATCCTTTCCACCAATCAGGGCATCATTACCGATAAGGAAGCAAGAAAGCTTCAGGTCGGCGGCGAAGTGCTGGCTTTTGTATGGTAACAGAAGCGCAGGGCGGAACCAAAATCTTTACGAAACAGGAAATATATGATCAAAAACAGGAGGTACGGGCATGTCACGTATAGGAAGAATGCCAATCGCAGTACCTGCAGGCGTTACTGTGGATATTGCAGAAAATAATCATGTGACTGTAAAAGGTCCAAAGGGCGAGCTGGAAAGAACTCTCCCGGCAGAAATGGGTATCAAGCTGGAAGGCAGCGAAGTTATTGTTACAAGGCCGAATGATTTAAAGAAAATGAAATCCCTGCACGGATTGACAAGAACGCTGATCAACAATATGGTTGTCGGCGTGACCGAAGGCTACACGAAGACGCTGGAAGTCAACGGCGTTGGATACCGTGCTTCGAAATCCGGCAAGAAGCTGACTTTAAACCTGGGTTATTCCCATCCGGTCGAGATGATGGATCCGGAAGGCTTAGAGGCGGTTGTAGAAGACAATAAGATCATTGTCAAGGGCATTGATAAAGAGAAAGTCGGCCAATACGCAGCAGAGATCAGGGATAAGAGAAGACCGGAACCTTACAAGGGCAAAGGTATTAAGTATGCAGATGAAGTGATCCGGCGTAAAGTTGGTAAGACCGGTAAAAAATAATTAAAGGAGTGGACAGAAAATGGTTAGTAAGAAATCAAGAACGGAAGTTCGTGAAAAGAAACATAGAAGAATTCGTAATCATCTTTCGGGCACCGCAGAACGTCCTCGCTTATCGGTATTCAGAAGCAATAACCATATGTATGCTCAGATTATTGATGATACAGTTGGACATACGCTTGTTGCTGCATCTACTCTGGAAAAAGGCGTAAAGGCGGAACTGGAAAAGACGAATAATGTTGATGCGGCAGCAAAGCTTGGCACAGTGATTGCAAAGAAGGCCTTAGATAAAGGCATTTCGACGGTTGTCTTTGATAGAGGAGGCTTCCTCTATACGGGAAAGATCAAGGCATTAGCTGATGCGGCAAGAGAAGCCGGGTTAGATTTTTAGGAGGAACGTAACATGAAACGTGAAATCATTGACGCCAGTCAATTAGAATTAGAAGATCAGGTTGTTGACATCAAACGTGTAACGAAGGTTGTAAAAGGCGGACGCAACATGCGTTTTACGGCCCTCGTTGTTGTCGGCGACAAAAACGGTCATGTTGGTGCCGGGCTTGGAAAGGCTGCAGAAATTCCGGAAGCGATCCGGAAAGGGAAAGAGGATGCAGTTAAGAGCCTGATTACGGTTCGTTTGGACGAGAATAAGAGTATCACGCATGACGTAACAGGAAAATTCACAGGTGCTTCCGTATTGTTAAAGAAGTCTCCGGAAGGTACCGGTATCATCGCCGGCGGTCCGGCGCGTTCCGTATGCGAGCTGGCGGGCATTACCAATATCCGTACAAAATCTTTAGGCTCCAACAATAAGCAGAATGTTGTTCTTGCAACGATCGCGGCTTTGAAGCAGTTAAGATCTCCGGAAGAAGCAGCAAGGCTCCGCGGGAAATCAGTGGAAGAGATCCTGGGTTAAGGAGGAATTGGAAGATGGCAGATAAGAAGGTAAGAGTTACACTTATTAAGTCAACAATTGGTGCAGTTCCTAAGAACAAGAAAACAATTGCAGCACTGGGATTGAGAAAGCTGAACAAAAGCGTAGAGCTTCCGGATAACCCGGCTACCAGGGGCGCGATTCGCAAAGTAGCACCATATTTAAAAGTAGAAGAGTTATAAGAGAAAAGGAGGTGCCGAAATGGATTTATCAAGTTTAAAAGCCGCTGAAGGCTCCAGACATAACAAATTCAGAAAAGGGCGCGGACATGGTTCAGGAAACGGCAAAACGGCTGGTAAGGGACATAAGGGCCAGAAAGCACGTTCCGGAGCACCGAGGCCGGGATTTGAAGGCGGTCAGATGCCGTTATACCGGAGACTGCCGAAGAGAGGCTTCAAATGCAGAAATTCCAAAACGATCGTCGGGATCAATCTTTCTGCATTGGAACGTTTCGAGAATGATTCCGTAGTATCCGTAGAAACGCTGATGGAGACGGGAATCGTAAAGAATCCAAGAGACGGGGTTAAAATTCTTGCCAACGGGGAATTTACTAAGAAGCTGACCGTTCAGGCAAATGCATTCAGCGCGGGCGCGAAAGAGAAAATAGAGGCCCTTGGCGGAAAAGCAGAGGTGATTTAATGCTTGAGACACTCCGTAATGCATTTCGGATCAAAGATATCCGTAGCAGAATCGTATTTACCTTCCTGATGCTCGTTGTCATCCGGATTGGAAGCGAGCTTCCGGTTCCGGGTGTCAACGGCTCGGTATTTGCGGACTGGTTTCAGAACCAGACCGCGGACGGATTGGGATTTTTTGATGCGCTTACCGGTGGTTCGTTCACTAATATGTCAATCTTTGCACTGAACATCACACCGTATATTACTTCGTCCATTATTATGCAGCTGCTTACGATCGCGATTCCGAAGCTGGAAGAGATGCAGCGCGACGGGGAGGATGGCAGAAAGAAAATCGTTGAGATTACCCGTTATGTAACGGTTGCGCTTGCATTGATCGAATCCGTTGCGATGACGTATGCATTTTACAGGGGCGGTTATCTGTATGATAAGAGCCCGATCACGGTTATCATGGTCGTTACGTCATTAACGGCAGGTTCTGCAGTATTGATGTGGATCGGTGAGCGGATTACGGAAAAAGGTGTTGGAAACGGTATTTCCATTGTATTGACCATTAATATCATATCGCGGATCCCGCAGGATATGTCTGCATTATGGTCGCAGTTTATTGCAGGGAAATCGATTCCGAAGGGAGTCCTTGCGGCGCTGATCATCTTAGCGATCATCTTGGCGATGGTAGTTTTTGTTGTGCTGCTTCAGGACGCGCAGAGAAGGATTCCTGTTCAGTACTCCAAAAAGATTCAGGGAAGAAAGCAGGTCGGCGGACAGCAGACCTATATTCCGCTGCGGGTAAATACCAGCGGCGTTATCCCGGTGATCTTTGCGCAGTCGCTGATGCAGACGCCGGTGATCATTGCAAACTTCCTCGGAAAAGGAAACGGAACCGGGATCGGAAGCCAGATCCTGCGCGGTCTGTCGCAGTCGAACTGGTGCAATCCGGAGCAGCCGGTGTATACCATCGGGCTTCTGGTATATATTGTGCTGATCATTGTATTTGCATATTTTTATACCCAGATTACCTTTAATCCGTTGGAGGTTGCGAATAACATGAAGCGTTCCGGCGGTTTTATTCCGGGAATCCGGCCGGGCAAACCGACAAGTGATTATCTGAATCAGATTTTGAATTATGTTGTATTTATCGGCGCCGTCGGTCTTACGATCGTTGCGGTGATCCCGATCTTCTTTAACGGCGTCTTTAACGCGAATGTATCGTTTGGCGGAACTTCCATCATCATCGTGGTAGGCGTTGTGATCGAAACCTTGAAACAGATCGAATCGCAGATGCGGGTACGCTACTATAAAGGGTTTTTAAATGATTAATGAAACTGGAGATACTGGCAGGAGCCGTATCTCCAGTTTGGCTAACAAGAATTTAGGCGGATGCTTAAAATAAAAAGAGAAGGAGAAAAAATATGAAGATCATTATGTTAGGGGCTCCGGGAGCCGGAAAAGGAACGCAGGCAAAGCAGATCGCTGCAAAATATGAGATTCCGCATATCTCTACCGGCGATATTTTCCGTGCAAACATCAAGAACGGAACGGAACTGGGGAAGAAAGCAAAGACTTACATGGATCAGGGGGCGCTGGTGCCGGATGAGCTGACCTGCGATCTGGTTATGGACCGCATCCAGCAGGATGACTGCAAAAACGGTTTTGTACTGGACGGGTTCCCGAGAACGATCCCGCAGGCGGAAGCACTGGACGCGGCTTTAAAGAAGATCGACCAGTCTATGGACTATGCGATCGACGTAGATGTGCCGGATGAGAACATCGTAAACCGTATGAGCGGCAGACGCGCCTGCTTAAACTGCGGCGCAACCTACCACATCGTATACAACCCGACCAAAGAAGAAGGCGTATGCGATGCCTGCGGCAATCCGACCGTGCTGCGCGACGACGACAAGCCGGAGACGGTTCAGAAGCGCTTAAGCGTTTACCATGAGCAAACCCAGCCGCTGATCGATTACTACAAGAATCAGGGAATCTTAAAGAGCGTAGACGGAACGCAGCCGATGGACAAAGTATTTGCGGACATCGCAGCGATTTTGGGTGAATAAAAGATGTCGGTAACGATAAAATCTGAAAGAGAAATTGAACTGATGCGCGAGGCCGGGAGAATCCTGGGCCTCGTCCATCAGAATCTTGGAAAGGAAATTCGACCGGGGATGTCTACTTTGGATGTAGACCGGCTTGGAGAAAAAATGATCCGGAGTTACGGCTGCATCCCTTCCTTTAAGAATTATAACGGTTATCCGGCATCGATCTGCGTATCGGTCAATGAAGAAGTCGTGCATGGGATCCCGAGCGCCCGGCGCATCCTGCAGGAAGGCGATATTGTCAGTCTGGACGCGGGGGTGATCTACAAGGGCTACCATTCCGATGCGGCAAGGACCGTCGGGGTGGGAAAGATCAGCCGGGAGGCGCAGGAACTGATCGAAAGGACGCGGCAGAGTTTTTTCGAGGGAATGAAGAAAGCGGTCGCAGGAAACCATCTGTTTGATATTTCAAGGGCGATCGGCGACTATGCGGAAAGTTTCGGGTACGGCGTGGTTCAGGATCTGGTCGGGCACGGGATCGGTTCCCATCTGCATGAGGATCCGGAGGTGCCGAACTTCCGGCAGCGCAGAAAGGGCCTGCGGCTTAGGCCGGGCATGACGCTGGCGGTAGAGCCGATGATCAACGCCGGGAAATCGGATGTTGTATGGCTGGATGATGACTGGACGGTAGTGACCGAAGATGATTCATTATCCGCCCATTACGAAAATACGATACTGATTACAGAAGGAAAACCGGAGCTGCTCTCCTTAACGGAGGAGGAAAAGGCGGCAGGGTTTCTCGATCTGTTTTAAATAACCATCATTTATTATTCAGGAGGATCAGATTAGGATGTCAAAAGCAGACGTGATAGAAGTAGAAGGTGTAGTAGTAGAAAAACTTCCAAATGCATTCTTTAAGGTAGAACTTGAGAATGGCCATCAGATTTTAGCAACGATCAGCGGTAAGCTGAGAATGAATTTTATCCGCATTTTGCCGGGTGATAAAGTTACCATCGAAATGTCCCCTTATGACCTGACAAAAGGCAGAATTATCTGGAGGGATAAATAAATTTTTATTGACTTCTTGAATTTGTCCGTGTATAATATTATTCGGACACTTTTTGGAAGAGGCTTGAAAAAGCCCTTTTTCAAGAGATTATAAGGAAAGGAGGAATCGCCGTGAAAGTAAGATCATCGGTAAAACCGATCTGCGAGAAGTGCAAAGTCATCAAGAGAAAAGGAAGCATTCGCATTATCTGCGAGAATCCGAAACACAAGCAGAGACAGGGTTGATCGTCAGCAGATCAGATACCCTGTTCTTTGTGTTATCATTATGTGCGGCTGCAACGCATTTCATGCGTTGTTCATAATAAACAGAGGCATAACTGGCATCTGCACTATAATACCGAGTGGTGCAGTGTGAATATGCAGATTTTGGGAAAGGCATGTGCATACACACATTTCAGGACGTGCAACCGTAGCTGTATGCGGCAGCTTTTCGTCACGGATATATTGTTGCAGTATATCTTTATACCATTACTATCAATCAGGAAAATTTTATGGAGGTGTAAACACACATGGCTCGTATTGCAGGTGTAGATTTACCAAGAGAAAAACGTGTAGAAATCGGTCTGACTTACATCTACGGAATCGGAAGAGCAAGTTCGAACCGCATCCTTAAAGAAGCAAACGTTAATCCGGACACCCGTGTCAGAGATCTTACCGACGATGAAGTCAGAAGGATCAGTGCGGTCATTGACGAGACACAGACGGTAGAAGGCGATTTAAGAAGAGAGATCGCCCTGAATATCAAGAGACTGCAGGAGATCGGATGCTACCGCGGTATCCGCCACAGAAAAGGGCTTCCTGTTCGCGGCCAGAAGACCAAGACCAATGCAAGAACAAGAAAAGGTCCGAAGAGAACTGTTGCAAATAAGAAGAAGTAAGATAAAATTCAAAGAAAGTAGGTTAGTTTAGATATGGCTAAGACTGTTGCAAAAAAAGTAACAAAAAAGCGTGTAAAGAAGAACGTGGAACGCGGACAGGCGCATATCCAGTCCTCTTTTAACAATACGATCGTTACGATCACGGATGCAGAGGGCAATGCCTTATCATGGGCAAGCGCCGGCGGTCTGGGATTCAGAGGTTCTAAGAAATCTACCCCGTATGCTGCACAGATGGCGGCTGAGACAGCGACAAAAGCAGCATTGATTCATGGTTTGAAAACAGTTGACGTTATGGTAAAAGGCCCGGGCTCCGGCAGGGAAGCTGCGATCCGCGCCCTTTCCGCATGCGGTCTGGAAGTTACTTCCATCAAGGACGTAACTCCGGTTCCTCATAACGGATGCCGCCCGCCGAAACGCAGAAGAGTTTAATTTAGGAGGTAGATTGAGATGGCAGTAAATAAAGTACCGGTACTGAAAAGATGCAGATCTCTCGGTCTGGAACCGGGATATCTGGGATATGATAAGAAGTCGAAAAGAAATCTGCAGAGATCGAACAAGAAGGTTTCCGAATACGGACTTCAGCTCCGTGAGAAGCAGAAAGCAAAGTTTATCTACGGCGTGCTGGAGAAACCGTTCCACAATTACTATGTGAAAGCAGACCGTATGAAGGGCATGACAGGTGCGAACCTGATGACGATGCTGGAATCCCGGCTGGATAACGTGGTATTCCGTCTCGGGTTTGCGCGTACCAGAAGAGAGGCAAGGCAGGTTGTCGGCCACAAGTTCGTTACGGTAAACGGAAGAGTCATTAATATTCCGTCTTATCAGGTGAAAGCCGGCGATGTGGTTGCGATCAAAGAGAGCAAAAGAGGAATCCAGAGATTTAAGGATATCACAGAGGTGACAGGCGGAAGGCTTGTTCCGGAATGGCTGGATCTGGATGCTGAGAAGTTCCAGGGAACCGTAAAGGAGTTACCGGCACGTGAGCAGATTGACGTCCCTGTAGATGAGATGCTTATCGTCGAGTTGTATTCGAAGTAATATCGGTTAAGTAGACAGACAAATTACCCGAGAAGGAGGGACTTTTGCAGTGTTCGATTTTGAAAAACCTAAAATTGAGATCATCGAAATTTCAGAAGACAAGAAATACGGCAGATTTGTTGTGGAACCTTTGGAAAGAGGTTACGGAACAACACTGGGCAATTCTTTAAGAAGAATCATGCTTTCTTCCCTGCCGGGAGCCGCTGTAAGCCAGATTAAGATTGATGGCGTTTTGCATGAGTTCAGTTCGATTCCGGGCGTAAAGGAAGATGTCACCGAAATCATTATGAATATTAAGAACCTTGCAATTCGAAATAATAGCGCTACAAATGAACCGAAAGTTGCTTATATTGAATTCGAAGGGGAAGGCGTCGTTACGGCAGCAGATATTCAGGTGGATTCTGATATTGAGATCATGAATCCGGATTTGGAGATCGCGCACTTAAACGGTGGTACGGATTGTAAGCTGTATATGGAACTTACCATAACAAAGAACCGCGGTTATGTGAGTGCCGATAAGAACAAGACGGAAGATACGCCGATCGGCGTGATCGCGATTGATTCGATCTATACACCGGTAGAGCGCGTAAACCTCACGGTAGAGAACACTCGTGTCGGACAGATTACCGATTTTGACAAACTGACTCTGGACGTATATACAAACGGGACATTGGAACCGGACGAGGCGGTCAGCCTTGCAGCCAAGGTATTGAGTGAGCATCTGAATCTTTTCATCGACCTTTCGGATGCTGCGATTCAGGCGGAAGTGATGATCGAGAAAGAGAACGATGCACAGGAGAAAGTTCTGGAGATGAATATCGACGAACTGGAATTATCCGTGCGTTCTTACAACTGCTTAAAGAGGGCAGGGATCAATACCGTTGCAGAACTGATCAACCGGACTCCGGAAGACATGATGAAGGTCCGCAATCTGGGACGCAAATCTTTAGAAGAAGTGCTGTCCAAATTGAAGGAATTAGGTTTACAGTTAAACCAGGGAGAAGAATAATCATTTCCCATAAATGGAGGAAAAGAAATGGCAAAGTATCGTAAATTAGGCAGAACCTCAAAACAGAGAAAAGCACTCTTAAGAGGTCAGGTAACGGCTCTGATCGCAAACGGCAGGATCGTTACGACAGAAGCAAGAGCAAAAGAAGTACGCAAATTTGCGGAGAAGCTGATCACATTGGCAATAAAAGAAAAAGATAATTTCGAAGAAGTTACCGTAACAGCGAAAGTTCCGCGCAAGGACAAAGACGGCAAGAGAGTAAAGGAAGTCGTTGACGGCAAGAGAGTTACGGTCTATGACGAAGTTCAGAAAACGATCAAGAAGGATCTTCCATCCCGTCTTCATGCAAGAAGACAGATGCTGAGTTTCTTTTATCCGGTGAAGGAAGTTCCGAAGGAAGCGGCAGGAAGAAAGCGCAACACCAAGCAGATCGATCTGCCGGCAAAGATGTTCGATGAGATCGCACCGAAGTATGTAAACCGTCACGGCGGTTATACCAGAATCGTAAAGATCGGCCAGCGTAAAGGCGACGGAGCGCTGGAAGTGCTTTTAGAACTTGTTTAAGAACAAAAAACACCATCTGCGGAAAAAATGGCAGACGGTGTTTTTGTTTTTACAGAAATCCGCTCATGCGGAAAACTCATTCACTGATCCGGTAATGGGCGACGATCGCGCCGTAGGTTTCCAGCCGGTCTTCTTCATAACTGCGCTGATAAGGGCTGGCGTTGTGGAAAATGAACGGAAGCCCTTTTTTGTTGCGGTGGTCGGAACAGACGGCGATATGATTTTTGTAGATGACAATATCTCCCGCCTGCCATTCTTCGATCTTTTCCGTATCGGTGGTAAGGGCGATGGCCGTATGCGCGAAAAAGACTTTCAGATTCCGGACACGGCGGAAGTCGATATTGGGATCCGGCTCTTCAATATCGTAGTCTTCGGGATGCGCCGCAATATCATCCGAAACGAGCGTCATCAGATCGTAGCCGGAATCCCGCAGGGCAAAGGCGACGACATCCGTACAGACGCCGTATCCGTCGTCCGGATAGCCTCCTTCGTAATACCGGCTCTTATATTTGGGCTTTGTCGCCAGATACGCCTTTACATTGGCGACGATATCCGTCTGGTCGTCGATCCCGTCTCCGTCCTGATCCGTGCTGCTGATGTAAGGCTGGATCTGCGTGCCGGATCCGCTTCCTGTCTGGCGGCCTTCCTCATCGACATAGAAATCGCTGTTCTGGTATTGTTTATGAGGAATCAGGCTGTATCGGTACAAAAGCGCCAGACACACAAAGCATAAAAGAAGAACGAGGGGCTGTCGCACTAAGTAATTAGTGCGCAGCCTCGTTTTTTTGAAAAAAATAACTGCCAGACCTCGAAAAAGTCTG
>CANQDS010000021.1 GCA_947593655.1 uncultured Lachnospiraceae bacterium | reverse complement strand
ATCCTCGCCTTTATGACCTTATTTCTATCGCTCTCAAGCGTAGTAAAAGGAAACACGAAAACCATTGCTATGATGAGAGTGTTCGGTTATAAACATAGTGATTGCAGTAAGGCGGTCCTCGGAGGTTACAGACCGTTTTCTTATATCGGGTTTGTGATCGGCACGATCTATCAATATGCGTTATTAAAAATCATGGTAACGATTGTATTTGCCGATGTGGAAAATATACCCGAATATCATTTCGATTTTACGACGTGTGCAATCACATTAGGTTTGTTTATCCTTACTAATGAAATTGCCATGTGCGGCTATTCGCAGCGGATCAAGAAACTACAGATTAAAAGTGTTATGTTGGAATGATAACAGAAAACATTGATATCATCGGCTCTTATTTCATATTCTTACGGATCTGCCCGGCGGCAGAAAAGAAAAAACGCTGCCGGACAGGTGATTTCTTACGCTCAAATTTCGATTTTCGCTCTGATTCACTTCCTGAAAAACATAATCCTTTTCTTCTATTTTAGTGATCGAACTTATTTCTATCGCTCGTCCAAATTTTAATTGGACTTTTACTTCCGAAAAAGAATCTATTATAACATCAAGATAATCATCGTTACGAAAATCAAAAAAACCCTTTATAAGACCTTCTCTACAAGCCAATTCTATTGATACACGCTTTTCGCAGAAATAAGTTCTATCGATCTTAGCCATATCTTTTGGAACATCATTTGATATTTTCAGTTCGTTCATTTCCGTAATATATCTTTTGCCAATTAAGCCATATATGTCTTTTCTTTTCTCTGTTTTCTTGTAAAAGAGGAAATCTTTATCTTCGCCGATTATAAGAGCATGGAATACTCCATCGTTCCATCCTGTCAAATCAATATTATAATATTTTCCATTGTATGAATCAAAGATTTTATCTTTACTTTGTGTAAACTCTATATTCTGAGCAGTATTTATCAACTCATCAATACTGATGTTGAATATCTTTGAGATTGCCTTGAGATTGTTTATTTCAGGAATCCCAGTATCAGATTCCCATTTTGCAACAGCCGAACGTGATACACTTAATTTTTCCGCCAATTCTTCTTGTGTTATTTTGTTTCCGCATCTTAATGATTTTAATTTTTCGCCTAATGTCATACGAATATCCTCTTTTCTAAATATTTGCAAACATTCTAAGCAAAAGAATCTAATTTGTCTATATATTCTCCGAAACAATTCTGTCACTTATCGTAACAATAGGTATCCGGCCTTTGTATATTCCACAAACTGCTTTTCATTCAGAATCTCAATTCTGCTCAGATCGCTGCGCCATCCATAATTTTTAAGATATTACTTTTTCTTTTTCGTTTTGTTTTATCATAGCAAAATCCGGTTTCGCTTTCAACCACACAAATGCAAGTGTATAGTTCTGGATGTCATTATTTTGGTTATTACATATCATAAGATATGTGGTAATGAGGATGCAGCGTATTTTCTGGATTATATCCGGACAGGAACTGCAGAAGATGATTTTACAAAGACGATCGACAATGCCGTGCTGAAAGCGCGGAACCATCAGGAATGGAAGGTGGAATATATGAACTGGTGCGCATATGAGATGGATCACAGGATTGAAAAAAGATATGCTGGTAAAGCAGCTGAACGTAATTTTCAGACGGAAACCGGCACCTATTCTCCGCTCTCCATCTGATAAACCGGCGTTTGGGAAACATAAAGCCCCATCTCTTCCAGAAGCGCAAGCGACGCCCCATCATTCCGGTCGATCTGAAAATACGGGCGTTTGCCCTGCTCTAACACCCGGTTGATCAGAAACGTCCACAGCGCCCTTTTCGCAGGAAGTCCTTCCGCTTCCAGAAGCGGCTCATACTCCGATATCCTTCCGTCCTCATCGATCCCGGACACCCCGAGACAATCCTCTCCGGCAGAAACACCGTACTTTCCATTGTCATTCCCCAAACAGCCATCGGCATCGTGCTTTCCATTGTCATTCCCCAAACAGCCATAAACACCGTACCTTCCGCTCCCATCCCGCTCGCGGATCACCAGCTGCTTTTTGCTGCCGTCCTGCGTCCGGTAAAGCCCCCGGCAGGGAATCTTCTCTCTTGGGGTATAAACGACATGATAGCAGACGCGGGAAAGCTCCATAGGGATCCGCCGCTGCAGCGGCTCTCTGGAAAAATCCTGATGCAGCGTCACGCGAAAACAGCCCGCAAGAAACGCTTCCGGAAGCTGCTCCCAGAACTGCTCCTCCCCATCCAGGGAAAACGACGCATAGGACAGGCATCCGCTGCCGGAATCCCTAAGCAGGATACGCTCCTTCTCCCAAATGAGAACCTCCGCGCTTCCCCGGTCGATCAGCGCAAGCATATCCGCATAAAGGCGCTTCTGCGTTTCCAAAAGCGCCCGGCATTCCTCCAGTTTGCGATAACGTGCATACAGATCCGGCCGGCGCTCCCTTGTCCGTTTCACGGACTCTTCCAGACGCCACTTCTGGATCTTTCGGGCATCTCCGGAAAGCAGGACCTCCGGCACCCGTTTCCCGTGCCAGATCTCCGGCCGGGAATACTGCGGATATTCCAGCAGATTTCCGTGGAACGACTCGGTTTCCGGCGACTCGGCATTGTGGAGCACGCCCGGCACCAGCCTTGCGACCGCATCCACAACCACCATAGCGGCCAGTTCCCCGCCCGTCAGCACATAATCGCCGATGGAAACATAATCCGTCACCACCTCTTCCAGCACGCGCTCGTCAATCCCCTCATAATGGCCGCAGAGGATCACCAGATCATCACTTCCGGAAAATTCCTCCGCCATTTTCTGGGAAAAAGGGAGCCCCTGCGGCGTCACATACACTACCCGTTTTGTGTGCTCCGGAGGGATTCTGGAGAAAACATCCTGACAGGCATCATAAACAGGCTGCGCCTGCATCAACATGCCTGCGCCGCCCCCGTATGGATAATCGTCTGTTTTCTGGTGTTTCCCGGATGCATAATCACGGATATTCACCGCTTCCGCTTCAATGATATGCTCTTTTACCGCGCGTCCGGTGATACTCGTCATGATCCCCTGCATCACCATGTCCGGAAACAGGGTAAGAATGTGAAAATTCATTCGATTCCCTCACCTATCATAGTCGTGATTCCTACGATATTTAAGATCAGCATGGCCGCGGCGATCAGAATGGCCACGACGCCGCAGACCAGCCCGGCTACTGCCCGGCCGGATTTGGAAGAAGTCCTTCCTTTATTCGAATAGATCAGCGCTAAAATGCCCCAGAGCAGCCCCGCATACGGCACGCAGAAGAACACCAGTCCTAAAATACCGAACGCCAGCGACATATTCGCATAGCGCACCGTATCCACTCCATGCACCATAACCGTGTCGTTTCCGCCCGGCTGTGCGCCGCTTTCCGCTCCAAAAGCTCCTGCCGGCTGGTGCAGAAGCTGCATCAGCTGTTCGATATCCCGTTTGTATGCGTTTTTGGGAACGATCCCCGCATAACCGCTTAAGCCGTTCTCTCTGCCGTAAACGTCCGACAGCCATACATTCCGCATCCATGCCTCTACATGGATAACGTCGTTCTGATAATTCCAGACGAAAAATTTCGCCATTTCGAACGCACCGTTTCCGCTGCGGTAAACCATCTGCCCTTTAAATTCTTTGTACTGAAAGCCGTGTTTCGTCAGAAAGTCATTCATCATAAAATTGACGAAATCCTCCGGCTGGTTCAAAACTTCCTCCCTGATATACCTCGACATCTTTTTCCTCCCTGTTTTTGTTTGTCAGCGCAGCCCCGGAAGCAGATGGATCAGCATTCCCTTCCCTTCCAGATCCACGTTTTTGATGCAGTCCCGGATGGCCGGGACTAAAAGATCCGGCTTTTCCGGCGCTTCGATCACATAAACGTCATTCGCGCCGGTTGTAAGCACATCCTTGATCGTGCCGAGCATCTCCCCTTCGTCGGATACGGCCGAAAGCCCGATCAGATCCGCGATAAAATACTCGTTCTCTTTCAGCTCGACGGCATTTTCCCGTGTGACGAACAGCCCCGACCGGCGGTATTTCTCCGCTTCATTGATATCGTCGATCCCCTTGAATTTGAGGATCACCAGATTTTTAAAAAAACGGACCGAAGTAATCTCCATCTCCCGTTTTTCTTTTCCGTTATCTAAGATCACCTGTTTTAATTTCTTAAACCGCGCGGCGTCGTCCGTCGTCGGAAATACCTTGACTTCTCCGCGCAGACCGTGCGTTGTGGTGATCACGCCTACCTGAAGTAAATTTTCCATTGTTTTTCCTTTCCTTCTCTGCGCAAAGAACCGTCCCAGACAAAAGCCGGGACGGTCATAGGATTACTGCACAATTTCTACAATTACCTTTTTGTCTTCCTTCGAGGCTGCGGCTTTCACAACGGCACGGATCGCCTTTGCAATGCGTCCCTGTTTGCCGATCACTTTCCCCATATCAGACTGTGCAACACGCAATTCCAATACAATTGCTTTTTCATTTTCATTCTGGGTTACCGCAACTTCATCCGGATGATCCACTAATGATCTTGCAATTACCTCAACTAATTCTTTCATTCCGTCCACCTCTCAGATCCTATTTTTCGATGCCGGCTGCTTTAAAAATTCTGTTGACGGTATCCGTCGGCTGTGCGCCGTTTGCAAGCCACTTCTTTGCCAGTTCCGCATTTACATGGTATTCGGTCGGATCTTTGGTAGGATCATAAGTTCCAATCTCGTCGATACATCTTCCGTCTCTCGGTGATCTGGAATCCGCAACAACGATTCTATAGAAAGGAGCTTTCTTCTTTCCCATTCTTCTTAAACGGATCTTTACTGCCATTGGTTTCACCTCCTCACAGGTTTCATCATAATTTATCAAAAAGGAAGTCCTTTGAACATTCCTCTTTTGCCTTTGCCGCCCATCATGCCGGGCATCTGCTTCATCAGCTTCTTTGTCTGCTCAAACTGCTTGACCAGCCGGTTGACTTCCGAAATGTCAACGCCCGCGCCGCGCGCGATCCGCTGCTTCCTTCCGACATTCAAAAGCCCCGGATTCCGGCGCTCTTCCGGCGTCATGGAATAGATGATCGCCTCGGTCCGCGCCAGATTCTTCTCAGCCGCGTCCGTATCGATCTCGGGCATCTTCCCCCGGATGGCTCCCATTCCCGGAAGCATTCCCATCAGGCTGGAAAGGCCGCCCATCTTCTTCATCTGCCCCATGGATTCCAGATACATGTCGAAATCAAATTCATTCCGGCGCATCTTCTGTTCCAGTTCCCTGGCTTTTTCTTCATCGATGCTCTCCTGCGCCTTCTCGATCATGGTCAAAACGTCGCCCATGCCGAGGATCCGGGAAGCCATGCGGTCCGGATAAAACTG
Source organism: uncultured Lachnospiraceae bacterium (assembly GCA_947593655.1). Classification (GTDB taxonomy): domain Bacteria; phylum Bacillota; class Clostridia; order Lachnospirales; family Lachnospiraceae; genus Roseburia. The sequence goes on along the minus strand of CANQDS010000021.1, from coordinate 27,874 downwards.
CTCCAGATCGGATAATTTCTCTCCCATGCCCGCGTAAAGGATCGGTTTGCCCGTCACGGCGCGGATGGATAACGCGGCTCCGCCTCTGGTATCGCCGTCGAGCTTCGTAAGGATCACCCCGTCAATGCCGATCTTCTCATCGAATGTCTTGGCCACATTAACCGCATCCTGTCCGGTCATCGCATCGACGACTAAGATCGTCTGGAACACGGGAACGGCTTCCTTGATCTCGGAAAGCTCACCCATCATCTCTTCATCGACATGGAGGCGTCCCGCCGTATCCAGGATCAGGACGTTAAAATCCTGTTTCTTGGCATATTCCACAGCAGCTTCGGCGATCCTGACCGGTTTCTCCCGGTCGCCCAAAGAAAATACTTCGACGCCCTGCTTCTCCCCGTTGATCTGCAGCTGTTCGATCGCCGCCGGACGGTAAACGTCGCACGCCGCCAGAAGCGTTTTCTTACCCCTGGTCTTCAGTTTGCCCGCGATCTTTGCCGTCGTGGTCGTCTTGCCCGCGCCCTGAAGCCCCGCCATCATGATCACGGTCAGCTCCCGCCCCGGCCGGAATGCGATCTCCGTCGTTTCCGAACCCATCAGCCGGATCATCTCTTCATTGACGATCTTAATGACCATCTGGCCGGGATTTAAGCCGTTCATCACGTCCTGTCCGATCGCGCGTTCCTGCACGTCTTTCGTAAACTGCTTGACCACGCGGAAATTGACGTCCGCCTCCAAAAGAGCCATCTTAACCTCTTTTAACGCGGTCTTCACATCGTCCTCGGTCAGCCTGCCCTTGCTGCGCAGGCTGCGGAATACGTTCTGCAGTTTTTCCGATAAACTGTCAAATGCCATGCTACAGCTCCTCTAAAATCTGATTTGAGATCTTCTCGATCTGGTGCAGGATCCCTTCCTCATGCGACTCGCCAAAACGCTCCGCAAGACTGCGGATCTCTTCCACCGACTGCTTCACGTACATAAACTTCTGCAGCATATGAAGCTTCGCCTCATAGCTCTCCAGCTTAATGGTGCAGCGCTTGATCATATCGCTGACGCCCTGCCGGCTGATGCCTTCCTCCTCCGCGATCTCGCTCAGCGAAAGATCCTGAAAAACAGCATCCTCATAGATTCGGCGCTGGTGCTCGTTTAACAGTTCACCGTAAAAATCATATAAATAAGTCTGTCGTAATTTCTTCTCCATTTGCATCACCTTGTGTAGATTATCACAATCGGACGTTCAGGTCAAGTATTTTTTCTTTCCATCGTAAAAAAATTTGTTACTGCCCACAGCTTTCCGCATTTGCAGCCCGTTCCATTCCAAAAGCCGTTTCTTATCCGAAGTTGCTGTTTGCCGCTTTCCGGTTCCTCTTCCCTAAGATCTCCTCGATTCTGCGGATCCCCCGGTTGATCTCATAATACGCGCAGAACTTATCCGCTAGGTTTACCAGCACCGCCTCTCTGGAATGAGGCAGCTTTAAAAAAGAAAGCGGCCACATATGGCTGCGGATGATATTCTCCATTTTCGGGTTTAAGTCAAAGCGCTCCCGCGCATTCTCCAGAGCGGTTACGGGATGGGAGATCCCGTGCCGGTATGCGCTCAGATCCATGTCTTTCGTATTGTATAAATAGTAATCATGCAGCATCGCCCCCATCGCGAGCGTCTTCAGATCCACGTCCCAGTTCCATTTCTCCGCCAGATAAAAACTGCAGACCGCTACATTGTGGCAATGCTGGAAGGTCGTATTTCCGTTGTGCTGTGAAAACACGCGAAGCTTCTGTATATCCGGATTTTCTTCCAGTTCCTGTAAGATCCTGAAAAATTCTTCTTTTCGTTCCACGATATCCTCCTTTTTACTCTCCGTCCTACCGGCGCTTTTCCCGCCTCTTTTTCACCTGTTCCGGAAGATTCCGCCCGTGAAGGGATACCATCCGCTCCGGATATTTCTCCAGATGCTCGCGGAAAGGCACTTCCGAACGGAATGCAAAGAAGAAATGCAGCTTCTCCTTGCGCTCCTCGCCCGCCTTGCGGATATTGGACTTTAAGGCTTCATAGCGGATCACCACATTCTTCTCCTCGGCAAACTGCTTCATCTTGGCAACCAGCTGGAAAGACGAGATCAGGTCGATCGTAAATACGCCGTAAAAGAAGCCGATCACCAGACAAAACGCCATGTTCTGCGACAGCCACCGCAGGGCATCGATGATATGCGGATGGATGAAAAAGTAATACACCGCTCCTAAGACCGCCCAGAAAAACGAGAACAGCGGACAGATAATGCCCTGGATGTTCCCCCACTGTCCGGTATAATCCCACAGGCGGACATGGAGCTTCTTAATAAAGATCAGTCCCGCAATATACTCGATCACGGTCATCGCAACGGCGATCAGAAGCAGGATCACGACCACGCGCAGCGTATCGTTTTCCACATTGATCGGCAGCACGACGATCAGGTACAGCGCTAAAAGGCCGAAGCCGTAGATCGGCAGATACGGTCCTGTCAGAAAGCCCGGATTGATCCACTTATGCTCCGGGTTGTTCGCGCCGAAAAACCGGCGGAATACCAGCTCGATGCACCATCCGGCAAAGCTCCCGATAAAAAATAAAAACAAAAGTACTACGATCTCATCCATTTCGTTCCCCTCATCTTTTCGTATGACTGTCGGCCCTATTTTAACACCCGAAGCCGGCTGACACAATCCCTAAAAGTGAAATTCCAGTCGTTCCCTCAGCCCACGCCCATTCGCAAAGTCGCGCTGACGCGCCTACCTTTGCTCATAAAAGGGCGTTCCAGCCAGCTTCCAGTTCAGCCCACGCCCATTCGCAAAGTCGCGCTGACGCGCTCTCCGGCGCTTCGCGCCTACCTTTGCTCATAAAAGGGCGTTCCCTCAGCCGGGAGCCCATGCAGAAAATCGATGCAAGCATCATTTTCCGCATGGGCTCCCGGCTGGCTGAACTGGTGGCTACAGGTTCATCCCCAAGAATTTCTCCACGAACTCTTCCTTCGCGCACGGGCGCCCGAAATAGAAGCCCTGGATATAGTCCGGGGAAAGCTCGCGGATCTTTTCCAGTTCTTCCTTCGTCTCGATCCCCTCCACGCAGATCTTTAAGTCGAGGCTGTGCACCATTTCTATGATATGCGACATCAGCTGGTTTTCATAACGGTTCTGCAGCGCTTTTACCGTAAATCCGCGGTCCAGCTTCACGATGTTCGGCATCATGTTCCCGATGCTCTGCAGATTGGAATAGCCGGTGCCGAAGTCGTCAATGGCGATCGAAACGCCGAATTTCTTTAAATTATCCCATACGCGCTTCACGGACGGCGTATTTTCCAGATAGCCGCTCTCGGTCAGTTCCACGATCAGGCTGTACGGATGCAGCCCCGAATCGATGACATGCTGATAGATCTCGTCGATGATCGGGCTTTTTAAGATCTGGATGTAGGACAGGTTGATGCTGACGCGGAAATCCGGCAGCTTCGCCTGACAGGTGATGCACATATCGATCGCTTTCTCAAGGATCCACTTCCCGATCGGAATGATCAGGCCGCTTTCTTCGAGGATCGGGATAAATTCCATCGGCGATACGCTCTCTCCGTTCCGCATCTGGAAACGCAGCAGCGCTTCCGACGCATAGATCTCTCCTTTGGACGCGCTTACGATCGGCTGGAAAAACAGGCGGAAGCCTTCGAACCCTCCGGCGATCGACAGACGCAGCTCCCGAAGCAGCGCGCGCTTGCGCAGGAATTTCTGGTAATCCTCGGTGTGGAAGATATAAAGCTGGTTTTTGCCCCGTCCCTTGGCCTCGCTTAACGCAAACTGGGAGATCTTCATGATCTCGGAATAAGTCGGTTCGATCACGTCCATGCAGGTCAGCACGCCGCCCGATATGGTGTAGACCGCCTCATACTGGTTCGATTCGATAAACTTATCCACGGCCGTGCGCACTCTCCGGTAAAGTTCCTGCGCATCTTCAATGCTGCCGTACATAAAATCCATAACCAGAAACTCGTCCGCGACTACGCGGTACGCCCGCTGTCCCGGCAGCAGGGAATCGAGGATGCAGTTTGCCACGCCGTGCAGCACATAATCGCCGTATTCCATGCCGAATTTCTCGTTGATGTCTTTAAAATCGTCAATCCCGAACCGCAGGATATAGCCGTTTTCCCAGTTGTCGTAATATCCGGTCAGCACATCCTGGATTGCGCGGCTTTCCAGCATTCCGCTGACGTTGTCCGCGATCGGTTTGATGCCGATCTCGTTTATGCAGCCAAGCAGGTATTTCGGCCGGCCGTTTTCGTCCTTCAGCACGCGCCCCCGGCAGTTGATCCAGATCGGCCGGTGGTCTTTTCCCATCCAGCGGTAGGAAAGATTGTGATCCTGCTTCTCGCCCTTCTGGAGCGCCCGCAGATCCTTCGCGAGCGTCTCCCAGTCGTCCGGATACACCAGTTCCATCAGCCGCGTTTCCACATCGGAAAACAGGGTCTGCTCCAGTGCAAAACGCTCTGACGCCAGTTCCGAAAGAAAATAACGGTCCTCCTGCAGATCATAAACAAACGGGTAATCATCCATGCAGGAAGCAAACTGCTGGATGATCTCGCATATCGTATCAAATGAGTAATGTTGGCTCAGCCTCTCCATAAAAATTCTCCTTCCCCTGATATCGTACCGCTCAAAAACATTGCGCGGTCAGTTTCTTGTATAGTAAGAAATCCCAATTCCTTCCAATCCCGATACACAGGAATTGATAAAAGAAGTCTTGTGCATGATCACATGCTCGAACGGGATCCGTTTTAAGATCTCTTTTTTCAGCAGTTCCTGCTGGCGCACGCTGCAGCCCGCATAGGAAACAATGACGAGCCCCGGCTCGATCTTCCGCTTCCGCCGCAGCGTGGAACGGATAAACCGCTTCCAGGCATTTTCCAGATTGCCGCTGCGCACCCCGACCACTTTTAAGCGGCTCTGGCGCGTCCGCAGAACCGGATGGAGCTGGAGCGTCTGGACGACCTGTGCAGCCGCCGGATGGACATACCCTCTCCGGGAGATGTAATTGACTTCCGGAATCAGGAATCTGGATTCCACCCTTTCCCGGATCTGCTCTACTTTCCGGCAGATCTCCTCCGCGGATTTCCACTCGTTCGCCAGCTGCGCCGCATACAGCACCACAAGCCCTTCTCCGCCGGCAATAAAGCCCGAATCGATCACATGCACATGGTCAAAACCCTTGGAAGCCGCGCACGCTTCCTTGTAGCAGCCTCCGACGCCGGATGCGGTCGTAATGTGGATCACTTCCTCGGCCTCATCGAGGGAATCCGCAAAGAACTGCTCGTAATCCTCCACTCTGGCGTCTTCGATCGTTACCGTGCTGTAGCCGCCTCTGGAAGAAACATACTGCGCCAGATGATCCGAATCGATTTCGATCGTATCCGCAAAGCGCCCCTTGTCCGTCCGGACATACAGGTACATCAGCCTGATGTGGTATTTCTCCTGAACATCCGCCGGAAGGTCGCAGATGCAGTCGGTCGTGATCATCACGCGCTTGCGCTTCCGGTGGACGACCGGCATGATCTCCACCCCATCTAAGCCGGAATCATTCTTCTGCGCCCTGCGGTACTCCACAATATCCGGCGGAAGGAACCGCAGCAGCTCCTTTTCCAGCGAATCAATGCGGATCGGCTTCTCAAAGTAACCGTCAAACCCGTTCTCCTCATAAATGCGCCGCGCATCGTCCATCGTATTGGCCGTAAGCACGATCACATAGGAATCCCGGCAGAGTCCGTTCTCCTGATTGCGGATCTCCTTTAGCGTTTCCGCGCCGTCCATTTCCGGCATGATGTAATCCATCAGGATCACATGGTAAAATTTTTCTTTCGTCTTCTCGAGGCATTCCTTCCCGCTGGACGCCGTATCGATCTGCATTTTGGTCGCCGACAAGAGCTGCCTCGCCACCATAGCGTTCATCGCATTGTCGTCCACGATCAGGATCCGCGCTTCCGGCGCTTCGAAGATCTGATGGTACGCCTCCGCGCCTTCGCCTTCTTCCCGGTCGAAGATCCCGGATTCCCCGATCGGTTCCGGATCGACGACGATCTGTTCCAGCGTCACCGTAAAATTCGAACCCTTGGTATAGATGCTGTCCACGGTGATCTCGCCGCCCATCATCGTAACCAGCTGCTTGGTGATCGCAAGGCCGAGCCCGCTGCCTTCCACGTTCTGGATCCGCTTCTCGTCGATGCGGCGGAACGAATCAAACAGGTATTCCATATCTTCTTTCCGGATGCCGATGCCGGTATCCCGCACGCTGATCTTCATGCACACCTTGTTTCCCTGCCGGGACTCCATATGCGCCTGCAGCGTCACGGAACCTTCCTGCGTATACTTGACGGCGTTCGTTAAAATATTGATCAGGATCTGCTCGATCCTGCGCGCGTCCCCGAAAAGCACGCTCGGGAGCTGGCTGTCGATATCCACATAAAAATCCAGCTGCTTTTCTTTCATCCGGACACCGATCATATCGATCAGATTCCCGAACAGTTCTTTCGTCTTATATTCGCCCGGAAGGATCTCGAGGCGGCGCATTTCGATCCGCGAGAGATCCATGATGTCGTTTACCAGACTCAGCAGCATTTTCCCGGCGCTCTGGATGCTCTGGGCGTATTCCCGGACCTCCGGGCTCGTATCGCTGCGCAGGATCATCTCGTCTAAGCCGATGATCGTATTGATCGGCGTGCGGATCTCGTGGCTCATGCTGGCAAAAAAGTTATTCTTTGATTTTCCGACTTTTTCCAGTTCATTCTTCTGGGAATGAACGACAGCGCTTTCTTTTTCATAAAGATACATCTGGAACTTTAAGATCAGCCCGACCATGATCCCGACCAGATATACGGCAAAGATCGAATCCAGATAGCTTGCGGAAACGGACTCCATGTCCGAAAGAACCTCCGGATGGAAATACGCATACAGGTAGGTGGCCGCATCCGCTGTCATCGTGATGACAAGGAATACCAGAAGCTGCTTTCCGGAAAACATCATGAACCCGTAAAACAGCGCCAGTACGAACCAGACCGCCGCGCCGCTGTTTAAGCCGCCGCCCAGAAAGAACATTTCCGGGAAGTAGATCACCGTAAGGCCGAGCCCCACCAGCCACGCCGCCAGAATGAACCTGCGGTAGCGGAACGTGACGACCATCGCCAGAAGCATGATGACAAACAGCACAAGCATCGGAAGCTGGATCCCGCTGTCCCGCTGAACGAGGAAGCTTTCGAGGATCCCCGCAAAGGAAATGATGCATCCGACGATCATGACCATCCGGAACATCCGCTCCCGGATATCCATCTCTTCAAAAAAAACTTTATCATAAAGCTTTTTGAACATCGCTTACTCTTCCTCCTGATTCCTTTTGAGTTTGTCTTTCATCCTCAGCACGTATTCCACGGCCGACATATAATCCGTCATTTCGATCTTCTTCTGCACCGGCTCTAACGTCTGCTCCAGAACCGTCCCGTGGTAGCGGAACCTCTGAAGCTCCGCAACCAGCTCCTGCATCCTCCCGCCGTCCAGTTCATACATGGCGTTCTCGAGTTCGATCGCCTTCTGTTCAAACGCTTCGTCGGAAATCTCCGGAATATCCTGCTGGGAAATTTCTTGATTTTGTTCCGGGGAAACGTGCAGATTCGTCTGCAGCAGCCGGATCACGCGCCGGTATTCGTCCATCATCGCTTCATGGTTTTCCATGATATAGCTGATATTGTTCTCTTTTCCCGCCTGTTCGAGCTTCTTTGCCATTTCCGACAGAGTGACCGCCCCGATCGTCAGCATCGAGCTCTTGACCGCATGGACGTTGATCGTATAATTCTTCCAGTCTTTCTTCTCAAACGCCTCCGCCGCCGGGAGCCAGTTCTTCTCACCCTGCAGCGCATAGTTCTTTAAGATCTGCATGTACTGATCCCTGCCGCCGCAGTAGAGAAGCCCTTTAGAGATATCCAGATCCCCGAGCGCTAATTCCGCGGACGGCTCCGGCTCCTGCGGGATCCGCTCCTGCGCGGCCTCTGCGAGTGCATTGTCCTCTTCCAGTTCAATGATCTTATCCTCTGCGATATTGCGCCTAAGCACGCGCTCCAGCACGGAGGATTCGACCGGTTTCTCCACGAAATCCGTAAAGCCTTCCGCCAGCAGCTTCTCCCGTGCGCCCGCGATCGCGTTGGCGGTCAGCGCGATGATCGGGACTCTGCGGTAATAAGTGCCGACTTTCTTGCGGATCCGGTGGAAAGTTTCCACGCCGTCCATTTCCGGCATCATATGGTCCATAAACACGAAATCGTAATGCATCATTTCGATCTTATCCAGCGCTTCCCGGCCGCTCATGGCTTCCGTCACCTGGATCTGGTAGCGCTGCAGCAGCCCCTCGATCACCCGGATGTTCATTAAATTGTCGTCAACGACAAGCACATGCGCTTCCGGCGCAATAAAGCGGTTCGCACGCACCATCGGAACGCTCGTCTTTTTCTCCGTCCGCCCGTTCAACACGGAAACGACCGGAAGGATGTAAAACGGCTTGTAGATCTTGCCAATGTTCGGATTGCGGATATTCTTCTCTTCCGGCGGATCCATGATCATGTACAGTTTCGTGGTCAGCGCAAGCTGGTCAAAATACGCCTGATCCTCCCGATAGCCGCCCGGACTGATGAAAACATGCGAAAACGATTCCCGCTGCGCCCTGCGCTTGACTTCCGCCAGGTTCTGGCAGATGCAGCAGCGCACGCCGAGCTGGCCGATCATCTTGCGGAGCATACTCATATATTCGTCGCGGATCTCCGCCATTTCATAGTGTTCCATATTGAAATACGCCGCAATATAGATCCCCTCGCGGTTCTTGACGCAGGCGATCGGGCGCTCGTCTAAGATCTTCTGCGGGATCACGACTTTGATGGAGCTGCCTTTGCCGTATTTGCTGCGGACGGAGATCACGCCGCCCATTTTCTCCACGATCAGCCGGGAGATCGCAAGCCCTAAGCCGATCCCGCCCTCCTGGCGGTTCCGCTTGGTATCCACCTGATTGAAGCTGGTAAAGAGCCGCTCTAAGCTCTCTTCCTTCATGCCGATCCCGGTATCCTTCACGATAATGATCAGGTTCATCCCGTAAGACTCGCGCCGCGACTCGATCGTGATCGTGACGCAGCCCTCCTCGGTAAATTTCAGCGCATTGTTGACGAGGTTCATAACGACGCGGCGGATCTTCTTTTCGTCGCCCAAAAGGGCGCACGGGATCTGCGGATCGCAGTTGATCGCCAGCTCGATGTTCTTCTGCCGCCTTCTGGCGATCGTCATATTAATGATATCGTTGATCGTGGAGGTGATGTTATAGGCTTCCTCCTCGATCTCCATTTTCCCGGACTGTAATTCTGAGAAATCCAGAATATCGCTGACAACCGACATCAGGTTGCGGCCGGCCGCCTGAATGCTTAAAGCGTCCTCCTGAATCTTGTCAAGTTCGTCCTCCTGCAGGATCAGTTCGCTCATTCCGGAGATCGTATTGATCGGAGTCCGGATCTCATGGCTGACATTGGCAAGGAAGTCGTCCTTGCTGCGCTCCGTCTCTTTTAACTCCCGGATGACCTTGATCAGCTGGAGATTGGCGTCGCTGCGCTTCTTCACCCAGAAATAGACGATATACTCGACTCCGTAGATATTGGCGCACTGGAGCAGCAGGGAAACGGCCGCGTTCACCGAAGTAAACTGTATGGTTTTTAAGATCACGCCGTGGAAAAACAGGATAAACGTCGACGACAGAAACGGAGTGATCAAAAGATCCGGGATCTCGTATACCCCCATCAGCACCACCAGCGCGAGGATCGTCGCAAATGCGGTAAAGATATCGCTTAAGTGGATGGTATACAAAATAAGCGTGACCTGTACCATCGCCGCCGTGTAGAATGCGCGGAAATGATAGTCACGGTATTTTCCCAGATACACCACCCAGCTCGAAGTAAAAGCCGCCGCCATAAAGACCGATGTCCATGTCTCCCAATGGGAATTGATCGAAACCAGAAACATGGAAAAATGGTATATGCTGTAAAAGATCAGGATATAACGCTCCGTATTTCTTTGTTTTCTCGGGTTTCCTTCTAAATAATCCAAACTGCCGACCTCCATCCGACCGTTCATGATACAACAGGCGTACCTGCACGTCTGCGGTACGCCTCCTGTAATGATCCGCTTTTAGTATTTGCCGAATCCGTTCCCTAACGAGATAATGGATTCATTGTCATTCTCCGCAGGGCTGACCGCGCCGGATGCGGAAGAAGCGTCCGTGCCCGAAGTCAGCTCCGGTACATAATTGCCCAGCCGGAATACGGAAAGCAGTTCCCTCATGCGGGTTGCCTGATTCGACAGCTCGATGCTGGCCGCCGCGCACTGTTCGCTGGTTGCGGAATTGTTCTGGACGACCTGCGATACCTGACCGATCGCCTGATTGATCTGGGTGATCGCCGTCGCCTGATAATTGGAAGCCTCCGCGATCTCGGAAATGATCGTTTCGCTCTTCTGAACCGCCTCTGTGATCTCTTCTAACGCCCTTGCCGTCTCGTCCGCGATCTTGGAACCGATCTCCACCTTCCGGATGGAATCCTCGATCAGCTCCGCCGTTTCCGAAGCCGCCGAAGCGCTCTTGGCCGCAAGGTTTCTGACTTCTTCCGCAACGACCGCAAACCCTTTTCCGGCCTCGCCCGCGCGCGCCGCCTCTACCGCCGCGTTCAGCGCAAGGATATTGGTCTGGAACGCGATATCGTCGATCACTTTAATGATCTTGGAAATGCTCTCCGATGACGAATTGATATCCTGCATCGCCACCATCATATCTTCCATCTGTTCGTTGCCTTTTTTCACGTCTTCAATCGCAAGCTCGACCAGCCCTGCCGCGGAATCCGCTTCCGAAGCGTTCTGCTTGGTCTTTTCGGCGATATCGCCGATCGATGCGGTGATCTCTTCGATCGCGCTCGCCTGCTCGGTCGAGCCCTGTGCCAGCGCCTCGCTCGCGCTCGCTACTTCCGAGGAACTCGTCGTCACCTGATAAGCGGCGTCGCTGATCCCGGAAAGCGCATGGCGGTTGCGTTTTACCAGTTTCTTTAAGGAAGTTCCCAAAACGTCCTCTTCCGAACGCGGGATAACGTCAAGCGTTAAGTTTCCGCTCGATACCTGCTCCGCTACGTTCGCCTGATAGCGGATATTGTCAACGACCTGCTGATAATCCCCGATCAACGCGCCGAACTCGTCATTGCTCTGCTGTACCAGATCCACGTCCACTTTGCCCATCGAGATCTGTTTGGCCACTTCGGTCAGCTGCGAGATCGAACGATGGATCGTGCTGACGACGTTGACTGCCAGCCATACGATAAATCCGGACGCCAAAACCGCCAGAACGATCGTCACGATCAGATAAGACTGTAAATATTTCTCCTGATTGTTCGCCGTTAAAACACCCCTTGCGGAAGTATACCCCAGGATCAGGTTCAGCACTACCAGAAATCCCAGGACCGCAAATGCAATAATTAATTTGGTAACTACTTTCATTTTCTTCTTCATGACGTTATTCTCCTTCTCCTTCCAGCAGATTCCCCTCATTCGCCTGCTCAATCAAAGATAAATCCTCATCGTTCAACAGCCGTTCCGGATCCAGCAGCAGCTTTACCTCGTCCCCGACTTTTCCGATGGCATAAACATATTTATTCTGAACTTTGTCCCCTCTGGCGATCGACGGAGACGGCAGGATGTTCTGTTCCTGGATCTCCACCACTTCCGCGATCTTTTCCACGATCAGCCCGACGACCAGATTGTTGACATTGATGACGATGATACAGGTCCTGTCATTGTACTCGAACGGCTCCTGTTTAAACCGGATCCGCACATCGATGACCGGTATGATCTTTCCGCGCAGATTGATCAAGCCCTTGATGTAATCCTCGCTCTCCGGGATCTCCGTGATCTCCTGAAAAACGATGATCTCGTTGACGTACTGTATTTTCAATCCGAAAAATTCATTTCCGGACTGGAATGTCACGTATTTGCCCTTTTGCGTGTCAAACTCACTCATAGTCCTTTCCTTTCTTCGTTTATCCGCCGATTCACTCGATCAGCCCCGCCGCATCCAAAATCAGGGCGATGCTTCCGTCCCCGAGCTGGGTGCATCCGGACAGTCCTTTTACTTTCTTCACATAATCCGGAATCGGTTTTACAACAATTTCCTGTTTTCCGATCAGCCTGTCTACGAACAGGCAGAGCGATTTCTTTTCCACTTCGATGATGACCATCATGCCGTCTTCCACTTTGGCGTTGTAATTCCGCAGATGATACCAGCGCCCCAGACGCAGGACCGGATAACATTCGCCGCGGATCATCACGGATTCTTCTCCGTTCGGCTCATGGATCATCTTCTTCTCCGTCACGCTGACAAACTCCTTGACCACGCCGGTTTCGATAACAAAGGAAGAAGCGCCGACTTCCATCACGATGCCGTCGATAATGGCGAGCGTCAGCGGGATCTTTAAATTCATCAGGCTGCCCTGTCCCGGCGTGCTCTCGATCTCGAGCGTTCCGCCGATCGCCTGAATGTTGGAAACCACAACGTCCATGCCGACGCCCCGGCCGGAATACTCCGTGACCTGCTCGTTGGTGGAAAAGCCCGGCAGCGTGATAAACTGGTACACTTCTTTATCGCTGTAGGCGCTTTCCGGCTTGCCCGGCTCCAAAAGCCCCTGCTTCCTTGCCTTGGCCAAAATCTTCTCGCGGTCCAGCCCCTTGCCGTTATCCTGTACGCCGATCCAGACCTTGCCGGATTCCGTCCGCGCGGAAAGCGTGACTTTGCCTTTCTCGGTCTTGCCGCTGGCCAGCCGCTCTTCCTTGCTTTCGATCCCGTGGTCAACCGCGTTCCGCACCAGATGCATGAGCGGATCGGAGATGTGCTCGATGATGTTCTTATCCACCTCCGTATGCTCCCCGACCATCTCAAACTCGATCTCCTTGCCGAGCTTGCGGGAAACGTCGAACACGATCCGGTTCATCTTCTGGAACGTATTCGTCAGCGGAACCATGCGCATACTCATGATCACGTTCTGCAGATCCGTCGAGATCTTGCTCATCTGCCCCGCGGCCTTGTGGAAGTTATCGAGGTTTAGCCCCGGCACTTTTAAATCCGGGTTCTGCAGCACGACCGACTGGGAGATGACCAGTTCCCCGATCAGATCCATCAGAAGATCCATCTTTCCGATGTCCACGCTGATAAACGCCGCTTTCTCGGATTTCTTCGGCTTGTCTTTCGCCAGCTTCTTCGGCCGCCCCGGTTCCTTGGAGGCAATAACGAAATCGCCCGGTGCCGGCGGTTTTGCCGGCGGTCTGCTGCCCGCCTGTTTCTGCTTGGCGCGGTCTTCGATCTCCTCTACGCTGGCGTCCAGATCGATGCGGATCTCCGAACCGATGCTGTCAAAGCCCTGCAGGTAATCCTTTTCGCTGCAGGCGTAGATATCCACTTTCTCCAGTTCATACCCCGGCCGCACGATTTCGTGCAGCTTCTCTTCAGAGGACTGTGTCTTAAGAAGGATCTTAAAACCGTTCTCGAGGATCTCATTGCCGCTGTCCTCGTTCGTTAAGATATCCTCCGGGGAATACATCATATCCTCCGCGATCTCCTTTAAGGCGTAGACCGTCTTGTAGGCGTGCATGTTCGCCATCTGGATCCCCGGCGAATACGTCAGGTAGATCTTAAAATAATGCTCTTCATGGGCGGCCGCCGGCGCTATGTAAAACTGCGTGGGTTCCACATGCACGTTCTCCTTCGCGGGAGCTTTCTTCTCTTTCGGATCGGCCGGCCCCTTGATCTTCGTTAAAAACTGATCCAGTTCCGCCAGAAGCTCGGATCCGTCGCCGTCGGCGGCTTCCCCGTCCGAGAGCTTATCCATTTCGCCCGTGATAAAATCTGCAACCCGGAGCACATATTCCACCAGTTCCAGATGCGGAACATTGTCCGGATGGGATTCCCTTAAGAAAAAGAATACGTCCTCCAGCTTATGCGCGACTGCCGTGATCTCGTCAAACATCATGATCCCGGACGAGCCTTTGATCGTATGCATGGTACGGAAAATCTCATTGATGCTGTCTTCATCAAAGCACTCCGCGTCTTTCTGGTCGAGCACAATCTCCTGCAGATTTTCCAGCAGCTGCTGGTTCTCGTACAAATAGACGTCCAGCATATCTCCAGTGATATAATCTTCTGCCATTGTGCGCTCCTTTCTATACTAATTTTAATTTCTTCAGCGCCTGCTCAAACCGCTCCTTGTCGATCGGCTTTCCGGAATAGATCGTGCATCCGAGGTCAAACGCCATCTTTACATTCTTCTCATCGTTGAGCGCCGTCGTCATGATGACTTTCGCCGCATCCTGCTCCTGGATGTTGTAATCCTTCTCCAGGTTGCGGATCCCGACCAGCGCCTGATAGCCGTCCATGACCGGCATCATCACGTCCAGGCAGACCAGATCATAAGGCTCCCCGTCTTCCAACGCCATCATAAACGCATCCACGGCCTCCATTCCGTCCACCGTCACGTCGCATTCCCCGTACTTGGAAAGAAAGTTGGTCATAAATTTTCTTGTTACGTAATCGTCCTCCGCCAATAAGATTCTCATACTCTGATCTCCTTACATCATATTTAATAACGCATATGTTTTCCTTACAATATCCGAAAGCTTTTCCTGGTATTCCACCGCTCCAAGCTCATAGGCCACCTTCGGCATGCCGTATACAACGCAGCTCGATTCGTCCTGTCCGATCGTCCGCGCTCCGGCCTGTCTCATGGCAAGAAGCCCCTTCGCCCCGTCGCCTCCCATTCCGGTTAAGATAATGCCTAACGCATTCTTCCCGGCCGTCCGGGCGACCGAATCAAACAAAACGTCCACGGACGGACAGTGCCCGTTGACTTTGGGGGCTTTCCGGCATCTTACCTGATATTCCCCGCCCGTCATCACAAGCTCCATGTGCTCCTCGCCGCCCGGCGCGATCAGCATCCGGCCGGGCAGAACCGTATCTCCGCTTACCGCTTCCTTCACCGTCACGCGGCATTTCTCATTCAGGCGCTCCGCATACATTTTCGTAAAACCGGCGGGCATGTGCTGCACCACCACGATTCCCGGAACATCCGGACCGAATTCCTGCGCCAGCGCCGCGATCGCCTCGGTTCCGCCGGTAGAGGCGCCGATCGCTATGATCGTCTTCTTCCCGCCTTTCAAAACCGGGGACATCTTCACATCTTCCGCGCGCCGCCTGACATTCCCGAGCCTTGCGACCGACGCCGTTTTGATCTTGTTCGGAAGCTCGGTGCTGATAAATTCCGCCAGCCGGCTCCGGTCCGTCACAAGCGGTTTTGCGACAAAATCCACGGCTCCCGAACTCAACGCATCAAATACTTTGGTGCTTAAGGCGCTGATCATGACGACGGGCATCGGGTACTGCGGCATCAGCTTCCGCAGGAATTCCAGTCCGCTCATCCGCGGAAGTTCGATATCCAGAGTCATCACATCCGGCTTGTACTTGATGATCGCATCCCTTGCTTCATACGGATCCCGCGCAGTCGCCACCACCTCGATCTCCGGATCCCTGTTCAGATTCTGCACCAGAAGCTCCCGAAACACCAGGGAATCTTCCACTATCAAAACTCGTATCCGATGCATAACGGTCAAATTCCTTCCTTCTTCCGGAAGATGGACGGCTGGACCATTTCAAAGGGCGTCACGCTCCGGTCGATCGTCTCTGTTCTTCCGATAAATAAATATCCTCCCGGATTCATAAAATCATAAACCTTCTGAACCAGTTCCTGTTTCGTCTTCTTGTCAAAGTAGATCATGACATTCCGCAGAAACACGACATGCATCTTCCTCCGGAACGGAAACGGTTCCATCAGGTTAAACTGGCGGAACAGCACTTCGTCGCGAATCTCCCGGCAGACCTGATAGCTGTCCCCGCCCGGAAGTTTGCGGAAATACCGCCGCTTCCAGTTATCCGGGAGCGTTTCGATCCGCTCTTCGCTGTAGATTCCCGCCGTCGCCTGTTTTAACACTTCCACGGAAATATCCGTGGCCAGGATCGTGGTATCCCACGCGTCATGCTCCAGCCCGAAAAAGTCCATTAAAAGCATCGCCAGCATATAAGGTTCCTCGCCGGTAGAGGCCGCGCCGCACCAGATGCTTAGATCCTTCCGCCGCGCCTCCTGCTGCTTGAGCTTCGGGAGCACTTCCTGCCGCAGGAAATCAAAGTGCTCGAATTCCCGCATGAAAAAAGTATGGTTCGTTGAAAGCAGGCTGACCAGCTTCTTCTCTAAAGCGCCGGTGATATCGCTCTCCACGGCGTTCATATATTCGGTATAATTCTGCCAGCCTCCCGCGCGTACATAATTCTCGAGTCTTCCGCTTACGATTTCTTTCTTCTTGTCCATATTGATCCCGTAACGGTTCTTTAAAAAGGTATAGATCCGGAAAAACTCGTTGTCTGTCATTGTCATTCCTGTCATAACAATCCCCTGCTTCCGCCGTCTCAGCAAAGCTGACGGTTGATTTTCCGAAGGATCTGAAAAATATCCGGATGGAACTTCTTCCCCGCATCCTGTTCCATGATCTCAAACGCCTCTTCCCGGCTGTACTGCCTCCGGTAGCTGCGCACCTCCGTGAGCGCGCAGTACGCGCCTACAACCGCAACGATCTGTGCGGACAGCGGGATCTCCTCGCCTTTCAGTCCTTTCGGATAGCCGGTTCCGTCCCAGTTCTCGTGATGGTAATGGGCGATGTCGCGCGACATGCGGACAAAGCTGTTGTAATCTCCCGCATCTTCGATATCGCGCAGGATCCGCGCGCCGACCGAAGTATGCGTACGCATCTTCGCCTGTTCCTCCGGCGTCAGCTTCTCCTTCTTCTGAAGGATCTCGGTCGGGATCGCGACATTCCCCAAATCGCACAACGGCGCCGCCAGTTCGATGGTATCGATATAACTGTCCGAGATCAGCGCGTCATATTTCGGGGAAAGCTGCATCGCTTCCGCTAAGATCCGGCAGTTTCTGCTGAGCCGCTCCATATGCTCCTCGTCGTAGCGCGCATTCTCCCGCGCGACGCGGATCAGCGCATAGAGCACGTTCTTTTTCTCCCGCTCCACCTGACGCAGCTGTTCCGTAACGGAAACCTGTAATTTCCGGTTCATCTCCTGCATCTTCTTGCTCGTCTCGGCCAGCTTCAAGTGCAGCGACACCCTGGCCTTGACCACTTCCGGGATAAACGGCTTGGTGATGTAATCCTCGCCGCCCAGCTCGAAGCCCTTCACGACATCGGAAGGATCGTCGAAGGCGGAAATAAAGATGATCGGGATCTGCCTCGTGGTCGGATCCTCTTTGATCAGCCGGCAGAATTCATAACCGTCCATGACCGGCATCGCAATATCCAGAATGATCAGCGATAAATGATACCGCTTGACGATCCGAAGCGCCTGTTCCCCGTTCTCCGTTAAGATCGGCTGGTAGCCCATATCCGATATGATATTTTTCAGTACGAAACGATTCGTCTCCACATCATCTGCGATCAGAATCCGCGGTACTTCCTGCATTTCCTGTGGCATAATTCCTCCTTGCGCCGTCTTTTGCCCTGTACGGACTTCCGGTTATTTTATTTTCCTTTCTCTTCCGGCTTCGTCAGTTCCTGCATCCGCCGGTGGGCTTCCGACGCCTTATCATAATCCGCTTTCTGTACTGCCATCTTCAGACGGAGCGCGGCGCTCTTGATCTCATGCGGTGCCTCTTCCGTCAGCTGCTTTATGGTATTGGCAAACGTCTCCGCTTTCTCCCAGTTCTCCATCTCCACGCAGAGGATCAGCTTCGACATGCTCTTATTGATCTCTTCCAGATTCTCCTCGCTGCCGTATTCCCAGATCCTGCTGTTGTCCTTGACATCCAAAAGGCTCTGGATCAGCGGGTGCGCATCCTCCGGAACCGGAGCGGTCTTCGGGATCTCCGCCTTCGCCGGCGCTTCCTTTATGAGGTCGTCCGGCACTTCCACCCAGATGTGGAAGGAAAACATGCTCCCTTTCCCTTTCTCGCTCTCGACGTGGATATTGCCGTCCATCATCTCCACGAGCTGCTTGCTGATATTAAGCCCCAGCCCGGTTCCGCCGTAGCGGCGCGAAATGGAAGCGTCCACCTGGGTAAAACTGCGGAAGAGCTTATCCTGATCCGCCTTATCGATTCCGATCCCCGTGTCGATCACGAGGAAAAACAGCTCGATCCGATCCCCGATCTGCGCGGTCTTTACAACTTCCAGGATAATGCCCCCGACCGAAGTAAATTTACATGCATTGGAAAGCAGATTGTTTAAGATCTGCACGATCCGCAGCTCATCTCCGATCACGGATTCCGGGATCTCCGGGGAGATCGTCATGGTAAACTCCAGCCCCTTCTCCGTGATCTTGTTCCTGTGGTTCGAAGCCACATAATCCATCATGCTCCGGAAATCAAAGCTGCGCTTCTCCAGCAGAAACTTGCCGGATTCCAGCTTGGAAAAATCTAAGATATTGTTAATGATGGCGTTCATGTCCGCGCAGCCGCGCTGGATCAGCGAAAGCAGCCGGGATTTCTCCGGATCATTCTCAAGCCCCGCCAGTTCCCGCGCGTTCCCTAAGATTCCGTTGACCGGAGTCCGCAGCTCGTGCGTCACGCTCGCCACAAATTCCGACTTCATCTGGTCGGCGCTTCCCACTTCCTGTTTCATCTGCGTGACCTGCTTCCAGAGCATATTGCTCTCGGACGCGTCAAACGCCATGCAGCAGTAGAACGGAACCACGCCGGTTCCTTTCAGCAGGCGCGCATTGACCGGAAAACAGGTGCGGTTCTTCCGGTAGGCGTCCAGCTGGCGATCCGTCCCGTCGAAATCGCATTCGGAAGCGAATCCGTCCCCTGTCTTGGAAAATACACTGGGGAACACTTCCCATATGTAGCTGCTTAACATATCCAGACCGTATTCCAGCTTATCCTCCGCCGTCTGGTTCGCATACACGATCAATCCGGTTTCGTCAAAAACGAGCGCCAGTTCATGCGCACGATGAATGGAAACCTGAAAGATCTCGTTCCGGCTGTCTTCATCCAAAATCATTTTCTATCTCTCCAATTGCATAGTTATCCAAATTAATTCCATTATAGTAAAAAGAACCGCTTTGCACAAGTGTTTTTAATTCTCTTTCCGCCTGAGAATGTCAAATTCTTCCAGCGGCGCCCCCAGATCGATAAAAAGCGTCTGTCCAGCGTGCGGCGCGGCATCCATCCCGCCGCCCTCCTCATCGCAGATCCGCTGCACAACGACCGTCAGATTCTCCCCGGACGGCTTCATGACCTCGATCGTCTCCCCGACGGAAAACTTGTTCTTCTGGCGGAGCCGGTAAAGCCCCTGTTCGTTTTTCCCTTCGATGAGCCCCAGGTAGGTGTATTCCTTCACATAAGTGCTGCTGTCGTAGATCTGCGCTTCCTCGGACGGCTTCCCGAAAAAGAAGCCGGTCGTAAACTGCCGGTAGGTGCAGGCCGCGATCTGTTCTAAGTACCACGTCATGTTCTGCCGGTAACGTTCGGGCGATTCAAGGTAATCATCGATCGCTTTCCGGTAGGTGCGCGCCGCAACCGCCGCGTAAAGCGCCGTTTTCATGCGCCCTTCGATCTTAAAGCTGTCGATCCCCGCATCGATCAGCTCCGGAATATGCCCGATCATGCACAGATCCTTGGAATTAAAAAGATACGTCCCCCGTTCGTCCTCTTCAACAGGCAGATACATCCCCGGCCGCGTCTCTTCCACGACCGCGTATTTCCAGCGGCACGGATGGGTACATTCCCCCTGATTGGCGTCCCGCCCCGTGAAATAATTGGACAGAAGGCACCGCCCCGAATAGGAAATGCACATGGCCCCGTGGACAAACGTCTCGATCTCCATATCCTCCGGGATCTTCTCCCGGATCTCCCGGATTTCCGGAAGCGAAAGCTCCCGCGCCGTCACGACGCGCGAGGCGCCGAGTTGGTGCCAGAAACGGAATGTCTCGTAATTCGTATTGTTCGCCTGGGTGCTGATATGGATGCCGATTCCCGGACAGAGCTCCTTTGCGGCCAGAAAAACGCCCGGATCGGATATGATCAGCGCATCCGGCGGCTCCGGTTTCATCGCCCCCAGTTCTTTTAAATAAGCCCTTAGCGGATCCAGATCGCGGTTGTGCGCAAAAATATTCACCGCCACATAGACTTTTACCCCGCGGCTGTGCGCAAAAGCAATGCCTTCTGCCATTTCCTCCATCGAAAAATTCTTTGCCTTTGCGCGCAGCCCGAAGG
Source organism: uncultured Lachnospiraceae bacterium (assembly GCA_947593655.1). Classification (GTDB taxonomy): domain Bacteria; phylum Bacillota; class Clostridia; order Lachnospirales; family Lachnospiraceae; genus Roseburia. The sequence goes on along the minus strand of CANQDS010000021.1, from coordinate 7,499 downwards.
CGCCGCCGCCGATATAAACAGCGTCCGCGCCGAAAACAACCGCTACTTTTAATACTTCCAGGCTGCCGGCCGGAACCAGCAGCTCCACTTTTCTCTCCAACGTCTATCCCTCCGGTTTCGTACCAAGCTTCGTACTGACGGTAATCCCGTCCCCCACCGGCAGAACGGCCGTCGCCAGACTGCTGCTGTGGGTTAAGGTATACAGATACTCCCGCATCCGCTTATGGATCGTGCGTTTCCTGCGATCCACGATGTAATGCGATTCGAGGATGCTGCCGTCCTGCAGGACATTGTCGCTTAAGAGGATTCCGCCCTCCCTTAACAGGCGCAGCACATCCGGCAGAAAGTTTAAGTACTGCCCTTTCGCCGCATCCATAAAGATCAGATCAAACGTGCCCGTAAGCTGCGGCAGGAGCTCTGCCGCATCCCCTTCCAAAAGGGTGATCCGCTCCGTCATGTTCGCCCGCTCAAAATTGCGCTTTGCAAGCGGGATCCGTTTTTCGTAATTTTCGATCGTTACGATCCGGCAGGACGCCGGAGCGTATTCCGCCATCAGGATTGCGGAAAAACCGACCGCCGTTCCGACTTCGAGGATCCGCTGCGGCCGCAGCGCCGCCAGCAGGAATTTTAAAAAGCTCTGCATTTCTTTCCGAATGATCGGTACAAAGGAATCCAGAGCTTCTCGTTCGATGGCGTCTAAAATTTCGGTATTTCCGCTGTCCAGAGAGTTAATATACGTTACCAAACGCTCATCCAATATCATATTTATTCACCCGTACTGCCTGTATCCGTCTCCTGTGCGCCTTCCTGGGTTTCCTGAGTTTCTTGAGTTTCCTGAGTTTCCGTCTCCGGTACTGCCGACATTTCCACCATCATATCCTTTGCCTCCATGGACGTATTCAACGTATAGACGCCCGGCCGGATCTTCTTTGCATACGCGGACAATTTCAGCTGCAGGTAAAACAGGCGCGCATCCCGCACCAGATGTTTCTCCTCCAGCGTCCGTCCGATATCCATCGCGGACATCCCCTCCGTGATCCGCACCTGTACATCATGCCCCGGCGCTTCTTCCATCGCCGGTTCCGTAAAGACGCGGTAGCCGAAATCATACCCGAGCGTACAGACGCTGGCCGCCGCATAGATGATAAAAAGGACGACCATGATGCTGAATCCGACTTTGATAAATGAAAATAAAACCTTATTGACGTTCATAATCAGGCATCTCCCATTCCAGTCTCAGATTTTCATGATGTTTCTGCATTTGCATAATGCTTCTGCATATTCATGATGTTTTTACATTCTCATAATGCTTCTGCATATTCATGATACTTCTGCAATTCTCATGACGCTTCTACACTTCCATGATGATCGGCATGATCATCGGGCGCCGCTTCGTCTCTTTCCATACGAAATCGCTCAGCGCATCCTTGATCTCGGTCTTGATCCTGCTCCAGTCCGTGATATTGCGGTCCATGCAGTAATCCATCGTCTGGTAGAGGACCGTCCGCGCCTCGTCCATCAGGCTCTCGGAATTACGGACGTAAACAAAGCCGCGGGATACGATATCCGGCCCCGCAAGCACCTGTCCGGAACCGTTCTCCAGCGTCATCACGACAATGATGATGCCGTCCTCCGCCAGCCTCTGGCGGTCGCGCAGCACGATGTTGCCGACATCGCCAACGCCGAGTCCGTCTACAAGGATATTGCCGACCTGCACCTGACCGGTGACTTCGGCCCCGTCCTCGTCGATCTCCAGCACGTCGCCGGAGGAAAGGATCTTGATATGGTCGGAATCGTAGCCGAGCTCCGACGCGATCTTCGCCTGTGCGATCAGATGCTTGTATTCCCCGTGCACCGGAATGGAATACTTCGGATTGACCAGCGAATAGATCAGCTTAATATCCTCCTGGCAGGCATGGCCGGAAACATGCACATCCTGAAAGATCACGTCCGCGCCCTTCATCATCAGCTCGTTGATCACGCCCGTGACCGATTTCTCGTTCCCCGGAATCGGGTTCGAACTGAAAATGATCGTATCATTCGGCTGAATGGAAATCTTCTTGTGCATCCCGCTCGCCATGCGCGACAGCGCCGCCATGGATTCGCCCTGGCTCCCGGTCGTAATGATCACGGTCTGCTCGTCCGGATAATTCTTCAACTGGTCGACATCGATCAGAATATTGTCCGGCAGGGACAGATAGCCCAGTTCCGACGCGATCGAAATGATATTGACCATGCTCCTGCCCTCGATCACGACCTTGCGGCCGAACTTATCGGCCGAATTGATGATCTGCTGCACGCGGTCCACATTGGAGGCAAACGTCGCAATAATGATCCGCGTATTCTTATGGTCGGCAAAAATATTATCCAGCGTTTTCCCGACCGTCTTTTCCGACATCGTAAATCCCGGACGCTCCGCATTCGTACTGTCGCAGAGCAGCGCCAGCACGCCTTTCTTGCCGAGTTCCCCGAACCGCTGCAGATCGATGGCGTCCCCGAATACCGGCGTATAATCCACCTTGAAATCGCCGGTGTGGACCACGATCCCCGCCGGGGAATAAACGGCGAGCGCCGCCGCGTCCTGAATGCTGTGGTTCGTCTTGATAAACTCCACACGGAAACATCCCAGATTGATATGCTGGCCGTATTTTACGACTTTGCGCTTGGTCTTATTCAGCATATCGTGTTCTTTTAATTTATGCTCGATGATCCCGATCGTCAGCTTCGTCGCATAGATCGGTACGTTGATCTCCCTGAGTACATAAGGAATCGCACCGATATGATCTTCATGTCCGTGCGTAATAAAAAATCCTTTCACCTTCTCCGCGTTTTCTTTCAGATAAGTTACATCCGGTATTACCAGATCGATCCCCAGCATATCATCCTCCGGGAACGAAAGCCCGCAGTCTATGACGATAATGCTGTCCTCGTACTCAAAAGCTGTAATATTCATTCCGATCTGTTCCAATCCTCCCAGCGGAATGATCTTTAGCTTACGTTTGGAATTTTTCTGTCCGGTTTTCTTCAAATGATAATCCTCCTCTCTTTCCTAATACACCACATCGGTCTCTTCATCCGTAAGCTCTGCAAATATCTTCGCCAGCGCCGCCAACTCCACATCGTCGGCAACCAGCTGGTAATACACTTCTTCTTCTCCGGAGCGGACTTCCTTCAGGATATAGGCGTCGCATTCCCCGCTTTCGCCCCCGTCCGAAACGAGCAGATAATTCGTCCCGTTCAGCTGCGTCTGCTCCTCTACTGCAAATTCCAGTTCCTCCTGCGTCTGAGGATCCGTAAAAACCACTTTTTCCATAAGATCTCCTATCTCTCCTGTTGATTGCGCAGATAGTCCAGATAACCCTGTAAGATCAGCACGGCCGCGATCTCGTCCACGTACTCCCTGCGGTCTTCGCGCCGGATCCCGGCCTCTGTCATGGCCCGCTCCGCCGCGACAGTCGTCAGGCGCTCGTCCCAGAGCACGACTTCACAGCCCGTCCGACGGACCAGCATATCCCGGAATTCCTTCGTCTTCGCGCAGCGATCCCCTTCCGTATTGTTCATGTTCTTCGGATAGCCCAGCACGATCGTCTGCACCCCGTACTGCTCCACCAGTCCTTCGATCTCCGCCAGCGTCCGGCGCAGCTTATCCGGCGATTTTCTCCGGATGATCCCGATCCCCTGCGCCGTCAGCATCAGTTCATCGCTCACCGCGGTGCCGACAGTCTTCGATCCGTAATCCAGCCCTAAGATACGCATTACGCTTCCGTTCCGGAGGATTCCCAGGAATTGTTGGCAATATACGCCCGCAGGACTTCTTCCACCAATTCGTCGCGCTCCACCTTCATGATCAGGCTCCTCGCATTATTATGGCTGGTGATATACGTCGGATCTCCGGACATAATATATCCTACAAGCTGGTTTACCGGGTTATAACCCTTCTCGCTCAATGCCCGGTAAACTACCCGCAGAACGTCTTTGACCTGGAGCTCCGGCTCCTTTTCTACTGTAAAATATTGTGTATTATTGATATTCTGCATAATCTCACGCCCTTGCCCTTGTTCTCTTTATTGTAAACTACCCGGCCGAAAAAAACAACCTTTATTCGCTTTTACATCTCTTTGAGCTCATAAATCTCATCGGTCAGCGCCGGGCCGACGGTTCCTCTGCAAAGCCGGTTCGTCTGATCTTTCGCTTCCTTCCCTTCTGCTTTCTTTGCCATCCGCACATATTCTCCGGTATACCCGATATAATAATCGTTTCCGTTGATTTTGGCAAGTTCTTCCAGCAGAACCTCCTGTTTTTTCCCGGAATAGTACTCCCGAAATTCCGCCGACATCCGTTTTCCCAGCGCGATCAGCTCGCCGCTGCGCTGCGCCTTCACCGGTTCCGGCACCTGATCCGGCATTACGGCCGCGCGCGTCCCCTGACGCATGGAATACTTGAAAATATGCATTTCGTAAAAACGGATCTGCTCCAGAAACGCCTTTGTCTGCGCAAATTCCTCTTCCGTTTCTCCCGGAAAACCGACGATCACATCGGTCGTAACGGCCGGATGGGAAAAATACCGGCGCAGAAAACCGCAGCTTTTCGCATACTCTCCGGCCGTGTATCCGCGGTTCATCCGTTTCAGCGTCGCGTCGCACCCGCTCTGCAGCGACAGATGGAAATGCGGGCAGAGCTTCGGCAGCTTCGAAAGTTCTTCGGCAAATTCTTCCGTAACGATCTGCGGCTCCAAGGATCCCAGCCGGATCCGCCAGATGCCGTCGATCTTATGTACTTCCCGGATCAGATGCAGCAGGTTCTCCCCGCAGTCCGTTCCGTAGGAGCTTAAATGGATCCCGGTCAGCACAAGTTCCCGATAGCCCTGTTCGGCGATGTGCCGGGCTTCCGCAAGAACCTGTCCGATGCTCCGGCTCCGGACGCGCCCCCGCGCGTAAGGGATGATGCAGTAGCTGCAGAAGCGGTCGCAGCCGTCCTGTACTTTTAAGAATGCGCGCGTATGCTCCGCGGGTTTTCCGATGGAAAGCTCTTCAAACGGCTGTTTTTCCTCGTTGATCGAAAGGACGGCCTGCACCGGCTGCCTTTTTTCCAGAAACTCCGCGATCCGTTCCGCCAGTTCATGCTTTTTGTTGTTGCCGATGATGATATCGGCCGCGCCGTCTTTTTGCGCTTCGCCGGTTTTCGTCTGCGCATAGCAGCCCGCCGCAACGACGACGGCAGCAGGGTTCTGTTTCCTTGCGCGGTGCAGCATCTGGCGCGATTTGCGGTCCGCGATGTTTGTGACGGAACAGGTGTTGACCACATAGACGTCCGCCGGTTCCGAAAACGGGACGATCTCATAGCCCGCATCCTCCAAAATCCGCTGCATGGCTTCCGTTTCATATGCATTTACTTTACATCCCAGATTGTGCAATGCCGCTTTTTTCATTTTTGCTCCTATTATAATTGACTTTTTCAAAAAAAACGATTACTATAAAGGCGAGAGAGACTTCTCCCTCTGACAAACAGTTTTACAAGGAGGTTTTCATATGAAAACAGTACAGATTTCTTTAAATTCCATCAGCAAAGTGAAGACTTTTGTAAACACATTGTCCCAGTTTGACTTCGACTTTGACCTGATCTCCGGACGCTATGTGATCGATGCCAAATCCATTATGGGCATTTTCAGTTTAGATCTATCCAAACCAATCGATCTTGCCATCCATACGGAAGAGAATCTGGATGAGATCATGGAAGCTCTGCAGCCGTATCTGATCGGCTAACATACATAGCGATCCGCTGGATCCCGGAGAAGACCTGCGTAAAGGTCTTCTTTTTTTATTCCGGTTCTATGATGATTGGGGCGTTTCTATCCTGCTCTATGGTAATTAATTCTGCTTCCATATACGGTTCTATAGCGATTGGGGGCGCTTCTATTCTGCTTCCACAGTGATCATTTCTGCTGATGTGAGCGCTTCCTCCATCAACTGCCCGATCACTTCCTCCAGTTTTCTTTCGGATCTGCGGATATATTCCGCATTCGGCTTCGTGACCGGATGCTTTGCGACAAAGATCGTGCAGCAGTCCTCGTAAGGCTGGATCGAGGTTTCGTAGGTATCGATCCGTTCCGCGATGGAAACGATATCCTGCTTGTCCATCGCGATCAGCGGACGGTAGACCGGCATCGTGCAGACTTCGTTTGTCGCCGCAAGCGACTGCATGGTCTGGCTGGCCACCTGGCCGATGCTCTCCCCCGTTACAAGCCCGAGGCAGTTGTTTTCCTTTGCAAAATGCTCTGCGATCCGCATCATATAGCGGCGCATGATGATCGTCAGTTCCTCATGCGGGCATTTCTCGTAAATAGCCAGCTGGATATCCGTAAAGTTTACGATATGTAAACGGACCGGCCCCGTATAGACGGCGATCTTTCCGGCAAGGTCGATGACTTTCTGCTTCGCCCTCTCGCTGGTGTAAGGCGGCGCATGGAAATACACGGCTTCGACCGTGACGCCGCGCCGGGCGATCATATAGCCTGCGACCGGGCTGTCGATCCCGCCGGAAAGCAGTAGCATCGCCTTTCCCGCGGTGCCGAGCGGCATTCCGCCGGGGCCCGGAATCTCCCGCGAATAAATATTGATCTTCGGACGGATCTCCACATGCACCCGTACCTGCGGATGGTGGACGTCCACCTTCGTCTCCGGAAACGCCTCTAAGATCTTCTCGCCGAGCGCCGCATTCAGTTCCATAGACGTCAGCGGATAGTTTTTCCGGGCGCGGCGGGCGTCTACTTTAAACGTAAAATCGCGCTTTGGATATTCTTTCGCCAGATGCTCGATCACCTGTCCGGCGAGCGCATCCAGTCCTTCATCCTCTACGAGCAGAACCGGGCAGATCCCCACGATCCCGAATACCTGCTGCAGGGCTTCCGCCGTTTCTTCCTTATCATATTCCCCTTCGGTTTCCACGTAGATGCGTCCGTTTTCCTTCCGGACATGAAACGTCCCGTCTACATGCTTCAGCCGGCGCGTGATATTCTGCACCAGCGCATCTTCAAACAGATAGCGGTTTTTCCCTTTGATGGCGATTTCCGCGTATTTGATCAAAAAAGCCGTATTCATGGCTGCTTTTCCTCCTTATTTCACCTGAAACATTTGCATGGCGCGGCACTATCTGCGCGTATATTTCTGCAGCGCCGGAACCGTTTCTTTCATCACGGCGGCGGCATAGTCCAGTTCTTCCAGCGACGTATCCGCGGAAAAACTAAGGCGCACCGTCGAATCCAGCAGGGCTTCCGGAATGCCGATCGCTTTTAACGTGCGGCTCGGCGCCGGTTTATTGGAAGAGCAGGCGCTTCCGGACGATATGTAGACGCCGCGCTCTTCCAGCGCGTGCAGCAGAACTTCCGCGCGCACGCCTTCCACGCTGACGCTTAAAATATGCGGTGCCGCCGCTTCCTTGTTGGGATCGTCCGGATCCAGCGCCGCCCCCTGGAAGGATACGCCGGGTATCACGCCAAGCGC
>CANQDS010000020.1 GCA_947593655.1 uncultured Lachnospiraceae bacterium | reverse complement strand
CTTTCGCGTAAATATCTGAAAGAGCGGATCACCAAAAGAAAGATCGGCGGAGTTGTCCTGATTTTAGCAGGCGCAGTTCTGGTATCGCTTTAGAATTGCCGGAAATTATGATATTTAACCGAATAAATAGGATGGAGGGAAGCTGGTTATAGAAATTTTTGGGAAAATGCAACTTCCGATAAGTATGAATCACAGCGGAATCACAGAACTTACAAAAGATGACAGAAATTACAGAAAATTACAGAAAATTATTGCATAAACTTCTGGAATTATTAAAGTGGAAAGCGTATAATGAATATGTTTCCATCCTCAAATGATATATTTGATTTGGAATGTGATTGACGTAAGAGTAAACGGGAAGGAAGGACAAAGACAAATGAAACAAAAGAACCTGTTCCTAATATGGAATCATTTGATCAAAAAGCTTCGCAGCCTGAATCGGGTGCAGCGGATCGCTGTGATTCTGGCAGCAGTTGTTGTAATTGCTGGAATCGGCGCAGGAGGTTATGCCGTTTTCCGGTATGATCATGAACAGAACAAGGTGCTTGCAGTAACGCTTTCCGACAACGGGAATTTGAAACTGCCGGATGAAAAAGATACCTGTGATCAGATTATCAAAAAAATAGCAGAAACAGAGCAGGAGGAAGAACCGGAAGTAGAAGCAAAAGAATTAACCATTGTGGGAACTTCCATGGAAAAAGATCTGAAAATAAAAATACAGGATCAGGATGAAAAACTTGTTTCGGGAGAAACATTTTCGGTGGAAGTAACGGCCGAACAGAACAGCGCATGGCTGAAAGATTACTCAGATGAGGATCAGGATGGGATTATTTACATAAATAATATCGATGCCGGTACTTATAAAGTCGTCTTAAAACCGCTGGAAGGTTATACCATAAAGACAGGGGAAATTACAGTTGCCGTTAAAGATAAGCTGGAATATAAAAAAGTAGACGTTAAGGCGGAAATTAAAGAGGAGAAAGAGGTCAATGCTGCAGTTGAAGATACTGCAGTCAATAATGTACCGGTTGAATCGGCACCGAAAAATACCGTTCCGCTGTTAGAAAGCAAAGTAACGACCACCAAGGTATCAAAGGAGCAGGTAGATACTTCGAATTTTACGAAAGCGTATGCAAGCCAGCAGAGAACAGAAAAAACATTTACAATGCAGGCGGAAAATCCGGTAGAAGCAACGGTTGCCCTTCCGGCGGAAGTAGTTTTGTATACCCATTCAGATGCATCTTTTTATACCATAACTCCGGAATGGTCCGGAGACACTTCTATGATTCAAGAGATGGAATGGAGCTGTACGAATCCGGATTTTATGATTACGCCATCGGAGAACAAAAGCAGCATTACGGTTACGGTTTCGGATTTGCAGAAAGCAGGGGTAGAAGGAAGTGTTGCGGCGCTGGTGACTTATCAGCAGGATGAAGCCGGCAATACGGCTCAGGAGGAAATTTCATTTACCGTAAAAGTTTCCAATATGACGGATTCCGAAACGCCTTTGATGGATCAGTCGGGAAATGTACTGTATTTGGATGAACAGGCCGCACATCCGGCCAAGCTGAAGGATTATGCAGAGGCTTCGGTATTTTATGCCGATCCGCAGTATACCGGCTGGCAGACAAGGGACGGGAAGGTATACTATTATGACGCGAATCATAAAGCGGTAACCGGAAAACAGTTCATTGGAGATGCAGAGTATATCTTTAATTCGGACGGAAGCCTTTCACAGAGTTCGGGTTCCCGCGGCATTGATGTATCGAAATGGCAGGGCAGCATTGACTGGGCGGCAGTCGCAGCATCCGGAATTGATTTTGCGATCATCCGGGTAGGCTACCGGGGCGCGGCAACCGGAGCGCTTGTAGAGGATCCTTATTTTAAACAAAATATTGCGGGTGCGCGTAAAGCGGGGATTAAAGTAGGCGTATACTTTTTCACGCAGGCAATTTCAGAAGCGGAGGCGGTCGAGGAGGCCAGTATGGTATTAACTCTGATTGCAGGCTATCAGGTATCTTATCCGGTATTTATTGATACGGAAAGCGCTTCAGACGGACGTGCAAACGGGCTGAGCCGGAATACAAGGACGGCAGTCGTGCAGGCCTTTTGCCGGACAATTGCAAATGGAGGCTATCGGCCGGGCGTCTATGCGAGCAAAAGCTGGTTTGAGAATCAATTAAATGCGTCGGCGCTTGGAAACTGCAGTATCTGGGTGGCACAGTATAATACGACCTGCACTTATGGCGGTAGGTATGATATGTGGCAGTATTCCTCGAAGGGAACGGTACCGGGAATTAAAGGGAATGTAGATTTGGATATTGGCTATACGCCGTATTAAATAATTGCAGCAGGAGTACAAGTTATGATGGAATCGTTTCAGAAAAACAAAAAAGCATCCTGCTCATGCTCGTTTCCTCCGTCTGTGCCTGCATCGGGCAGCTTTTCTGGAAATTATCCGCAGAGCAGGGAATTTTGTTCCTGCTCTGCGGATTTGGATTTTACGGGATCGGTGCGCTGGTCATGCTGATTGCATACCGTTTTGGAAAATTATCCATTTTGCAGCCGATGCTCCTGTCATACGGGATTTTAAAAGAGCGTCTGACCGGGAAAAAAATTGCGGGGACATGCCTGATCCTTATTGGTGCGTTGTTTGTATCTTTTTAACGGCTGAAAATTCGGGGGGGAATATGAAAGATTTTTCTTTTTGGGAAGAGTATGAAGGCTTTGCAGAGGGAAGCGGGAGAAGTGAGAAGATTTGGCTCATCAATCCGGACACGGGGCAAATCGGCTTATTTAAGTTAAAAAAGGACAGAGAAACGACAGACCATGCTTCGGAATGTATTGCATGTGATCTGGCTGATTTAATTGGATTACCTTGTGCCCAATTTGAACTTGGTGTATATAAAGGCAGAGAAGGTTCGATGAGTTACAATATTGTTGATCAAAGTGATATGATATTGATTGAGGGCATTTATTGTATCAGTTTAAAATATCCAAGTTTTGACGGGGAGTTGCTGAAGGATATTGAAACAGGAAAAAGGTATTCTTTGGATATGATCAAAAATGTATTAGAACCGTTAAAACTTTTTGATTCTTTTCTTCCGATTTTGCTTTTTGATTTTTTAATTGGAAATACGGATAGACATCAAAGTAATTGGGCATTGATTATGAAAAAAGCCACATTGCGGATCAGTCCGTTGTATGATAATAGTTCATCTCTCTGCGCATATGTAGAAGAATCCAAAATCAAAGATTATTTGGGAAATGATATGCTGTTATGGAAATCACTTGTTGATACTAAATCAAAATCATTAATACGTATTTCAGGTGAGGATACGAAGAAACCGACTCATCTGGAAATGATCCGCTTTCTTCAAAGGAATTATTATGAACAGACGAAAAATATTGCAAAAAAGATTGAAATGCTTGTGACAAAGGATGCGGTTCATGCTATAGTAAATAAGTACGATGAGGTACTTTCAGAACAACGAAAAAAACTGATAGAAAACTATATTCTTGCAAAAGTTCAACTTTTGAAGGATGTTTATAGAGAAGGGGAAGTATAGTATGTCAGTAAAAAATGGAAAGGATTATCTTTATTTAATTTGGAAAGCAGAACAGAGCAGAAAACAATATATTATTGGTCAATTAACAAAGAATGGCCAATATGAATTTCAATATTGTGAAGAAGTACAAGATGCAATTAAAGAGGGGTTTCAACCGCTGCTATGTTTTCCGGAACTTGATAAAGTATATAAAGATGACAGGCTTTTTACAGTCTTTGCAAGCCGTTTGCCGGATAGAAAAAGAAAAGACATTCAGATGATTTTGAATAAGTATGGTTTGGAAAAGTATGATGAATATCTGCTGTTAAAAAGAAGTGGAGCATGTCTTCCGATTGATCGACTGGAATTTATTGATCCTATTTTTGATTTTGATGCAAAAACAACCAGAATTTTTTATATGGCGGGAGTTCGGCATTATCTGAAATGTAATGGAGAAAATTGTGAACAATCAATTCAAATGACTCGTGGCGATGAGGTGTTTTTACAAAGAGAGCCGGATAACGAATATGATTCCAATGCAGTTCAGTTTGTAGATTCTGCAGGAAATGTATTAGGGTATGTCCCGCGATATTACAGCAAAGGCGTAACAGAGTTATTAGAGCAGGAAAAAAAGATGAAATGCCATATTTATCATGTTGATAAAAATAAAAATTGTCATGAATGCATCAAGGTAATTATGGAGATTCTTCCGAACGATGGGAATTGAAAAACAGCGGTGTGTGAAATTTCGGCTGCGTGTAGCTGCCAGTCCAAATCGGCGAGGTAAATCGGCGAGGTACCTGTATGAAGCGAAAAATACTGATCATTGAAGATGATTTCACAATACAAACACAGCTGAAAACCCTTTTATCCGGAAATGGATATGAGGTATTTGCAGTTACGGATTTTTCCCAAACAATAGAGCAGCTAAAAGAAGCCGCGCCGCATCTGGTTATTCTGGATATAAAACTTCCGGGGAATAGCGGCTTTGAAATATGCTCTCAGATTCGCGCTTTTTCAGATATTCCGATTGTATTTGTAACAAGCAGCAATACAGATATGGACGAACTGAACAGCATTATGCTGGGAGGAGATGCGTTTATCACAAAGCCCTATAACCTCGCTATTCTTCTTGCTAAAATTGCGGCATTGTTAAAGAAAGCCGGCCGTTTCCCTCAAACAGAAATTTTGATCTGGAAAGACGCTGCGCTGCATTTGGAGAGCAGCAGGATCGAGTACAAAGGACAGACGGCAGAATTGACAAAGAATGAATTGAAAATCCTTTACTGCCTTTTTAAGAATGCCGGAAAAATCTGTTCCAGAAATGATATTGTGGATTTTCTTTGGGACAATCAGCTTTATGTGGATGATAATGCGCTAAGCGTCAATATCACCCGTATTCGGGACAAGCTGGCAGCAATCGGACTTGTCGATTTTATTAAAACAAAACACAGGCAGGGATATACATTATGAGCGGAAAACAATATCTGAAAAATCAACTTCCCGTCATTTTGATCAATCTGCTGGGTATGCTGGCCCTTGCCTTGTTCCTGACTGCAAGCGATAATCCATTTCCGGCCGTCTTGTTTATTCTTACTGTCTGGTCGATGGTTCTTGTTTTATCTTTGCTGATTTTTTATTTCTCACGAAAAAAGTATCTCAATAAGTTGCTGGACATGGCAGAGCAATTAGAAGAACGGTATTTACTGCCGGAGATCATGCAAGTGCCGGAAAAAGCGGATGAACAGGTTTTTTATCAGATTATGAAAATGGCTGAAAAATCCATGTTGGAGCAGATCGGCAAAGTGCAGAGGGAACGCAGGGAATATAAAGAATATATTGAACAATGGATACACGAAGTAAAAACACCGATTACGGCCATGAAGCTGCTGTGTGAAAATAACCGTTCTTCCTTTTCCAGAGAAGTGCTGGCAGAGTTAGAGATGATCAATCAATATACAGAACAGGCGCTTTACTATGCCCGAAGCGAACACGCGGAAAAAGACTATTTTGTGCATGAAGTCAGTTTATGTAATGTTGTGCATAGTGCGATCGCAGATTATAAGTATCTTTTGCGTCAAAGCAATATGACGGTTCAGATCGGCGATATCGAAAGCAGGGTTTATACGGATGAAAAGTGGGTGCGATTCATCTTAAATCAGATTATCGGGAATGCCATCAAATACCATACAGAACAGCCCGTTTTGCATTTTGAGGCGACAAAAACAAATGACAAGATTGTGTTATCGATCCGTGATAATGGGATCGGTATTTCCAAAAGTGATCTGCCCCGCATTTTTGAAAAAGGATTTACCGGTCAGAACGGGCGGAACGGGAAAAATTCTACTGGAATTGGCTTATATCTTTGCAAGCGCCTATGCGATAAACTGGGAATAGGAATTACCGCTGATTCCGAAAACAGAGGAACAACGATTTCACTTATCTTTCAAATGAATGATTTTATTATCGGAGTGCAGGACTGATCGGTTTTGCACTTCTTACATTTTTGTAAGAACTGTGTAAGAAAACCCGATACAAAAAAAGCTATGCTCCATGTACAATAAGGGTATGCAACAGGGAAGGAGGTTTATCAGATGAATACAATTTTGAGGCTGGAGCATATCCAGAAGTATTATGGAAACGAGGGAAATCTTACCAAAGCCATTCAAGATATCAGCTTTTCTGTGGAAGCCGGAGAATTTCTCGGAATTATGGGGGCGTCCGGTTCCGGAAAGACAACGCTGCTCAACTGCATTTCCACAATTGACACCGTAAGTGCAGGGCATATTTTTTTAGAGGGAACAGACATCACGGAAATCAGACCAAAATCCCTTGCCCGCTTCCGCAGGGAGAATTTAGGTTTTGTATTTCAGGACTTCAATCTGCTGGATACTTTGACGATTTCAGAGAATATTGCGCTGGCATTGGCGATCAATAAAGTTCCGGCGGGGAGCGTAGAGCCCCGTGTCCTGGATATGGCCGGGAAACTGAATATCAGCGATATCCTGAATAAATATCCTTATCAGGTATCGGGCGGTCAAAAACAGCGTTGTGCCTGCGCAAGAGCAATGATCAACAATCCAAAACTTTTGTTGGCAGATGAGCCGACAGGAGCATTGGACAGCCATTCCTCACAAATGCTGCTGTCTACCATTCAAAGTATCAATGAACAGCTTGAGACGACAATCCTTATGGTAACCCATGACGCTTTTAGCGCCAGTTATGCCAGCCGCATTCTATTTTTGAAAGACGGAGAAATCTTTATGGAACTGCGCAGGGGAGACGACAGCAGAAGCGCTTTTTTTGATAAGATTCTGAACGTCCTTACCATGATCGGAGGAGGACAGAGCATGTATGCTAAACTTGTTTTCAGAAACGCAAAACGGTCTGTAAAAGACTATCTGGTCTATATTGTCACAATGACGATCTGCGTTGCCTTGTTTTATGCTTTTTTGTCTATTTCCAGCAGTTATTATAACCCGGATGTCGGCAGAGAGTATGATTTTACTCTGCTCAGTGACGGAATGAAAGCTGCAATCTGCATGATAACATTTCTGCTGTTATTTTTGATACGTTTCGTCAATCGTTATATGCTCCTGCGAAAGCAAAAAGAGTTTGCGCTTCAGTCCATTATGGGAATGGAACAAAAAACCATTGGCAGGATGTTCTTTGCAGAAACGTTGATCATGGGGATGCTTTCCATATGGATCGGGATTTTTCTTGGCGTATTTTGTTCCCAGTTTATTACCGCAATGCTCCTTACGGCGTATGGAAAGCCTTACGAAATCTCATGGACATTATTCCCGGATACCGTTTTGCTGACAGTGGTATTTTTTGTGGCCAGTTTTTTTGCGGTGGGAATTTTCAATACCCGTACCATTCAGAAAACAAAAATGATCGATATGCTTTCCGCAGAGAAAGAGAACGAACCCGAACTGAAAAAGAGCCGCTTTATTTCTATCGCAGCAGTCTTTTTTGAATTATTTGCGGTATGGGGATTGATTGCAGGAATACAGAAGATCTGGTTTTATTATGATCCCCGATTTGCGCTTCCGGTTCAGCTTATGTTTTTGGGAAATGTTCTTTTTCCGCTGCTTGCTTTGCTGTGGCCGGTGTTTTGCATCATTAGAAAGAAAAAAAGGGAATCCTTCCTTATCGGTCTGCTGATCGGTTCTGTCTTAAACGCTTTTGCAGCCGCCAGCGTTGCAGCGGTAAAAAATAAATATTATCTGCCTTTCGACAGCGGAACGCTCAACCAATATCTGCTTTTGGTTTTGATCGATGTACTTTTCTTTATTTGTGCCCTGATCTATCTTGCCAGTGGTCTGATCGCAGCATGGAAAGAAAAATCGCCGGAACACCGATACCATGAGGAAGCGCTTTTCTTTTTCGGACAGATTACCTCAAAGCTGAACACAACCACTAAGACAATGACAATCATCTGCATCACCTTGGTACTGGCAATTTTCATGTTTGTTGCAGCGCCTGTTCTGACAGGGTGGTCGTCCGGCTATCTGGATATACGATCGATGTATGATGTGCAGGTCTATTCAAGATACAATAATGTTTATGAAGAAGAAAATCTGCCGCAGGACAGTTATGAGATCATTACGGATTTTCTGGCAGAATATAAAATCGATACCGATTATGACTGCACTTTCCATCTATATCTGCCTGAGAAAGATGATTTTCACAACAGACAGAAATATGATTTCCCGATTACGGCAATTTCTTTGAGTGATTATAACACCATACGGGAAATGCTGGGTTACGAACCGATTTCTCTGGGAGAAAATGAATTTACAACACAATGGAAAGTGATCGCCACCGGGGAAGAACGGAATCGCTTTTTAAAAGAACACGCCAGTATTAGGACAGACGCAGGAGAATTGACACTCTCCGGGCAGTCCTATTATGAAGATGCGATCGGGGAAACAGTGTACAATTCCTATACCGATATCCTCTATGTGTTTCCGGACAGTATTTGTGAGAAACTGCTTCCGGTAATGAAAAACCGCTATATCAAAACGGCGGAAAATATCTCTTATGAAAATGCAATCGAACTGGAAAAACTTTTTACAGCAGAATATCCGGAGCAGGCAGAAAGCGGGGTTATGTATGGAATCCGGTTCCGTACCCTGCAGACGAACAGTACCATAGCGAGCAATTTTGTTTTGCAGGCGGCAATGATTTATGGAGCTGTTGTGTTGATGATCATATGTCTCACCGTACTTTCCCTGCAGCAGCTATTGGACGCAGGACAATACCAATATCGTTTCTCCGTACTCCGAAAATTGGGTGTGGAAGAAAAGCATATCGGAAAACTGATCCTTGCCCAGTTGGGCGTCTGGTTCGGGCTGCCGATTCTTACCGCAATCATGGTAGCTGCTGTTATAATCACTTACTTTATTCAGGCCGTATCAGCAGAAATTTCAGCCTATATCGGGTTTGATGCATTGCTGCTGCAGATTGGTGCAACCATGGGGGTTCTGGTACTGCTGCTGATTTGTTACTTTATCAGCACATGGATGATTTTCAGACATGCTGTTCATCCATAGCGGGTGCAATTGATAGCAGTAAAAAGGACTGTACAGTCCGCCGCGCCCGATGGTATAATGATCTGCGGAATTGCAGGCGGGAAATTATGAATTCTCTCAAAAGAAAAGGATAATATATGAATGAAGAAATATACCGGAATTTAAAGCGGATCACACCGGAGGAAGAACGGATATTAAAAGGTTCCCGTGAAATTGAAAAGGAACTTTACATGTCGGAAGAAAAACCGCATTCCGACGAAATTGATGCGGCAAAATTACTGGAATCGGGAAAGCTGATCGCAATACGCAAGCATACGCGTTTTGTGCATTTCCCGGTCCACACGCATAATTACGTGGAAGTCATTTATATGTACAACGGGACTACGCATCATGTGATCAATGGCACGGATGTGATCTTAAAGCAGGGGGAACTGCTGTTCCTTAATCAGAATGCAATACAGGAAATTTATCCGGCATCGGAAAATGATATTGCCGTTAATTTCATTATCCTGCCGGAATTTTTTGATTATGCGATCAAAATGATGGAATCGGAGGAAAATCTGCTGCGTTCCTTCGTGATCGACTGTCTGCGGAGAAAAGACCAGGAAGCCGGATATCTGCATTTTAAAGTGGCGGATGTGCTTCCCGTGCAGAATCTGGTCGAGAACCTGATCTGGACGATCATGAACCATCAGGCGAATAAAAGGAGCATGAATCAGATTACGATGGGGCTTTTGCTGCTGCAGCTGATGAATCATATCGATGCCGTAGAAACGGATGCGGTCAATGAAGGACAGAAACTCATGATGATGGTGCTCGGATATATCGAGGAGCATTACCGGGACGGAGAACTGCAGGAACTTGCAAAACAGCTGCATTATGATCTCTACTGGCTTTCACGGGAAATCCGGAAGCGGACCGGACAGACTTATACAGAGCTGCTCCAGACGAAAAGGCTTTCGCAGGCCGGATATCTTTTAAGCCATACGGCGATGCCCGTGATGGATGTTGCATTAGCGGTCGGTTATGAGAACATCAGCTATTTCCACCGGATCTTTAAAAAGCGCTACGGAATATCACCGAAACAGTACCGGAATCAGTATGGGATCAGTTTCGGGGACTGAATGCAAATAAGGACACTTTTTTGAACAAAAGGTGTTCTTTTTTTCTGCCATTTTTTCTCCTATACTGATGCTATCAAAGAAATCAGGGGGATGGGGTTATGGCAGCCTATTATCTGGCAGTTGATATCGGGGCGTCCAGCGGACGGCATATGCTGGCGCATATGGAAAATGACCGGATGCAGTTAGAGGAAATTTACCGGTTTCCCAACGGCATGACGGAAAAAGACGGAGAGAAAATCTGGGATGTGGATCAGCTGTTCCGGGAAATCCTGACCGGAATGAGAAAATGCGTAGAACTGGGGAAGATCCCGGTCAGCGTCGGGATTGATACGTGGGCGGTAGATTTTGTGCTGCTGGACAAAAAAGGGCAGCGGATCGGAAACGCCGCGGCGTACCGGGATCAGAGGACGCAGGGCATGGACGAAAAGGTTTACGAAGTGATCTCGGAGGATGTCCTGTATGCAAGGACCGGGATCCAGAAGCAGATCTTTAACACGGTCTATCAGCTGATGGCGTTAAAGGAAAAACAGCCGGAAACGCTGCAGCGCGCCGAAGCGCTTTTGATGATCCCGGATTATTTTCACTATCTGCTGACTGGCAGGATGGCGGCGGAATACACCAATGCAACGACGACGCAGCTGGTCAGCCCGGAAACGAAAGACTGGGATATGGAACTGATCCGGAAGCTGGGTTATCCGGCCGGGATCTTCCAGAAGATCGTGCTTCCGGGAACGGAACTGGGAAATTTAAGGGAGGAAATCCAAAAAGAAGTCGGTTTCGATTGTAAAGTCGTGCTTCCGGCGACGCATGATACCGGCGCGGCGGTCATGGCCGTACCGGGCAGAGAGGAAGAAGTGCTTTATATCAGCTCAGGAACATGGTCGCTGATGGGAACGGAACTGAAGGAAGCAAATACCGCGCGAAACAGTATGCGCCGGAACATGACAAATGAGGGCGGTTATGATTACCGGTTCCGCTATCTGAAAAATATCATGGGGCTTTGGATGATACAGTCGGTGCGGAAGGAAATTGCGCCGGAACTGGGATTTGGCGAGATCTGCAGCAGGGCTTCCGAATGCAGGATCCCCTCTCTCGTAGATGTGAACGACCAGCGTTTTCTGGCTCCGGAGAATATGACGGAAGAAGTCAAAAAAGCCTGCCGGGAGAGCGGGCAGCCGGTGCCGGAGGGGATCGCTGAGACGGCGGCCGTAATTTATCACAGCCTGGCGGAGTGCTACGCCGCAACGGCAAAAGAAATCGAAGCTTTAACCGGAAAACAGTACGATAAGATCTTTGTTGTCGGCGGAGGCGCAAATGCCGGATATCTGAACCGCCTTACCGCGGAGAAAACGGATAAAAAGGTTTATGCCGGACCGACGGAGGCGACGGCGGCGGGCAATCTTGCGGCGCAGATGATCGCGGCGGGGGAACTGGAAGATTTGCAGGATGCCAGAAGATGCATCTTTGAATCTTTTGAAATTAATATTTATGAGAAGGAGAAGTGACATGACACAACAGGAAAGATATGCACAGGCAAAGGAAAGATATGCGGCAGTCGGAGTGGACGCGGATCAGGCGATGGAAAAATTAAAAACGGTTCCGGTATCCCTTCATTGCTGGCAGGGGGACGACGTCATCGGTTTTGACCACGACGGACCGCTGACCGGAGGGATCCAGACCACGGGGAATTATCCGGGGAAAGCATCGACGCCGGAAGAATTATTTGCGGATATGGAAAAAGTACTGGAACTGACGCCGGGAAAAAAGAAGATCAACGTCCATGCGTGCTATGCCATCTTTGAGGGCGGGGAATCCGCAGACCGCGACCAGCTTCAGCCGAAACATTTTGCAAGATGGGTGGAATTTGCAAAGAAGCATCATGCGGGGCTTGATTTTAACCCGACTTTCTTTTCCCATGAGAAAGTTAAAGACGGCCTGACGCTGTCAAGCCCGGATGAACAGACGCGGCGCTTCTGGATCGATCACGGAAAGGCATGTATCCGCATTTCCCAGTATTTTGCGGAAGAAACCGGAGTTCCGTGCGTTATGAATATCTGGACGGGAGACGGCTACAAGGATATCCCGGCCGACCGCCTCGGACCACGGATGCGTTATAAGGATTCGATCGAGCAGATCCTTTCGGAGCCGTTTGATAAAAAACTGGTGAAGCCGTGTGTAGAATCTAAGGTATTCGGGATCGGCGTGGAATCTTATACCGTCGGTTCGGCGGAATTTGCGCTGAACTTTGCGGCGCTGCATGACGGCTGTATGCCGCTTATGGATAACGGGCACTACCATCCGACGGAAATGGTATCGGATAAGATCCCGGCGCTGCTTTGCTTCTATCCGGAATTTGCCCTGCATATCACGCGGCCGGTGCGCTGGGACAGCGACCATGTGGTCCTGTTTGACGATGAAACAAGGGAGATGGCCAAAGAGATCGTGCGCAGCGACGCATTGGACCGCGTCTACATGGCGCTGGATTATTTTGACGCAGGGATCAACCGCATCGGCGCATGGACGGTCGGGTTCCGCAGCTGGCAGAAAGCGCTGCTGAATGCGATGCTTCTGCCGAATGAAAAATTAAAACAGCTTCAGGACGAAAACCGCCTGTCCGAACTGATGGTGTGGCAGGAGGAATTAAAGAGTTTTCCGTTTGGCGACGTCTGGGAAGAATATTGCAGACAGTGCGGCGTGCCGGCGGATATCAGCTGGTTTGACGAAGTAAAGAAATACGAAGCGGAAGTGCTTTCCAAACGGGGTTAGGATCAGGAGGAAAAAAGGATGAAGGTTTTAGATGCAGAATTTGTACAGGGATTTATCCGGATGGCGGATGACGGCTGGCAGCAGGGCTGGCATGAGAGAAACGGCGGCAATCTTTCCTACCGCGTAAAACCGGAGGAAGCGGACAGCGTAAAAGAAAGCTTTGCGCCGGGAGAATGGAAACCGATCGGAGTTTTTGTTCCGGAACTTGCCGGAGAGTATTTTCTGGTGACGGGAAGCGGAAAATATTTCCGGAATGTGATCATTAAGCCGGAAGAATCGATCGGTCTGATCGAGCTGGACGGCCGGGGAGAAAATTACCGGATCGTCTGGGGGCTTGCGGGAGGCGGCGTGCCGACCTCGGAACTGCCGACGCACCTGATGAATCACGAAGTAAAAAAGAAGCAGAACGAAAAATACCGCGTGATCTATCATGCGCACACCACAAATATGATCGCGCTGACGTTTGTGCTGCCACTGAAAGATGAAGTGTTTACGAGGGAACTGTGGGAAATGGCCACCGAATGTCCGGTGGTGTTTCCGGACGGAGTCGGCGTTGTGCCGTGGATGGTGCCGGGAGGCAGCAGGATCGCCGAAGCAACCAGCGAACTGATGAAAACCTATGACCTTGCCGTCTGGGCGCATCATGGAATGTTTGCGGCGGGCGAGGATTTTGACCTGACGTTCGGGCTGATGCATACGGCGGAAAAATCCGCGGAGATTTTGGTGAAGATGCTTTCGATGCGGCCGGATAAACTGCAGACGATATCACCGGATAATTTCCGCGATCTTGCAAAAGATTTTCATGTAACGCTTCCGGAAAAGTTTTTATATGAAAAACAGTAGTAAGCGTAGAAGATATTGTGAAGCTGTACGAGTCTTTGATTTGAAAACAGGGTTCCTGCAAAAAAGGAGCTGCTGCGCACAGGCATATCGTCTGTGATATGCTCACTGTGGGGCGGCGGCTCTCTTTTTGCGGATGCGTATATTTATATGGCGGGAACCGGTTCCGTGCCCGGCGCCTGCGGCGTTAAGAGAACCAGCCGGACTTCCAGCTGCTCCAGAGAAAGAGACAGCTGGAGCCGGCCGTTTTCCGCATCGGCCGGATATTTCCTAAACGACGGAACGGAGAGCTTTTTCAATGCGGAAAGCTCGTCGGCGGAGAGCGTTTCCGGCGCGCCCATCCGGAGCCATTCATCGAAGCTGCTGCCGGAATGGCGGCAGATGGAAGATTCCGTGACCATATATCTGGAATCTTTTAGATCGCGGATCGTAATACGGCATTCTAACTGTTCTTCCGGCGCAAAGGTTTCATAGCGGTTGGCAGGCGTCATGTCAAACATTTCCCCCTGTGCATAAAGAGAAGAAAAATGCTTGTAGTTGTAAAGGATCAGCTGGTAAGAGCGGTCTTTTTTCGTCAGGAAATACCCATTGCCTCTGGCAACCGGTTCATCACCAAGCTGGTTTAAAAACTGAAAGGCATAGTAACCCGCTTTGGGGATCCCGTTATAAGTGGTTATTCCAAGACCGCCCTGAAACAGGCCGGGCGAAAGCGGGGTTTCCTCCAGAAAATCAGTCAGTGCCCAGAAGGCGAAGCTGTCCAGTTCATCATAATTTTCCAGTATATTTTTGACGATATAGCAGGACACGAAACAGGTGTCGTTTAAAAGATCCGAATGGAAAGGCGTAATGTTCCATTCCGTCAGGTAAACCGGAAGCGGCTGCCCCGGCGGCGATAACCGTTTCGCGTATGCATGGATCTGGCGGACAAAATCGTGGAAGAGATTTTCATCTTCGGACAAGGTAACGACATTCTGGAATGTCTTAGAGGTAAGCTCTTCCAACGTCTTTGCAGAAAATGTGGTGTTATAAAAATGCATGTTCAGAAATTCCGGCATACAGCCGTTTGCACGGCACCACTGTAAAAAATCCGCGATCCAGTGGCTCTGATACTGCGTCAGATAGTAATTGGACGGCGAACCGAAAACAATATCGGGATGGCACTGTTTGACCGTCTGATAAGTCTTCTGATAGAAATGATAAAATTCTTCATCTGTGGCAAATCCGAACATCTTTTCGTCGGTATCCGGTTCATTCCACACGCAGAACGGCCAGCTTAGCACTTCCTTTTCCCCGTAGCGTTCCAGCAGATGGCGCGTAAACGCCGACACCAGAAGAAGCCATTCCGCGAGATCGGCGGGAGGGCTGGTAATATAGCCGAAGCAGGTTTTCTGCGGATCCTCTGCCAGCGCGGCCGGCATGAAAGAAAGCTGGATCAGCGGTTTCAAATGCACAGACAGCAGAAAGTCCAGCGCTTCATCCACGAGAGCGAAGCTGTACATCGTTCCTTTATCCGTGCGGTGGTAGACATGCATTTCATCGGACAGGATGCCGTGGAATTTGATATAGCGGTAGCCGATCCGGTTCTGCATATCGCGGATCATATCCTGAACCTTCCGGTAGAGGAGCTGTTTTGCGCTTCCGACCGTAAGGAATGTTTTCCAGGTATGTTTCAGCAGAGGCTGCTTTGAGGAGCTGCTCCCGTTGTCGGTGATCGTAATGCTGCGGCTGCTCGTGGTCTGGAGGCGGATTCCGGGATCGGGAACCGGGGAAGGCGACGTTTCCAGATATTTTCCGAGAATCGCCATATAGTCGTATTGTTCCAGATCGATATAGGAAGTAAAATTCCTGGCATTGGAAAAGGAGGAAGCCTCCCGCCGCTGCAGCTGGTGGTTTCTCCGGTAGACGCTTGGAAGGCAGTCATAATTCTTCTTAAACGTCTGGACGAAAGAATGGGCGCTGCTGAATCCGTTGTTTTCCGCGATCTGCTCGATGGAATAATCGGTAGACAAAAGATCGTTGACCGCGTGCGACAGGCGCACGCCGTTTAAGTACATCAGAAACGAGGTTCCAAGCTGTTTGTCAAAAAAGCGGGACAGATACGGAACCGACAGATGTACCTGAGAAGCAAGGGAGGCCAGCGTGATCTCCGACCGGTAGCTGTTGTCAATGATCTCGGCGATCTGGGTGACGCGCTCCATATTTTTCTGCGAGCGCAGCGTTTTCGTCTCGGGATTGGAGGAACGGAACTGCGACAGCAGAAGAAACATCAGCTGGTATGCCAGCGCCTTATTCATGATATGGTAATTGTCCTGTTTGTTGGTGTTCGCCTTGATCATATGCGAGATCAGGACGCGGATCGCGTCATAGCTTTGGGAATTCTTGTGCACTGCGGAATTGCAGTCAAAATACAATTCCCGGAAATTCGGCAGTTCCGCTTCAAATAATGAAGGGTGGATCTGCAGCGCGATCAGGACGCAGTCCTTTGCGTGGAGTTCATGCAGTTCGTTGCTGTTGATGAGCAGGATATCTTCTGCGGAAAGCGTAAAAGCGCGGTCCTCCTGAATGATATCGACCGAACCGGATAATACGAATAACAGTTCCATGCTTTCGTGCCAGTGCCGGCCGGAAAATCCCAGCCGGTGCAAAAAGCACTTGATGGATACCGAACTGCCGAAGTCAATGATCTCATGTGTCTGCTCCATGATAAAACCCTCCCGAAACATTTCCCTGATAAGAATATCATATCAGAAATTGTCAAAAATTCAACGGCAAAAGGTTAAAAAACACAGCCTCTGCCAAAATATGGGTGCAATAATTGCA
The DNA here is from genome assembly GCA_947593655.1 of uncultured Lachnospiraceae bacterium. GTDB lineage: Bacteria > Bacillota > Clostridia > Lachnospirales > Lachnospiraceae > Roseburia. Next base: position 17,512 of record CANQDS010000020.1, on the reverse strand, counting down.
ATATTCGAAACTCTGGTTGAAAATGGCGTACTCATACCGAAAAAATACGAAATCAATGTGCAACCTGCACAAAAAACAGGCAGTATCCGAGAAAGAGAACGTGGTCTTTTCTGTGCAAAAATCCTAAAAAAAGAAAAAGTAAAAAATCAAAGGCAAAATTATAATGAATTCAGTCTTAAGGAACATGGCAGGAAAAAGAAACGACAGATAGGAGCAGTGAAAATCTATGAGTGAACCGATTTTACAAATGCAAAACATCTCAAAACATTTCGGTTTGACGGTAGCACTGGATCATGTGGATCTGACGGTTTATCCGGGAGAGATCCGGGGGCTGATCGGAGAGAACGGCTCGGGAAAGAGCACGATTTCTTCTATTGCAGCGGGAATGCAGCCCGCCACGGAAGGAACGATGAAGTTCAAAGGCCGGGACTGGGCTCCGAAGAGCATGACCGATGCGCTGGAACACGGAATCGGAATGGTGGTCCAGGAGCGGGGAACGATCGGAGGCGTTTCCATTGCGGAAAATATTTTCCTGGGAAACATTGATCAGTTCAGCACAGCAGGCTTTGTCAACCGCAGGAAGATGAATCAGGCGGCGAAAGAGATTCTTTCGCTGGTCGGGATGGAGAACATCGATCCGGCGCTGCCGACAACGGTTCTCGATCTTCAGGACCGGAAACTGGTGGAGATCGCAAAAGTCATCGCCAGAAAGCCGGACATTTTCGTCGTCGATGAAACGACGACGGCGCTTTCCCAGACGGGACGCCAGAAGATTTACGATCTGATGAAAGAGCAGAAGAAGCAGAACAAGAGCGTTTTGTTCATTTCACACGATCTGGACGAATTGATGGAGGTATGCGATACGCTGACCGTTCTGCGGGACGGCAATCTGATCAAGAGCCTGACGAAAGAGGAATTTGACGAGGAAGAGATCAAACAGTTAATGGTAGGCCGTGAATTAAAAGGCGATTACTACCGGAGCGACTATGACGGAAGCTATGATAAGGAAGTGGTCCTTAAGATTGAGAACGGAAACTTCGGCGAAGAACTGAAAGACCTTACGCTGGAACTGCACAAAGGAGAGATCCTCGGCGTGGGCGGACTTTCCAGCTGCGGAATGCATACGCTGGGGAAAGCGTTGTTTGGAGCCGTACCGCTGCAGAGCGGCAGGGTAACGGCCGGCGGCCAGACGATCACCAGTGAAAAAACGGCCATGCAGCATAAGATCGGCTATGTATCGAAAGACCGCGACACGGAAGCGCTGAATATGGATGCATCGATTCTGGATAATATTTCGATCGCGGGGCTGGATAAGATCGCAAAGCACGGAGTGATCACGAAGAAGAATGAGCGGAATCTGGTGAAGGAACAGATCTCTTCCCTTTCCGTCAAGTGCCGCGAGCCGAAACAGGCGGTTTCGGAATTATCCGGCGGCAATAAGCAGAAGGTTGTATTTGGAAAATGGATCGGCTGCGACAGTGAGATCCTGATCCTGGACTGCCCGACGCGCGGCGTGGATATCGGCGTAAAACAGGCGATGTACCAGTTGATCTACCGGATGAAGAAAGAAGGGAAATCCATTCTGATCATATCGGAAGAACTGGCGGAGCTGATCGGGATGAGCGACCGTCTGGTGATCATGAAGGACGGCGCCATAAGCGGCGAAGTAACAAGAAGTGAATCCTTAAATGAGTCCGCGGTCATCGGATATATGATTTAGGGGAGGCTGAACATCATGAAGAAGAAAATCAATTTAAAATCAAAAGTCGTTGAGATCGTTTCGCTGGTGGCGCTGGCAATCCTGGCAGTTACTTACCTCGTGATGATGGGAGACAGATTAAGTCCGTACATGCTGCAGACGCTGTTAAACCAGACGATCATTACCGCGGTTGTTTCCACGGGTGCGGTCTTTATCTATACGACGGGCGCATTTGACATCTCGCTGGGATCGGCGGTAGCGGTCAGCGCAATATCGGGCGCGATGGTATACAACAAAACGGAATCCCTGTTTTTGATGTTTCTGACCATGATCGCAGTCGGACTGCTGATCGAACTGATCGATTCGGCGCTGGCGGCATTCTTAAATCTTCCGGTGTTTGTTACAACGATCGCCATGCTCAGTGTTTTGAGCGCTCTGGTGAAGATCATGATCGCATCGGGAGGCGGCGCGAAGATCGAAGTACCGCGTGCGGTTGTAAAAACGCTGGATTCCGTAGGACTGAAAGTGCTGATCCTGGTCGTCTTTATCGGCCTGTGCATCTTTATCTATAATTATACCGCGCTGGGGCGCAGGGAGAAATTTTTAGGCGGAAATCCAATCTGTGCAAAACTGACGGGCATTTCCGTGAAGAAACTTTCGATCCTGGCTTTCCTGATCGCCGGCGTCGGTGTCGGATTGGCCGCATTCCTGACGGTTGTCCGGGCTCCGACGATCACGACTTCCACAGCGTCCAGCATTGGTATGGATGTCATCATAGCGATCGTATTCGGCGGGATGCCTGCATCCGGCGGCGCAAGAAGCAAGATCAGCGCAGCGCTGGTTGGTTCTGTCAGCATGGTTCTTTTAAGCCAGATCATGGTGATTTTGAACTTTTCGGCAGGGATCAGCCAGTGTGTAAAATCCATTCTGTTTTTGGCAGTTGTAACTTTGTCCGGATTAAAAGGACGCAAAGCGATGCTGACAAGATAAATAAAAAATTTTTAAGGAGGAAAAAAGGATGAAATTGAACAAGTTGGCGGCAGTTGTGCTCAGTGCGGCGATGGCAGGTTCCCTGCTGTTGACCGGATGCGGAGGGAGCGGAAACGGAGGCAGCGGAACGGAAGGAGGAAGCAAGGTAGATGCATCGGATATCAGCGATTACGGCATCAATCAGAATGTCAAGATCGGCGTACTGGCATCGGATCTTTCTACCGCAGAAGCGCTGAGCTTTAGGGCTTATTATGAGGAATATCTCGGAAGCCAGTATGATGTGGACTTTATCTATTCCGAGCAGTTAGGCAATGCGGAGGAGGAAATCAGCGCAATCGAGCAGTTTATCGCACAGGGATGCCAGGGCATTATTTCCCTTTCTTCGTTTGACCGTCCGGGACAGATCGATCTGTGCGAGAGCGCGGGGATTTACTACGGCGTAGCGGCCGGTGTGCTGACCGATGAAGAGCAGAAGGCCTATGAGGACTGCGAACACTATGTCGGAGCGGTAGGGCCGAGCCTGGAAACGGAATATCAGACCGGCTATGATATGGCGAAATACTTTATCGACAAAGGCGATACCAGTTTCCTGATCTTTGCCGGTGCTGCGGCATTCGGAACGGAGATGCATATTTACCGTGTTGCGGGAATGTTTGAGGCAATGTGCGAAGCGGATGCTTCGACTTCCTACAACGGCGCAACGGAAAAGGACGACATCATTACGGCAATCTACGGGGATCTTGGTGTGAATGCCGATCACTTCTCCAGCGATACCTTTACCGTATCCGCGGTAAACGGCTACAACATGGACGACGCATGGTTCGGAGAGATCGCGGAGAAGATCAACACTCCGGGGCTTCAGGCCGTGCTCGCAGTAGGAAACGGCTCGGATTTCTTCGGTTCGATGGCTCCGGAAGGCGTTGAAGTCGGTTCGGTAGATACTTATGCAGAAGGTTATCTGAACGCAATGGAAAACGGGCAGCTGGATTATATGGCAGGAAAGTTCTCGCCGAGTATTGCACCGATCTTTGTAGCGGTCATCAATGCGATCAACGGGGTGCCGCTTCGCTCTGACGGCAGCGCGTTTATGATCGATCAGGGCTACTGGATAGCGACAAACGCCGATGAATTTAAGACGTTCCTGGATTCCAGTTCGGCGACGAATCCGGTATATGACAAGGAGATTCTGGATCAGTATATCTCGACTCCGGAAAACGTAGTATCTTACAGCGACTTTGAAAGCTTTGTAAGCGCGTATACATTTGATGACATACAGAATCTGAAATAACAGGCAACAATTGAACAGGGAACCGGCGTAATGCCGGGTCCCTCCAAAAAAGAAAAGGATGAATGATTATGAAAACAGGTAAGAGCAGTATTGCAAAAAGATTATTGGGGATTTGTACGATCCCGGCAGGAACGATCCTTATTTTTTATATCATATGCGCTTTTCGGGGGATCGCCTTTTTTGAAACGTCCAATCATGTGCTGATCTTCTTCCGCTCGGTTGCAACAGTGACTCTTACAACATTTGCTCTTTCGATTAATCTGGATTCCGGAAGATTTGATTTTTCCCTCGGATCAATCGCGCTGCTGGCATCTGTTGTGGGATCGACGATCACATTGAATTATGGGCTGCCGCCTGCGGCGATGCTGGTCATCACGCTGATCGCGGGAATTGTTCTGGGCGCGTTTTCCGGATTGTTATATGTATTGTTAAAACTTCCGGCACTGATCACGTCGCTCGGCGTAACCTTATTGTATGAATCGCTGGTATCCATTATTTCCGGAAGCGGCGTTTCCTTCGGAACACAGCCGGAGCTGACGCAGTTCTCCAAAGGAATTCCGAATATGATCCTTGTAATCGTGATCGCGCTGGCATTTATGTACATCGTAATGAACTATACGAAATTCGGATTCCACTATGCGGCGTTGAAGGATGGACAGAAAGTTGCGGTGGATACCGGCATTAAAGAAGTCGGAAATGCGATCGGCTGCTATGCGATCGCAGGCGCAATGATGGGAATGGTCGGTTATATTAATGCGACTTTGACGGGAACGATCCAGGCATCTCTGGACTTCGGTTCCATCGGCGCGATGTTCGTCGCGTTCCTGCCGATGTTTATCGGCGGTTTTATCGGCAGATTTTCAGAAAACCACTTCGGCATGGTTTTAGGCGCAGTTACCTATGCGGCGATCCAGCTGGGCTTTGTCCGGCTTGGGCTTTCCAGCGAGGTTCAGTCACTGGTCAGCGCGCTGGTACTGGTTGGTTTCCTGATCTACCTGAATAATGAACATACGTTAGCTGCCCTGTTCACAGGAAAGAAAAAGGGCGGCGCATAAAAATAGATGTTATTGGGGAGGCAGACATGATTGATTTGAAAGCGGCACCGTTTCACCTGTCGGAGGAAGATGTGAAATGGGTAGAAGAGACGAAAGAGTCTCTCACATTAGAAGAAAAACTGGGACAGTTATTTTTCCCGATCGGCTATTCGCCGAATGAACAATACCTCCAGCATGAGATCTTGGACCGGAATCCGGGCGGCGTCATGTTCCGCACCGGAAAAACGGAAGAATTGTTTTCGGCGTACAGCTATCTGCAGGAACATGCAAAAGTTCCGATGCTTCTTTCCGCGAATCTGGAAGCGGGAGGAGACGGCATTGTCGAAGAAGGAACCGCATTCGGGAAACAGATGCAGGCGGCCGCGGCGGGCGGCCCCGAACAGGCATACCGGCTCGGCATGGTTTCCTGCAGCGAAGCGCAGGCGGTCGGATGCAATTACGCATTTGCTCCTGTCGTGGATATTGACCGAAATTATCACAATCCGATCACGAATGTGCGGACCTACGGCTCGGATCCCAAAATGGTTAAGGAATGCGCGCTTGCTTATATGAAAGCGGCGAAGGAATGCGGCACGGCCGTTTCTGTCAAGCATTTTCCGGGCGACGGAGTCGATGAAGTGGATCAGCATATTTTAACAAGCGTAAACAGCCTCTCCTGTGAAGAATGGGATCAGACTTACGGAGATGTTTACCGCACCCTGATCGAAGCCGGAGCCCTGACCGTGATGGTCGGACATATTGCAATGCCGGCATATCAGAAACGATTGAATCCGGATCATCCGAAAAAACTCATACCGGCCTCCCTCTCCCCGGAACTGCTTCAGAAACTGCTTCGGGAGCAGTTAGGTTTTAACGGGATGATCATTACCGATGCAACCCCTATGGTAGGCTTCTTAGCAGCTATGGACCGTGAGAGATCGGTTCCATACTGCATAGAAGCGGGCTGCGATATGATCCTTTTTAACAAGGATTATCAGGAAGACCTCGAATTTATGAGGAAAGGTTATGAAAACGGCATTCTTTCCCCGCAGCGCTTGGACGACGCACTGACGCGCATCCTTGCGGTCAAAGCGGCGCTTGGCCTTCACAAAAAGAAAGCGGACAACACGCTGCTCCCGAAGAAAGAAGGGCTTTCCGTCATCGGATGCGCAAAGCATCAGGAATGGGCGAAGGAATGCGCCCGCAAAGCGGTTACGCTGGTGAAGGATACCCAGAATCTGCTCCCGGTTTCACCGGAGAAGCATAAGCGCGTATTATTTGAGATCATCGGGAAATGCCCGTCGGAGCAGCGGGTGGCGGACCGCTTCATCCGCGACATGGAAGCGGAAGGTTTTGAAATGATCCGCTATGAAGAAGAAGTATTTGATTTTTCCAAACCGATGCGCTTTGAAACCGTAAGTGAATTCCGCAGCAAATACGATCTGGTCATTTATATCGGGAATGTGGAAAATGCGTCGAATAAGACGACGAACCGGCTGAACTGGCACGCGCCGTATGGAGCGGGAAACAATATTCCATGGTTCGTGGAAGTCGTTCTGACCATGTTTATCTCTCTGCAGAATCCTTACCATCTGCTGGATGTGCCGATGATGAAAACTTACATTAACGCATATTCCAACCACGATGCAATGATCGATGCGGTAGTGGAGAAGATCACAGGGAAGTCGGCGTTTGAAGGGAAGAATCCGGTCGATCCGTTCTGCGGAAAGGAATATCTTGCATATTAAGGTGGAATGTAATGCAGATAAAGTTAATTATCTTCGGGCTGGAAGGCGTTTTGTGCCATCTGGAGAAATATCACCGCCGGGCATGGAAACAAATTGCAGACGAATTAGAGATTCCATTTTTGGAGGAACAGGAAATCGAACTTTTAGGGCTGTCCAGAATGGACAGCCTTAAACGCATTTTAAAGAATTATCCGGGAGTGATCTCGAAAGCGGAACGGGAAATCCTGGCGGAAGATGCCGAACATTTTTATCAGGAGTATCTTCTTCAGGTGACGGCGTCAGACTGCGATGCGGAGGCGGATGCCGTATTAAACCGGCTGCTGGAAAAAGGGTATCTGCTCGCCGTTGTTTCCACGGAGAAAAATGCCAAAAAAGTGTTAAAGCTCTTAGGGCTGGAACATTATTTTGCAGCAGTCATCGGAGGAAGCGGCGTCCGGGCGGATCCCCGGAAATATCTGCAGGCCTGCGAATCCGTCGATCAGCCTCCGGAGAATTGTCTGGTCGTAGAAAGAAACGAAAATGCGGCCAGAGCGGCGCTGGAAGCGGGCGTACAGGTGATCGTCTGCGGCGGGAAGGGAAAAAAACTTCCGGGGGCAGAAACAATTGGTAATCTGTCGGAACTGTTGGGCTGTTTGGATGAAGGATATGGGGATTAAATTGAGAAAAAGGATTGCGGTTTTTATCTGCGCCATAAGTTTTGACAATCAGAGGCGCGTTTTGGAGGGGATACTCCGGCGGGCGAAAGAACAGGGCATCGATGTTTTCGTGTTTACCTGCCATGTGAATTATACGGAACAGGAAGTAAACCAGAAGGGAGCCTATAATATCATGAACCTTCCGGATATTGCTTCTTTCGACGGAGCAGTTCTGCTGAAAAATTCCATACAGTATGTACCGATCGCGGATGAACTGGTCGAGCGCATTTTAAAGAGCGGGGTTCCGGCGGTCAGTATCGACGAGTATATCGAGGGAATGCATAATATCGGGGTGGAGAGTTATGCGGCGCAGCGGAAGATCGTCGAGCATCTGATCGAAGATCATGGGATCAGAAAGATCAATTATGTGACGGGAATCGTTGCAACCGGCGAAGCGAAAGACCGTTATCAGGCATATGTCGATGTGCTTGGCGAGCACGGGATCCCGTTTGAGCAGGAGCGGGTTTATTATGGCAATTATACTGCGGAAAGCGGGAGGGAAGCCGTTCTGGAATTTTTAAGGCGCGACAAAAACCTTCCGGAGGCGATCGTGTTTGCCAACGACGGCATGGCGATCGGCGGGATCAGCCAGCTGGAGGAACTGGGATACCATATGCCGCAGGATGTAGCGGTCACCGGTTTTGATGATGATGAAATGGCAAGCTATATTAATCCGGCGCTTACTACGATCAACCGGCGTCAGGAAGAGATCGGATACCTTGCCGTGCAGATCCTTGAAAAAGGGGAAACGGGAAGCAGCCGCCATTTTGTGGAAACCGAGCTGGTGAAACGGAATAGCTGCGGCTGCGCGGAAGGCCGGAAATATTCGGGCGAAGAACTGCGTCGGCATTATGTGGCCAAAGACGCCATCATGCAGAAGGTTATCGATGAGGTAAAGTGCATGGCGCTGGAACTGGCCGGGCTGGAAGCACCGGGAGAATTATACCGGCGGCTGCAGAAATTTGTGGCCCGGTCGGATATGGAATCGTTTTATCTGTGCATGTGCGACGAAAGCCGTATTTTCCGGTCGGATACGCTGGATATCGACGGGAAGATCGATATTTTAAACGTCAATGCGAATTATACGGATGAGGTTTCCGCACCGGTTGCCTACGAGAACGGGAAATTTGTACGCTATGGCGCATTTCCGAAAAAACAGATCCTGCCGCGGCAGGCGGAGCTTGGAGAACCGGGCGATTTCTATATTGTGACGCCGATCTATTATCAGAACGGCTGCTTCGGATATACGGTGGGGAGGAATACTCATTTTGCCCTGCAGAGCGAGTTAGCGTATTCCTGGAATGTCAATATCGGGATCGCACTGGAAAATATCCGCAAATGGAAACTGATGCAGCAGCTGGTGGACCGGCTCAACGCGATGTGGATGTACGATATGCTGACGCATATCCATAACCGGAGCGGCTTTTTCTATTATTCCGCACAGATGCTGGAGGATATGAAGAAGCAGAAGAAGCGGGCGTTTATCATTTTTATCGATCTGGATGGATTAAAGAAGATCAACGATACGCTGGGGCATGAATACGGAGACGCCTGCATCTGCGAAATGGCGGAGGTGATCAAGGAATGTATGGATAAAAAGGCGCTGTTCATGCGTTACGGCGGCGATGAATTTGTGATCTTCGGAAGCTGCGCGGTAGATGCGGAAGTAAAGGAGCATATTCAGAATATCAAAAATGATATGGATGTGCGGAACCGGAGGCTTCCGCGCTCCTATACCATAGCGGCAAGCATTGGCTTTTCGACTTACCAGTCGGTGGAAATTGATAATTTAAGCGGCCTGATCGAACAGGCGGATAAAAAGATGTATGAGGAAAAAAAGAAAAAACACAGCCGCTGACGGCCGGGGAAACGGGGGATGTTATGAGGATTGTACAGGTAAAAACGAATGGGATCTGCAATCCGGTCGGTTTTTCACTGGACCGGATCCAATGTTCCTGGAAAGTAGAAGAGATCGAAGAAGGAAAACAGCAGAATGCGGTGATCCTTGTCAGCACCGATGAAGAATTTCAGCAGATCGTATACCGGAAAGAAGGTGCGCAGTTAAAAAGCAGCGGGGAGGTACTGGATTTTTCACCCCTGCCCTGCACACGTTATTACGGCCGCATCGAAGTATCCGCCGATACCGGGGAATCTGCGGCAAGTGATATTTTCTGGTTCGAGAGCGGAAAGCGGAAAGAGGAATGGAGTGCAGAGTGGATCACGCAGCAAAAGCAGGATGCGTTTCCTCCGGAATTTGTGAAGGAATTCAAAACGGAAAAGCTGATTCAGCGGGCACGCCTGTATATCAGCGGATTAGGACTGTATGAGGCGTATATCAACGGGGAAAAGGCCGGAGATGAGCTCCTGGCGCCGTTTACCAGCGACTATGACGAAAAGATCCAGTATCAGACTTATGATGTGACGGGACTGCTGGGAAAGGAAAATACGCTGTCGGTCATCTGCGGAAACGGATGGTACAAAGGCCGTCTGGGTTACGAGGGGCATCGTGAGGTATACGGCAGCCGCTTCCATGTGATCGCCGAGCTTGCGATCCTTTATTCCGACGGAACCAGAGAAACGGTCATAACGGATGAAAGCTGGAAATACCGCGAATCGGAAATTGTATTCAGCGATATTTACGATGGGGAAACGGTGGACCGGATCCTGAATCTGAAAAAGGAAAATCCGTGGAAACAGGCCGTATCCGAAGGAAATATTTATACGGACCGGCTGGTGGAACGGGATTCCCTGCCGCTTAAGGTCCGTGAAACGCTTCCGGTACAGGAAGTGATCAAAACTCCGGCGGGAGAAACGGTTCTGGATTTCGGACAGAATTTTGCCGGATATGTGTCGTTTTCGTCCGCGGGCATTCCGCGGGGAGCGCATATCGTACTGGATTTTGGAGAGATCCTGCAGCAGGGGAATTTCTACAACGATAATTACCGGACGGCAAAAGCGCAGTTCCGTTATGAAGCGGACGGCCGGGAGGAGATCGTAAGGCCGCATTTTACCTTCTTCGGTTTCCGTTATGTGCGTGTCAGCGGCTGGGAAGGCGAGATCGCTTTGTCGGATTTTACCGGAAATGTCCTGTATTCCGAGCTGGACGCAACCGGATGGATCCATACGGGAAACGAAAAGATCAACCGCCTGTTTTCCAACTGCATGTGGGGACAGAAATCCAATTTTATCGATCTGCCGACCGACTGCCCGCAGCGGGATGAACGCCTCGGCTGGACGGGCGACGCACAGGTATTTGCGCCGACGGCGAGCTTTAATATGGATACGCGGGCGTTTTTCCGTAAATATCTGGATGATCTGCACCGGGAGCAACAGAAATGGGACGGAGCGGTTCCGAATTTTATCCCGAATTATCCGAAGGCGCCGGGCGGAGCCGCGGTATGGGGAGATTCCGCAGTCTTTATTCCCATGACTTTGTATGAATACTATGGCGACCGGGAAGAACTGCGCCGCCATTATCCGATGATGCGGAAGTGGGTGGATTATCTGACGCGGGAGTGCGACAAACACCAGTCCGGCCATCTGTTTAATTTCGGAATGCAGTTCGGTGACTGGCTGGCGATGGACGGGATTACCGAGCAGAGTTTTAAAGGGGGAACCGACGAAGCGTTCCTGGCATCGGTCTATTATTACGCTTCCGTAAAAAATGTGGCGAAAGCGTCGGAAGAACTGGGCGAATCGGAAAATGCTTCCGCTTATGAAGAACTGGCGGGACAGATCTATGAGGCCGTTTTAAATGAATATTTTTCCAATACGGGACGTTTGTGTATCGACACACAGGCCGCCTATATCGTCTGTCTGCGGTTTGGCGTATATCGGGAGAAAGCACGTCTGATCGACGGATTAAAAGAACGGCTGCGCAAAGACTGTTACCGGATTAAGTGCGGGTTCGTCGGCGCTCCGGTGCTCTGTCAGACGCTTGCGGAAAACGGCATGACCGGGCTGGCGTACCGGATCCTGTTTTTTGAAGGCTTTCCGGGGTGGCTGCGCTGCATCAATCTGGGTGCGACCACAATCTGGGAACGCTGGAATTCCGTACTGGACGACGGAAGCATCAGCGGAACGAATATGAATTCCCTGAATCATTATGCCTACGGTTCCGTCGTGGAGTTTTTGTATCGTTACAGCATGGGGATTACGCCGCTTTCTCCGGGATTTTCCAAAGCGGATATCTGCCCGCGGCCGGATTACCGCCTGAAAAAACTGGACGGTTATTACGATTCGGTCAGCGGAAAATACGGCGTACACTGGGAAATCTTAGAGGACGGGAAATTTCGGATTCGAACAGAGATCCCGTTTAACTGCAGCGCCGTTTTGCATCTGCCGGGCAGCAGTATCGTCAAAGAACTGGAAGCCGGGGTGTTTGAAACGGAATATCAGCCGGATACGGATTACCGGATGGTATTTTCCGGATCCAGTATTCTGGAAGAATTAAAAGACAGCGAAGAAGCGGTGAATATCCTGCGCGAGTATGCACCGGCAGCAGTCGGAATGATGGCGGGAGGGGATAAGGAGAGCATGTCCCTTAGTCTCTCCGATATGATGGGAATGCCTTATATGGGCTTTGAACCGGCAAAAATCGCAGAAGCAATTGAGAAGATCAGAGAAATCCGGATCGGTGAAAGGAGAAAGTCATGAAAGCGGTTATTTTTGATTTGGATGGAGTTATCGTATTTACGGACAAGTTCCACTATGCGGCGTGGAAGCAGATGGCGGATGAAATGGGGATCTATTTTGACGAGCAGATCAATAACCGCCTGCGCGGCGTAAGCCGGATGGAAAGCTTGGAGATCATTCTGGAGCGGTATGAAGGAGAAGCGCTTTCCGCAGAACGGAAAGCGGAACTGGCGGAACAGAAAAATACCGCTTACCGGGAACTGTTAAAGACCATGACGCCCGCGGATGTTACGGACGAAGTACGGACGGTGTTAAAAGAACTCCGGAAGCGCGGATACCGGCTGGCCATCGGTTCTTCCAGCAAAAATGCAAAATTTATTTTAGAAAAAGTGGAACTGACGGATTATTTTGATGCCGTTTCCGACGGAACCAATATTACCAATTCAAAGCCGGATCCGGAAGTCTTTTTAAAGGCGGCGGAGTTTCTGGAAATGGATCCGGCGGAGTGTCTGGTGGTAGAAGATGCTTACGCGGGAATCGATGCGGCAAAATCCGGCGGAATGAAAGCCGCCGGGATCGGAGACGCCTTCTCGTATGAAAAGACGGATTATCCGATCCAAACCTTTGCGGACCTGTTAGAGATTATGAGGTAGACAAATGAGAAAAATCGGGTATAAAGTCTTTTGCGTGATCTTCATACTGGTAGCGATCTTTCTGATCAATGCAGCGGTTTCCCTTGCGTCGCTGCAGAAGATCAGCAGGGAGGGCAGCAGGATCAGCAACTGTTATTTAAATGTCGAACTGGAAATTTCGGAACTGCAGAAAAGCGTGGAACGCAGCCAGAAATATATTAACATCATCAGCCTGTATGATGATGCAGAACTGCGTGGGGGACTGGAAAGCTCGCTGCAGGATGAGCTGGCGGTAAGTCAGGAGAGGACAGAGACGGTGCAGCAGTATCTGGAAGAAGCTGGCGACGGGGAACTGATCCAGGCATTTGATGAATACGAGGTCTATGTCGGACAGGTTTATGATCTGCTGTTTGAGATCCAGGGCTATGTGGACAAGGGAGATTTTGCAACGGCTAATATTGTGCTGGGAGAGGACTTTCAGGCGCTGGTAACGCAGACCGGAGAACCGTTGGAACAGGTGTTTATGGCAGCGCTGCAGAAGGCGGTCGATGAGGCTTCGGCTTCCTATCGTTCCGCAGTCTCATTCAGCCAATGGGTTACGCTTGCGGTGCTGGCCGCTTTTCTCGCGGCGGCGGTCCTTGTGATGCTGTTTATCCATAGTTCGGTCAGCAAGCCGGCAAAAGCCGCAAGCAGGCAGCTTTCGCAGATCATTGAAGAGATCGGCCGCAACGAGGGCGATCTGACGAACCGGATCCATATCAAGTCGAAAGATGAGATCGGCCTGCTCTCCGGCGGCATCAATGATTTTATCCAGAATCTCCAGCAGATTATGCTTAAGATCAAGGACAGTTCCAACCGGATGCAGGAGTCTGTCTCGTCCATGAATCTCGGAGTGCAGGATTCCAACAATAATGTGGGGAATGTTTCCGCCGTAATGGAGCAGCTTGCGTCAAGTATGCAGGAAGTAGCGGCGGCCGTTGACGGGCTGAACCGGAATATGCAGGATATCATGGGTGCGGTTTCGAATGTGAACCGGGAAACGGAAGACGGCGATTCTCTGGTCGATGAGATCAAGACGCGCGCAAACACGATCAAGGATTCCACGGAGATCAAGAAGAACAATATTTCCGTTGTCATGAACGAGCGGCAGGAGGAATTGTTAAGCTCTATTGAAGAGAGCAAGAAAGTCGAGGAGATCAACCATCTGACGGACGATATTCTGGAAATTGCAAGCCAGACGAATCTGCTTGCGCTGAATGCCTCGATCGAGGCGGCCAGAGCGGGTGAAGCGGGTAAGGGATTTGCCGTTGTAGCGGAGGAAATCCGCGTGCTGGCGGATAACAGCCGGGAGACGGCAAACAATATTCAGGAGATCAGCAAGAGCGTCGTAGAATCGGTGGAGAAGCTGATGACGAATGCAAACGGCCTGGTCGGCTACATGCAGGATTCCGTGATCGAAGATTATAAGGAATTTGAAAACGCCGCCGATCTGTATTATCAGGATGCGGAGAAAATGGATGTCATTGTCTCTACGTTCCATGAGAATATCCGGCTGCTGCAGAATACGATGTCCGAGATGGCGGAGGGCATTAACAATATTTCCAAGGCAATGACGGAAAGCGCGGACGGCGTCAGCGATGCTGCGGATAACGTCGGGAGGCTGGCCGGTTCGATTTCCGGGATTAAGGAAGAAGCGGAAAGCAATCTGGACATCTCCCGGCAGCTTCAGGCGGAAGTGGACCGCTTCCATAAAATTTAGGAATCACTAAATATGCCGTATTTTGTGGCATATTTAACAATATCTGGTGCTTGACAAATTCTCGTAAGATCATCATAATAATCATGGAACGCACGTTTGCAGAGAGCCGGAACCGGCTGCAGGAAAGAAGCGGGGGCAAGGCTTGCTGCATCGGGAAAACAAAAAGGTGGTCGAAGACCGGAAAGGAGCAGCAGATGAAGAACAAAATATTGCAGAAAATAACTGCAATAGCAGTATGTGCTGTTCTCGCACTGCCGGCAGCGATAAATGCCGCAGACGAGAATCAATGGCTCGGGGGGGCGGACTCATCGCAGGAAACCTCTGCCGCAGCGGAAACAGAGGAGACAGAAGAAGCAGAAGGAGATTTTGTGATTGAAGACGGCGTTCTGACGGAATACAGCGGGGACGCAGCGGATCTTACCATCCCGGAAGGAGTGACGGGTATCGCGGATGATGCGTTTTCCGGATGCAGTCTGACAAGTGTGACAATTCCGGCCAGCGTGGCAGAAATCGGAGATGATGTATTTTTCGAATGCAGCGATCTTACGGCGATCAATGTGGCGGAAGGGAATGCCGTATATGCCAGTGCAGACGGAATTTTATACAATAAGGCGAAGACGGAATTGATCTTCTGCCCGATAGGAAAGACGGGGAGCGCAGCGATTCCGGCGGGAGTAACCGGCATCAAAGCGCGTGCATTTATGGGATGCAGCCTGACGGAAGTCACGATTCCGGAGGGCGTAACGAGCATCGGGAATATGGCGTTTTCCGGGTGCGGGCTGACGAGCGTGACGATTCCGAAGGGAGTAAAGGAGCTCGGAGGCGAACTGTTTTCCGCATCTGCCTTAAAGAATGTAACGATTTCCGAAGGCGTGGCGAGCATTCCGTATATGATGTTTGCGCACTGTGAAGATCTGGCGAGCGTGACGATTTCGGAAGGAGTCACCGAGATCGGTGATTATGCCTTTGAAGACTGCGGAAGCTTAACGAGCATCGTGATACCGGAAGGTGTAACGAGCATCGGTGTGGATGCATTTTACAGCTGCAGCAGCCTGACGAGCATCGTGATACCGGAAAGTGTAACATCCATCGGAGTATACGAAGGAGAGGTTTGGAATGTATTTGATGGCTGTGATAAATTGACGATTTCTGCACCGGCCGGTTCTTATGCGCAGAAATATGCGTCGGAATGCGGTATTCCGTTTAAGGTTCTGGAGGAGAAACCATCCGAGACTCCGTCGCAGATCCCGGAGGATGCCAAGGTCGTTCCGCTTACCGCAGAAAAGACGGCGGTTTCCAAAACGGAAATGGATAACCTGATTGCGGATAACAAGGATCATGCGGTCGTGATTGAGCTGGCGAACAGCATCCGTTTCACGTTTGCCAAAGGCACGATGAAAGCGGTAGACGGAAAAAACAGCTATGATTTCGGCGCGAAAGTAAGCTCGGATTACAGCGGATTAAAGAATCCGCCGATCGCAAAAGACGAGTTTGTACAGGCAATCAGCTACAGCTACAGCGGAAACCTTCCGGCGGAAGCCTCCATCAGCATTCCGGTAGGTACGAAGTGGGCAGGAAAGAAGCTGTACTACTACGAAGTAACGGCAGACGGAACGTATAAATACGTGGACAGCGATACGGTGGGCAAGGACGGCTTCCTTACGGTTCAGCAGAGCCATTGTTCGGATTATGTCATTACCACGAAAGCGATAGCGGAAAGTCCGAAGACCGGAGACAGCAATGCAGCCGTATTCTGGTGCATGCTCCTGCTTTTCGCAGCAGGAAGCCTGTGCGCGGCGGGAGGTTTGACTGCCGCTGGAAAGAAGAACAGAAGGTTCTAAAAAATAGAAAATAAAAACAAACATAGAAACAAAAAACTGACGCATAACGTAATCTGTGCGTCAGTTTTTTCTTTTAAAGAAAGATGTATCAGACAGTTTCTCCGGGAAGAGTTCCGCATTCCATTCCTGATGGTTCCGTGCTTTCAGCACGGTTTGCGTTTGAAAGTTCCGTTCAGCTACTTTACAAGCATCTCCTCGCGCTCCGCCAGCCATTCTTGGATGGTATCGACGCTGATTTTGACCGCCCTTGCGATCTTTTCAAGCGGCATACCCATATCCTGAAGTTCATATGCGGTTTCCCGCGCTTTTTTCATTTCGCCTGCTGACATACCGGAATGATACCCTTTCTTGTAAACGCCTGTACTCAGATTACACACTTCAAACACCTCCTGACTGATTTCCCTGCTTACGCTGATCCGGAACTCGTTCTGCAGCGAATCGATCTTTTCTTTATAGCTGAGATTTGTGGAGAACATCTTGCTGAGAAGCCGGATCGCGCTGTCTTTGCTGTTCTCCCCTTTGCTGCCCAGCCGCAGCACCACGACCGTCATCAGGTCGTAATCCTTTTTCTCTTCGCGGAAACTGCCCCTTAAGCACTCCTCTGTAAAAGAATACCGGTTAATGGTATCGGAACGGAAGTTTGCCGTATCTTCACAGATCCAGATGGACACTACTTTTTTAATCTTTTCGTACTCTTGATCTTTAAATATGGTTCCCCGCTGGGCGGAGATCATTCTCGCCGCATAGTAGATCCCGCGCTTCGGAATCGGATATCCAGGGGTATCATTACCTTGAATTTCCACATTTACATAAATCTCAACCGTTTCTCCGCTTTGCGGGAGCATGGCAGGAAAACGGATGTCATAGTAAACCGTGCCGTCCCGCTGGGATTTGTCCGCGGTGGAAAGCCCTTCTATCTTGTCGTCGCCGCTCATCATGCCGGAAGCGTCTTTTTTGTCCGGATGATCCGGGTGAACCGCGATCTGTCGGATCTCCGGTTTTCCCTCAATGAATTTTTCCGCGATCTCCTGAACGGAATATTCTGCGTATTCCTCGAGAGCGCTTTTTAAAATATATGCCAGCACCGGCTTTTCCGCCACAAGATTTCTTGCCGATTCATCGTACCGGGCGGCGGCGTTCTCCTCCGCCGTTTTTAAGTTTTGCGCGATCTCGCTTGGCACTGATACCGTG
>CANQDS010000019.1 GCA_947593655.1 uncultured Lachnospiraceae bacterium | reverse complement strand
TAAAGTGGAGATTCAGGATCTGATGCGCGAACTGCATTTTGTCAGTGGAAGAAGTCAGAGTGTTTATGACGGAATCCGGTAAAAACCGGGTGCTGCAGGAAATATGGGACAGAAAAATTTAAAACAGGAAAATTTGTGATAAGGAGCGTGGAATTATGAAACAAAAAATGATTAGCAGGATCAGTGCACTGATCCTGGCAGGGAGCATGGCATTTACAACAGTAGATTTGCCGGAACTGGCGAAAGCAGCGGAGAGCGGCGCAACGGAAACAGTGAAGACGACGGATGAGATTATCGGGAATGATGAAGCGGGAATTCCGGATGAGAATTTTTATGCTTCCGTAATAGAAGTTTGTGATATAAACCAAGATGGTATGCTGCAGACAGAAGAAGCAAAAGAATGTACAGAATTGAAGGCTGAGTGGTCTTCCATTAAGAATCTAAAAGGAATTGAGTATTTTATAAATCTAGAAACATTATTTTTACGAGGAAATCAAATTAGTGATATAAGTCATCTTTCAAAAATGGTAAATCTAGAATCTTTAGATTTAGGATACAATCAAATTGAAGACATTAGTGTATTAACTAATATAACGAAATTAAAATTTTTAGCATTAGATGTTAATCATATTACCAATTTGAATGTATTGTCGAATATGACAGAACTGAAGGAATTATATATACATGATAATCTGGTTAATGAACTGAGTGCGTTATCAAATATGAGAAATCTGGAAAAATTATATGCATTTAATAATAAAATCAATGATTTGAGCGCATTGTCAGAACTGAGAAATCTAATAGAACTAGATTTAAGTGGTAATCAAGTTGATGACATTAGTCCATTAGGGGAAATGAAAAATTTAACAAAATTATATTTAGAGAATAATCAAATTGGTGAAATAAATGTGTTGGGTGGATTAGAAAATTTGACCTATTTAGATTTGAGTAGTAACAATGTTAGTGAAATAAATGTGTTGGGCGGATTAGAAAATTTGGCATATTTAAATTTGACTAGTAATAATGTCAGTAATATTAGCTGCCTAAAAGATAGCAAATTGGTCAAAAATGCTGAAAATATATATTTTCGTTTTTTTCTTGCAGAGGGAAATAGTATTACAAGAGAAGATGAAGTGCTTGTTTTTCCAGAAGCGTATTGTAATTCTCAATTTTATCGTGAAGGATTTGATCCAACTTACGTTGCTTATCCGGATGATACTTTTAAAGTGTTGTTAGAGCAGAATCAGGAAAACGATGTCATTGTAAAATCCGATTCGGACACCCTACTTACCTTTGCTAAAGGAACCATGAAGGCTGTTTCCGGAAAAGAAAGTTATGATTTTTTTAATGCAATTGAAAAGGATTTTTCGAAATTGGATAAGCTTCCGGCGGACATTACCAGAGAAAACTTTGTTCTCCAGATCACTTATGGGGAAAGCGGTGCGTTTCCGGCAGAGGCAGAAGTATATCTCTTTGCAGGAAAAGAATATGCAGGGGAGAGGTTATCCTATGGCAGATTGGAAAATGGGCGGCTTGCGGATGTCAATTCGGCAGTTGTAAATGAAAAAGGATACATAAAGGTAAAGCAGGACAAGGGCGGAACTTATCTTCTTTCTGTTTCGGATCAGGAAGCAGAAATTATCGAAGAATTAGAAAGTGCCAACACCGGAGAAACCGTAGAAGCGGAATTTTCGGAAGAAGATGCAGTCCTTTCGCAGAATGTTCTCGAAGCCATGCAGGATAAAGACGTAAATTTGAAAGTGACTCTGGACAATGGTATTGCATGGAATGTAAACGGAAAATCCCTTCCGGAAACCGGATTAAGCAATATGGATCTTGCCGTCAAGAAAGCGGCAGTTGACGAAGAAAAAATTGAGGAAAAAGAGATCTCTGATCTTGCGGGTACTCGTTCTGCCGGACAGCTGGTATTTCATGAAAATGGGGAACTCGGTTTTGCAGCGCAGCTGATGTTTGCCGCGGATGCGCAGGCGAAGGGTGATAAGGCAGTCTTATTGCAGAAAGCGATATCGTCGGCGGGAACTTCCGGAACAGGAACCAGCGAAAGTGCAGGAGAACAGCTGCAATTGACGGATGCTTGCATGATCAAAGATCAATCCGTAACATTTGAAATTTCCCGCAAAGCGGACAGCGCAGTTATTTACGGCACAAACGGCGACACAGACGGCGACGGCGCGGTGAAGCTGACCGATATGATGCAGGTGCTCCACCATGTCAGCAGCCGGAAAACCTTAAACGAAGTGCAGAAAGGATTTGCGGATGTGGATATGAATAATAAAGTGGAGATTCAGGATCTGATGCGTGAACTGCATTTTGTCAGCAAGAGAAGCCAGAGTGTTTATGAAGTAAAGTAATGCAATAAAATAAAATGAAAGAGAGGACTAAAAATGATGAAAAAGTTTTACCAGAAAGCAGGAGCATTTTTGTTGGCGTGCTCAATGGCATTGCCGAATCTGCCGGTTGCAGCAAATGCCGATGAAATCGAACCGGAAGTTCAGGAGGTAAATGTGGAAAATATCCGCATGAGCGTCGATCCGGGAACTTATGTAACGGATGGCGATACCGTAAATTTTACGGTCGAATTGGAACAAATGGAGCAGATGCCCGAATTGGGAGAAATTTATCTGGTGGGAATGCATAATTCAAAAGAAGAAGAGGGAAATCTGGAGAAAGAACACCAAAGTATTGATCTTACCAGAAAAGCGGATGGAAACTATGAAGGAAGCGTTGCGGCTGCAGAGTTATCCGCCTGCGAATGGGTATTATCCAGTATTTCTTTTGAAAATTCAAAAGGGATGATGCGTACTGCCAATCTGGACAGCTATGATCCGGATTTTGAAGAATTTTATCCGATTTACTTTTATGTGACGCGTGATGGAGAGTGTGAAAAGTGCATCGTGAAAAATGTAGGACTGTATTTTTACGATAAGGATGAAAAAGAAATATCAAGTATTACGGTAGATCTGCCGAGAAGAACGACCTTAGGGGAAGTTTTGGGCGAACATTATCCGGATATGGAAAACGATAAGTTTTTAGGAGAATTCCAAGGATGGCAGAGTGGAGAAATCTGCTATGGCAAGGATACGCCGCTGGTTCATTACAAAGCAGCTTATACGGTTAGCTCCATGAGGTTCTTTGCCTCATACGAGAAATTTTATTTTCAGGTTCAGTATGCTTATCTGAATGAGGATGGGAAGACGCATGAAGAGGTAAAGAATATTATCTGCGAGAAAGGCCAGAAAGAGGAAGAAGTTTTAGCGCAGCTGTCGGTACCTCAGTGCGGCAACTGCAAATTTCTGGGGTGGAAAGAGAGAGTAAAAGAGCCGATTGAACCGGATAATTACTGGTATCTGATTGCTATCTATGACAAATATCCGGTACGGCTGGAAAAACACTATATTGACCGTGACGGAAATGTAAAATCAGTTGTAACAAAGAAAGAGTATCCGGCAGGAACGACGTACGAGGAGGCTGCTGCCGGAATTGAAATGATTCCGGAGGATGCATCAGAAGAGTGGCAGATTACGGGAAGTCATTGGTATCGTAGCGGAGACGAAATGGGATTTCCGTCCGGAGAAATTGAACTGGACTCGGGAGGAAAGCTGGGATCGATCAATAATAGTTTTGATTTTGTTTTTGAGTATGAAACAAAAGAAATTATTCCGGTTTATTACCAGTATGCCGATCAGGAGCAGAATTGGAATTATAATTTTAAGCGCTTCCTTTTATTTGAAAAAGAAGAGCGGGAAAACACAGAAGCAGCATATAAAAAGATTGCAGAACAAGCGCCAAAGGATCATATGGAAGAACTGGATTTTTCCGGAGAATGGGATATTCAATGCTATCCGTCGGAATATTATATGACCGCAAAATATAACAATGTTATCATCGGCTATAGTTTGTATGATGAGAACGGCGCATGGCAGAAAGAAATGGTAGCGGCAGGAAAAAGAGGAGAGCAAAAGGCTCTGCCGAAAGGATATGTGGTTTACACAACAGATGAAAACGGAAACAGTGTCGCTGAAAACAGCATCTATAT
Source organism: uncultured Lachnospiraceae bacterium (assembly GCA_947593655.1). Classification (GTDB taxonomy): domain Bacteria; phylum Bacillota; class Clostridia; order Lachnospirales; family Lachnospiraceae; genus Roseburia. Next base: position 30,368 of record CANQDS010000019.1, on the reverse strand, counting down.
ACCGGAAGATTCCGAAGACAGTATGTGGGTTTCTTGTTACAGAACCGAGGAAGCAGCAAATATCATTAGTCAGATTCAGAATGCCAAAGACAGCGAAACAGTCGAAGTGACACTGGAAGATGGCGGACTTTCCAAAGAAGCACTGGAAATCCTGCAGGGGAAAGACGTTACAGTGGAAGCCGCGCTTGAAAACGGCATGATCTGGAAGATGAACGGAAAGCAGCTTCCGGAAACCGGATTAAGCGATATGGATCTGGACGTAAAAAAGGCGGCGGCCGGTGAAGAGAAAATTGATGCAAAAGAACTTTCTGCTCTGGCTGGAACACGTTCGATCGAACAGCTGGTATTTTACGAAAACGGAGAACTTGGATTTGCACCGCAGCTGACGATTGCTGCAGATGCGCAGTCAAAAGGCGATAAGGCAGTCTTATTGCAGAAAGCAGCCTCTTCGGCAGGAAGTTCCGGAACAGGAACAGGCGAAGGGGCAGGAGAGCAGCTGCAATTAGCGGGTGCGTCCCTGCTCAAAGACCGGTCTGTCACTTTTGCGATTTCCCGCAAAGCGGACAGTGCAGTCATTTACGGAACAAACGGCGACACGGACGGCGACGGCGCGGTGAAACTGACCGATATGATGCAGGTGCTCCACCATGTCAGCAGCCGGAACAACTTAAATGAAGTGCAGAAAGGATTTGCGGATGTGGATATGAACAACGAGGTGGAGATTCAGGATCTGATGCGCGAACTGCATTTTGTCAGTGGAAGAAGCCAAAGCGTATATGACGAAAAGCAGTAGAAGAAAAAGGATGGAAGACGAATATCATTATGAAGCGGCTACATAGTATGAAAGGATTCCTTTTTGGAATATTGGCGTTTGCGCTTTTTTCTCAGGCAGCATTGGTAAAAGCGGATGAACCGGCGGTATTTTACGTGCAGACGGCGCAGACTCTGGAAAACGGGAAAATAGAAGTCCGCGTATATCTGCATAATGCGGCTGCATTGGGCGGGGTAGATCTGATCCTGCGGTATGATCCGCAAAAAGTATCTTTTATCAGCAGCAGTCTTGGAAGCACGTTATCCAGCAGTTATGCGGATATTTACCATGATGCGCCCAAAGCGGAGATTCATTATGTAATCTTATATCCGGAGAAAATAAACGCGCACGGAACTCTTCTGGAGGCGGAATTTCAGTTGAAGGAAGGATCGTCTTACCAGCCGGAATTAATCGTAAATGATCTCGTCGACAACACGGACGAGATCAACGATATTCCGTATACCGTTTCGTATCAACAGGCGGACGGCACCTGGGAGACGGAGCAGGATGTCAGCCAGAAAGCAGCGGATCCAAAGATCGCACAGGAAACATTAGAGCAGTACGGAGCGCCGGAAGATCAGAATGAGGATCCGCAAAACCAGACGTTTGGGATCACGGCCGATAACCGGATCAGCGGGAATGTGCAGATCGGCGAAACAGGAGAAACAGCGCCGGAAGAAGCAGGAACAGGCGAAATGAAATCCGTTTCCGGAAATCCGGTTGTACTGCTGATCGCACTTTTCGCGGCGTTGCTGTTCGCCGCAGGGATTGCATCGTACAGAAGACGTCAACGGTAATTGCAAAGAGAGTGTTTGACATTGTATGTCAGCATAGATATAATGAGTAGCATAAAGGAGCGCACGAAAAAGGAGATAGGACTGTCATGAGAGTGGATTTTGCGTTTAATAAAAATCTGGTGGAAGCCAATGGATATACTATGGCAGATATTTACGAGACTATTAAAAGTGAATTTGAGAAAAAGGATATTTCCTGCGTGGCGGACGGAGAAATCCTTTCTTTTGCCAGTGGCGGGGGGAAAAATGATTTTTCTAATATGTGGGCGGTTATTTTGCGCCTGACGCGTTCCGAATGGTTTTTAAATTTTGCAACATCCTGTGTCTGGCGGGAAGATAAGGATAAATGGGAAGATGTTTTAAGACAGGCAAGGGAAAAACAGGCTGTGAGGGCGTAACGATATGAACTTATGGAAAAACTTGCAGAAAAAATGCCGTGGTTATATCCTTGCGTAAATGAAATCGATGTAACTGATATTGGCGAACAGCACAGTATAAAAGAAATTTTAGGTGAATTTACACAGAAAAAGGATATTTCAATTATTAAAGTACAGACAGAAAAATGACAGTAGGATGTCTCTGCAATCTTCGCTAAAAATGTATAAATCCCGGCCTCCCCGGTTATGCTATTCAAAAAACAGGGGAGGCTGTATTTATGTCTTAGATCACCGCCATTAAAAGAAAGCAAAAGGGTTCGGTTCATCAGGGTCATTATATTTGGCACAGTCAGCCTGCCACGTTTCCATTCCATCTCTGATTTCTGAGCAAAGAAATTCATAGGCTTCCTTCTTCACGATTCCCTGATCCATCATACATTTATAAAACTTTTTTATGCTTGCTGCGGTGCTTTTTATATTTCCAGGCGTGGACCACATGCATTTGCGGATAAAGAATTCCCCGAGGAATGAATCTATCCTCGCAATGCCATAGTCTATGGTGAGGGGCTCATAGTATAAAAGAAATTCGTTTATGTAGAAGTTCACATTTGACAGATGGCGTTTAATGGTGCTATCCTTTAAGCCATTGGTAATCAGGGATTTTTCGAAGAGATCCAGGTACTCATTGTTCTTTGCCCTTATTTCATCACATGCTTTTTGGTAATCATCATAATCCATAAGTTCTTCTTCCTTTCGTTAGTAATATACTTATATTATACAGTATTACTAAGTGTCTGCAAGTGTAAATTTTGCTTTTGACAAAAAGCGCCGACAAGTAAAAAACAAGTTGATTTTTTTTTGAATCGTGAGTACAATTGATTTTAATAGATTGAGGTGTTATAATATGGGTATAAAAATAAGCAAAAAGGAGGCAGGTTCTATGACATCTACAACTATTGAGTATAACAAAGACATTTTTTTGCATGAATTAGAAGAGTCTTTAAAAGAGATGAAAGAGAACAAAAAAACTAGATCTACAAAGAATAAGCAATCTTCTTGGCGCGATTTATTTACAAAAGAGAATGGTTAGGTGTGTTAATTGTACGACATAGAATATACTTCCTATTTTAAAAATCAATTTAAGCGACTGTTAAAGAAATATCCAAAATCGGAAGATGAGTTTAGAAAGGTATTTGAGGAATTAGAAAACGGAAATCTTATTGGAACCGCTTATGATAATCTGGGATTGACAATAGATAAGGATGTATATAAAGTTATGGTTGCCAATATTGATGCTAATAGAAGTCCTAAGAATGGATTTAGGATGATATATTATGCAATCAAAAATGATAAATTGATTTATATGTTGGCAGTTTACTCGAAGAAAGAGATTTCCAATCTACGGCAGAGCGAGATTAGAGATTTGATAAGAAAGTATTGTAAGTGATGGAACGTTTGATATAGAATGTAACAATATATGTATTTACTTCGTCTTGAAAATGTATAAATCCCGGCCTCCCCGGTTATGCTATTCAAAAAACAGGGGAGGCTGTATTTATGTCTTTATGCATCAAGATCATTGATATACACGGAAGAGAAATCTTAGATTCCAGAGGAAATCCAACAGTAGAAGTGGAAGTGACCGCGCAGACGGAAACGACCGGGCGAAAGACTTCGGCGAGGGAATCGGTTCCGTCCGGGGCGAGCACAGGGCGGTTTGAAGCGGTGGAACTGCGGGACGGGGACGACCGTTATTTCGGGCTTGGCGTACAGAAAGTCGTCGATCACATCAACGACCGGATCAAGGGCGAACTGCTCGGAATGAACGTTCTCGATCAGATCGGGATCGACCGCAAACTGATCGAGCTGGACGGAATGGACAACAAGGGAAATCTGGGAGCGAATGCGCTTCTCGGCGTATCGCTGGCCTGTGCCCGCTGTGCGGCGTCTGCGCTTGATCTGCCGCTGCACCGTTATCTGGGCGGCACGAACGCCAAAGTTCTGCCGCGTCCGATGATGAACGTCATCAATGGCGGAGTACACTCGAAAAACAGCATTGATTTTCAGGAATTTATGATCGTGCCGTCTGCGGAACGGTTTGCGGATGCGCTGCGGATGGGCGCGGAAGTGTATCATTTCCTGCGCCAGATCCTTTACGAAGACGGGCTTTTAACCGCGGTCGGCGACGAGGGCGGTTTTGCGCCGGATCTCAAAGATGCCGGAGAAGTATTTTCCTATCTGGAAAAAGCAGTGCGCAAAGCCGGGTACGAGCCGGGAACGGATATCTCGTTTGCGATGGATGCTGCCGCGAGCGAATTGTATGACGAAGCGCAGGATGTCTATGTATTTCACGGGGAAGAGATTACGCGGAGCAGCGATGAGATGATCGATCTGTATGAGAGCCTGATAGAGCGGTTCCCGATCATTTCCATCGAGGACGGTCTGAATGAGGACGACTGGGAAGGCTGGCAGAAACTCACGCAGCGCCTGAAAGATAAAGTCATGCTGGTCGGCGACGATCTGTTTGTGACCAACACGAAGCGGATCCGCTGCGGGATCGACTTAAACGTTGCAAACGCCGTTCTGGTCAAAGTCAACCAGATCGGAACGCTGACGGAAGCGATGGACGCCATCGCGCTTTCCAAAGAAAACAACTATCAGGCGATCATTTCCCATCGTTCCGGCGAAACGGAAAACTGCTTTATCGCGGATCTGGCCGTCGCCGTCAACGCCGGATGGATCAAGACCGGAGCGCCGTGCCGGGGCGAACGTACCGCAAAATACAACGAACTCCTCCGGATCGAAGAAGAACTGATGCAGAGTTGTTAAGGTCCGGTATCCTAGAACACGTTCTCTGCGTCTTCTTTCCCCGGAGCGCCCGTCCCCGGTTTCGGATCAGCGATCCGGCCAACCGTCCCTGCGGCGATCCGTTTTTGGATTTCATCGTCCACCGTCAGAACTTTAAAAGACGGAACGAGGCTTCCGTCGTCCGCCGGCAGGAGCTGCTGGCAGATGACGGCGCGCAGCACGGAAGCGAGCCGCCGCGAAAAATACGGCTGCTCCGGGACAGGAACCATATGGATCAGGCTGTCGATCGTTTCGGCGGCGCCGCACGTATGCATGGCGGAGAAAACAAGTTTCTGGTTTTCCGCGGCAGCGACTGCCGCAAGCAGGGTGTCGCTGTCCGGAAGCGCAGAAAACATGCAAACGTCCGGACACTGGAAGCGCGCGTGGGCGGCGGCCGCCGGAAAACTCTCCGAATCAGTCGGGATTTCCCGCTGTGAAACAATGCACCGGATATGCGGATGCAGATATTCCACCGGTTCTTCAAAAGTGAGGATGTGCCCGCTCCGTTCGCGGTTGATCCGGTCTAAAAGCCAGGCGATCGTCGTCGACCGGCCGCTTCCGCCGGGTCCTGCCGCCAGCACCAGCCCGGAGTTTAAGCGGGAAAGCTCCCGGACCTGCGCCGGGAGTTTCAGCGTTTCCGCATCCGGCAGCTCTAAAGGGATCGCGTGCAGAACCGCTGCGCAGGAACCGCGCTGGCGGTAGGCGCTGACACGGTAACGGGCGAAGCGGGGCAGGGTAAAGGAAAAGCGATCGTCGCCGGACTGGTCGAAATATGCGATCTCCCGTCTGGCGAGCGCATAGACCGCCGTGACAAATTCATAAGCGTCCCTTGGCGAGAGGATGATCTCGTTTAAGGTGCGGATGGTTCCGTTGTATTTATAGGAAAGAGGACGTCCGGCAATGATCCAGATATCCGATGCACTGTTGATCGCTGCCTCTTCCAGAATTTTTCTCACATTCATGACTGACGGCCTTTCTGTATCAAAAAGTCATTTTTCTCTGAGTATAAGATAATCCCAGCACCATCAGTATAGCAAAAACGCCCCGCGCTTTCAACCGCGCGCGCAAAATTCATATTGTAAAAAACCTGTTTTCCGCTATAATAGAGAAGGACTCATCAAACAAAAGAAGATCAGGAGGAATTACCTATGAAAAAATTAATCAATGAGTTTAAGGCGTTTATCAGCCGCGGAAACGTCATGGATATGGCAGTCGGTATCATTATCGGCGGCGCGTTTACGTCCATTGTATCTTCTCTGGTAGAGGATATCATCAATCCGATACTCGGACTGTTCGGCGGCATGAATTTTGACCAGTTTGCCGTAAAACTGAACGGGGAGAGCACCCTGTATTACGGGAAATTCATCACCAACGTGATCAATTTCATTATCATGTCGCTGATCGTATTCCTCATCGTAAAGCTGATGAATGCGGCTTCGAACAGGCTGGTTGCAAAAGAGGAGAAAGCGCCGGACACCAAAGAATGTCCGTACTGCAAGACGAAGATCGCGATCGCGGCAACCCGCTGCCCGAACTGCACCTCGCAGCTGGGCGAGTAGACGGATCAAGTACCGCGCCACGGACCGGGGCGCACAGCGCTCCAATCTGGATATACATACTTCAGACCGGGCGCATGGTACCCCAATCCGGACATACATACTGTGGACTAGGCGCAGCACCCCGATCCGGAAATCTGCAAAAATACGGTTGAAAAGAAAAACAGGTTATGCTATACTCAATAAAGTTATGTGATTTGAATTTAGGAGGTATGGGCGCATGGAAGTATTAAGAGTGATCCTGATGGTCGTACTGATCATCATCAGTCTTGTTATTACCGTTGTAATCCTGATGCAGGAAGGCAAATCTGCAGGACTTGGTTCCATCAGCGGTGCGGCGGATACTTACTGGGGCAAGAATAAAGGACGTTCTATGGAAGGATTGCTGGTCAAGCTTACCAGAATCTGCGTGGTTCTTTTCCTGCTTCTGGCAATGGTCCTGAACATGGGGATCTGGTCATAGCTGCTGCATCCGCGCAGCGGTTTTCCGTAAAAGAGAACCTGAAGCTGAGGGGCTGCCGCACTAAGGAACATAAGCGCAAGGTATGGATATCTTGCGCATTTCCTCCTTATTGCGGCAGCCCCCTTTTTCCATATAAACAGAAGTTACCGTTTGCTGGTCAACCAGTGAACGAAAGCCTTCCGGCGAATGCACATTAGCAATGCGGAACGGAAAAAACGGGGAGAACACGAATGAAAAGAGGTTTTGATCACAATTTATCTTCGAAGCGGTTTCGGCGGGCAGCGGTAGTGGTATGCATCTGCCTGGCGGTGCTGATTCTGGCGGTGCTGATCCTGATGCGGCTTGGCGCGGGCGGCGGCAGCGCTGCAGACGGCGTCCGGATGAAGAAAGCGCAGATGTTAAGAAAACAGTGGGATGAGCCGTTGGATGTTTCCGTCGAAATGCCGGACAATACGGAAGCGCCGGAAGAAAACGGAGACGGTAATGAAAGCAGTCAGGAAAACGGAGAGGGCGCACAGGGCAGCGGCTCCTCGCGGCAGATCAGCTTTGATATCGATCTGGGCGCGCTGGCCGGGCTTTCCGGTGAATCCATTCCGTGGGGCACGGGAACGGATACGGATGAATTTAACCGCCCGAACGGTGCGGTGGCCTATCAGGAACTGTACGGGCATTACAGCGCCGATTTTATCCGGGAAAACAGCAGCAAAATCTATCTGACGATGGATGAAGGCTATGAGAACGGTTATACGCCGGCCATTCTGGACACACTGAAAGAAAAAGGCGTCCATGCGGTCTTTTTTGTGACGATGGACTATGTGAAGCGCCAGCCGGATCTCGTGCGGCGCATGATCGCGGAAGGGCACGTGGTCGGCGCGCACAGCGTAACCCATCCGGCGGACGGGATGCCGAGCTTAAGCCTGGAGGCGCAGCTGGGCGAATTAAGGGATCTGCATGAATATGTCCGGCAGGAATTCGGCTATGAAATGTACCTGTTCCGCTATCCGGCGGGGATCTTCAGCGAGCAGTCCCTTGCGCTGGTTCAGGCGGCGGGCTACCGCAGCGTATTCTGGAGTTTCGCCTACCGCGACTGGGTGACGGACGATCAGCCGTCTGCGGAGGAAGCGATGGAAAAGATCATGGGGCGGCTGCATCCGGGCGCGATCTATCTGCTTCATGCGGTTTCCGCGACTAACACGCAGGTTCTCGGCGATTTTATCGATCAGGCGCGGGCGCAGGGATACGAATTTGCAGAATACCGTTAAGGAATAGAAGGGAAAACTGGTTTTGGACAATACATTGGAAAGCAGAAAGAAAAAAGTATACGGTTTTATCTGTGCGGATATCTATGTCCCGATGAAGATCAAGGAACTGGCGATCGTGCTCGGCGTTACGAAGGAGCAGCGCCCGCAGCTGGAGGAAATCCTTGCGGAACTGCTCGCGGAAGGGAAGATCGTCCTTTCCAAACGGGGAAAATATTCCAAAGCGGAATCGGAGAAGCTCACCGGAGTATTTAGCGCGCATCCGAAAGGATTCGGATTTGTTACGGCGGAAGGGATGGAAGAGGACATTTTTATACCAGCGGAGCGGACACGCGGGGCGCTGCATATGGACCGGGTGGAAATTGCCGTTTTTCCGCAGACCACCGGAAAACGCCGGGAAGGCGAAGTGCTGGCGGTTCTCGAGCGGGGCATGAAGTCTGTTGTCTGCACCTATGAAAAGAACCGGACCTTCGGTTTTGCCGTGCCGGACGATCCGAAATTCGGCAGCGACATCTTTATTCCGGAAGAACACTCGAAAGGCGCGGTCAGCGGGCATAAAGTCGTCGTTGAGATCGTGGATTACGGGAAAAAAGGCAGAAAACCGGAGGGAAAAGTCACGGAGATCCTCGGACATCGCGACGATCCGGGCGTGGATATCCTCTCTCTTGTGTATGCGTACGGTTTTTCCACGGAATTTTCCGAGAAAATATACCGTCAGGCGGAACGTGCCGCCAAAGCGGTTTCCGAAGCGGACAGGGCGGGGCGGATGGATCTGCGCGGCTGGCAGATGGTCACGATCGACGGCGAGGACGCCAAAGATCTGGACGATGCGGTTTCTCTGACCATAGAGGACGGCAATTATATCCTTGGCGTTCACATCGCGGACGTTTCCAATTATGTGCAGGAGCACAGCGCTATGGACGAGGAAGCGTTAAAGCGTGGAACTTCCGTGTATCTGGCGGACCGCGTGATCCCGATGCTGCCCCATGCCCTTTCCAACGGGATCTGTTCGCTGAATGAAGGGGAGGACCGTCTGGCGCTAAGCTGCATTATGACGATTGCCCAAAGCGGGGAAGTGGCCGGACACCAGATCGCGGAAACGGTCATAAACGTAGACCGCCGCATGTCCTATACCAATGTAAAAAAGATCCTCGCCGACAAAGATGCATCGGTGATCGCGGAATACGAAGAGCTTGTGCCGATGTTTCTGCGGATGGAGGAACTGGCGGCGCTCCTTCGGAAAAAACGGAAGGCGCGCGGCTCGATCGACTTTGATTTTCCGGAGGCCAAAGTGCTGCTGGACGGGCAGGGAAAAGCGGTGGACATCTGCCCGCGCGAGAGGAACGTCGCGACGAGGCTGATCGAGGAATTTATGCTGATCGCCAATGAAACGGTTGCGGAGGAATATTACTGGCGGGAGCTTCCGTTCCTTTACCGCACGCACGAAAAGCCGGATACGGAAAAGATCAAAAGCCTTTCCGCGCTGATCCGCAATTTCGGATACCGCATCCATACCGGCGGGGAAACGGTGCATCCGAAAGAACTGCAGAAGCTTTTGGAAAAGATAGAAGGCTCCGAAGAGGAGGCGATGATCAGCCGGATGACGCTGCGCTCCATGAAACAGGCGTGCTACACGACCGGCTGCAGCGGGCACTTCGGGCTGGCGGCGGAGCATTACTGTCATTTTACATCGCCGATCCGCCGGTATCCGGATCTGCAGATCCACCGCATCATCAAGGATTCCCTGCGCGGGCGTTTAAACGACAAGCGGATCGCGCACTACGAAGAGATCCTGCCGGGAGTCGCAAAACAGGCGAGCCGGACGGAACGCCGGGCGGAAGAGGCGGAGCGGGAAACGGTGAAGCTGAAAAAAGCGGAATATATGGAAAAGCATCTGGGAGAAACCTTCGAAGGCGTGATTTCCGGAGTGACGGAATGGGGCTTTTTCGTAGAGCTTCCGAATACCGTCGAAGGGCTGGTCCGCGCGGCTTCCCTGACGGATGATTTCTACCGGTACGACAGGGAAAATTATGAACTGGCGGGCGAAAAGACCGGGAAACGATATAAACTCGGTCAAAAGGTTAAGGTAAGCGCGTCTTCTGTCGATAAAATAATGAGAACCGTTGATTTTGAAGTCATCCCTTGCAATTTCCGATAGAATCATTTATGCTATCTTATACATGGAGAAAAACGGGAAAGGAGGGGATCGTCAGTGGCGAAAGAGAGCGGGAAGCTGATCGCGAACAATAAAAAGGTCTATCACGATTATTTTCTGGAAGAGATCTATGAAGCCGGCATCAGCCTTCATGGAACCGAGGTCAAATCCCTGCGGATGGGGAAGTGCAGCATCAAGGAAGCGTTCATTCATATCGACAACGGTGAAGTGATCCTCTACGGAATGCACATCAGTCCCTACGAGAAAGGGAACCTGTTCAACAAAGATCCGCTCCGTCCGAAGAAGCTTCTGCTCCACAAGCAGGAGATCCGTAAGCTGCTTGGAAAGATCGCCCAGAAGGGTTATACGATCGTTCCCGTGGAAGTATACTTTAAGGGGAGCCTCGTAAAAGTAAAGATCGCGCTTGCGAAAGGCAAGAAGCTTTACGACAAGCGCCGCGATATTGCGAAGAAAGACCAGCGCCGGGAAGCGGAGCGCGACTTCAAAGTCCGCAACCTGGGTTAAGCCGGTGAAGGATCCCGCAAGCGGGATCCGGTTATCATTTTATCAAGGGCCAGTAATGGTTTCGACAGGGATCATGAAGCTGGAGAAGCGAGCCGTACGGGATGCGTGAAATTCCACAATTAAAATTAAACGCTGAAGATAATTATAATCTGGCATACGCTGCCTAAGGGCGGCAGCCGCTCCTTTTGCCCCCGCACTTAAGGGCAGCGGCTTCAACGATGCGGGAAACGACATTGGCAAAGCTTTGAGCCGATGGGCGTAACATGAAGCTACTGAAACCGTCAGGATGCCTGCTTCCGGACGGCGGAGGGAATGAAAAAGAACAGGCTACGCTCGTAGAAGGACAGGGGATTGGTTTTTGGACACGGGTTCGACTCCCGTCTGGTCCATTATTTGAGGTAAGGAGGAGCCCGGCGCAGCCGGGAGGATTCCTTATCTCCTGCGCGGACGCCGCCGGACGAAGTCCGGATCCCATGCGTCCGCTTCTATTTAAGGTAAGGAGGCGCAGAATTGGAACAGAAAGAGCTGATTTATCTGGAGCAGTTATCCCGTCTGTATCCGTCGATCGGACGTGCATCCGCAGAGATCATCAATCTGCAGTCAATCCTGAATCTGCCGAAGGGAACCGAGCATTTTCTTTCGGATATCCACGGAGAATATGAAGCTTTTTCCCATGTGCTGCGCAACGGTTCGGGCGCCGTGCGGAAAAAGATCGACGACGTTTTCGGGCACACGTTAAGCAACGCGGACAAGTCCGCGCTGGCGACGCTGATCTATTACCCGAGGGAGAAGATGGAACTGGTCAAGAAGCAGGAAACCGATATGGACAGCTGGTATCGGATCACGCTCTACCGTCTGATCGAAGTCTGCAAGACCGTTTCCTCCAAATATACGCGCTCGCGGGTGCGCAAGGCGCTTCCGGAGGATTACGCCTATGTGATCGAGGAACTGATCACCGAGAAGCCGGAAGTCCTGAATAAAGAAGCCTATTATGAGGCAATCGTAAATACCATCGTGGAGCTGGGGCGTGCGGATGATTTTATCGTCGCGCTTTCGGAACTGATCCAGCGGCTGGTCATCGACCGTCTGCATGTTTTAGGCGATATCTATGACCGGGGGACGTCCCCGCATCTGATCATGGACCGGCTGGAAAACTACCATTCGCTGGACATCCAGTGGGGCAATCATGACATCATCTGGATGGGAGCCGCGGCCGGCCAGTGCGCCTGTGTGGCGACAGTGATCCGCAGCAGCATCCGCTATGGCAATATCGATCTTCTGGAAGAAGGGTACGGGATCAACATGCTTCCGCTGGCGACGTTTGCGATGGATGCCTATGCGGATGATCCGTGCGAGCGTTTTGTCTTTAAAACCGTGCCGGGCGGAACGAACAACGCCGAGAATGAACTGACACGCAAGATGCATAAGGCGATCGCCATCATCCGTTTCAAGCTGGAAGGGCAGCTGATCCGGAAATGGCCGGAATACGGGATGCGCGACCGTTTGCTTTTAGAGCGGATCGATTACGAAAAAGGGACTGTCAACATCGACGGAAAAGAATACCGGATGCTGGACATGCACCTGCCGACGATCGATCCGGAGGATCCGTATGCGCTGACGGACGGGGAACAGGAAGTCATCCAGCGCCTGCGCCACTCGTTTGTACACTGTGAGAAGCTGCAGCGCCATGTCCGGCTGTTATTGAAAAAAGGGAGCATGTACCGCGTCTGCAACGGGAATCTGCTCTACCACGGCTGTATTCCGATGAACGAGGACGGAACGTTCCAGAAAGTCAATATCTACGGACAGGAGTACAGCGGGAAAGCCTTATTCGACGTCATGGAGTCCTATGTGCGCAAAGCGTTTTTCTCGCAGGATGAGAAAGAACGGGAAAAAGGCGCCGATATGATGTGGTATATCTGGACGGCGCCGGCGTCGCCGCTTTACGGCCGATGCAAGATGGCGACGTTTGAGCGCTATTTTCTGGAAGAGGAAGAACTGAAGACAGAGACGAAGAACGCCTACTACCAGCTGATCGACCGGCCGGAGACGGCGGATAAGATCTTAAAGGAATTCGGGCTCGAAGGCGAGCGCGTCCACATTATTAACGGGCATGTCCCGGTGCACCGCGTCCGGGGGGAGAGCCCGGTCAAATGCGGCGGAAAAGTCATCGTGATCGACGGCGGCTTTTCCCAGACCTACCGCCGGAGGACGGGGATCGCGGGCTATACCCTGATCTATAATTCCTACGGCCTGACGCTGACCGCGCACGAACCGTTTGTTTCCGCGGAAACGGCGGTGCGCGAGGAGATCGATATCGTATCGCGGCGGGAAGCGGTCGAATACATGGACAAGCGGATCCTGATCGGGGATACGGACAGCGGGGAAAAGATCCGGGAACAGATCAAAGAATTAAAGGTACTGATCCGCGCTTATCAGTCCGGTGAGATTGCTGAGAAAGACAGCTGACCGGAATAGGCGGGAATCCGGGAGGGGATCATATGACCAGGGAAGAACTGACACAGATATTGGAATCGGTGAAAGACGGAGAGCTTGCGGTCGATCAGGCGGTCATGCAGATCAAGACCGAGCCGTTTAAAAACGTCGGATATGCCCGGATCGATACGCAGCGGGAGCTGCGCCAGGGGATCGCGGAAGTTATTTTCGGAGAGGGAAAGACGGCGGAGCAGATCAGCGGCATTGTCCGGGAAATGCAGAAAAACGGCCAGAAAACCATCCTTATCACACGTTTATCTGAAGAAAAAGCGGATGCACTCTCCATCGGCGGGGAGTTTTCCTATCATAAAGACGCAAGGATCGGGATCGCCGGGGAAATGCCAAAGCCAAAGGGAAACGGCACGATCGTGGTCGCGACAGGCGGCACGAGCGATCATCCGGTCGCGGAAGAAGCGGCGTTGACCGCGGAAGCCTTCGGAAACCGGGTAGTGCGCCTCTATGACGTAGGCGTCGCGGGCGTGCACCGGCTGCTTGCCAATTCCGAACTGCTGATGAGCGCCAATGTGATCATAGCGATTGCGGGCATGGAAGGGGCGCTGGCCAGCGTGGTCGGCGGGCTGGTGGAATGTCCGGTGATCGCCGTGCCGACAAGCGTCGGCTACGGGGCGTCGTTCCACGGGCTGTCGGCGCTGCTTTCCATGCTGAATTCCTGCGCGAGCGGGGTAAGCGTGGTCAATATTGACAACGGATACGGAGCCGGTTATCTGGCGAGCATCATCAACCGGCGGACACAGGGCTGCGGCAGCAGTATGCCGGAGCCGGAAAAAACGGATCAGGAAGGATCGTTATGTATCAGGTAGAAGGATTTACTTTTGAATCAAAAGAAATGGCGGATAAGGCCAGACGGGAAGCCGAGGGCATCCGTTACATCAAAAAGCAGATGCCGATGGATGATCCGGGCGTGGTCTTAAAGCTGTATCATAAACTGCTCGAACAGGGCATTTTTGAAACGTGCGTGGGGATCGTATTCCTGTATGAGGTTCAGGATTACCTGTATTCCTGCCCGGAGGTTTCGAACGAATATGTGCTTCCGATCCCGGTCAAAGCCGTAGGGATTCCGGAATTGCGAGAACTTGCGCCCGAAGAACAGCCGCAGGAAAAAACGCAGGAAGACGGCGGGCAGGATCAGGCGAAAGAGCCGGATTCCGGGAAGAAAAAAGATCTGCGGCGGAGCGGAAAAAAGGCGCCGGACGGGAAAAATTACCGGCGTGCGTATCATGTAACGCTGTTTTTTGCGATCGTGTTTCTGGCGGTGATCGCAGGATTTTTCATAATCACTTATTTTAATGGAAAAAATAAAAGCATCCTGAATTATGAGAATGAGATCATCAACAAATACGAGGCGTGGGAGACGCAGCTCAACGAGCGGGAGGAGATCCTGCGCGAACGGGAAGAGGCGGTAGCGGCCCGGGAAGCGATTTTTGAAGGAAGGACGCAGGAATAGCGGATTTTTCACAGATTTTTCATAAGATTGTACTATACTTTCCTCATTCGATAAGGAAGAGGGGGGAACGCTATGGATAAGATCCGGATATTGGTGGTGGACGATGAAAGCCGCATGAGGAAACTGGTGCGCGATTTTCTGGTCCGTCAGGATTATGAAGTGTTGGAAGCGGCGGACGGGGAAGAAGCGCTGGATATTTTTTACCGGGAGAAAGGGATCGCGCTGATGATCCTGGACGTTATGATGCCGAAACGGAACGGCTGGGACGTCTGCCGGGAAGTGCGGGAAACGTCGAAGATCCCGATCATCATGCTGACGGCGAAAGGCGACGAGAGCGACGAACTGATGGGATTTGAGCTCGGGGTGGACGAATACATTTCCAAACCGTTTTCCCCGAAGATCTTAGTTGCGCGGGTTGCGGCTGTTTTGCGGCGCACCAACCAGCTGGGCGGAGAGACGCAGCTGATCGAGAAAGGCGGGATCCGGATCGACAAGACCGCGCATCAGGTCACGATCGACGGGGAGCGCGTCGAACTCAGCTTTAAGGAATTTGAACTGCTGGATTATTTTCTGGAAAATGAAGGAATCGCGCTTTCGAGGGAACGAATCCTGGACAATGTCTGGAATTATGACTATTTCGGGGATGCGCGCACCATCGACACCCATGTAAAGAAGCTCCGCAGCAAGATGGGAGCCAAAGGGGACTATATCAAGACCATCTGGGGAATGGGTTATAAGTTTGAAGTGGGGCAGGCGGGATGAAGCGTAAGAAATCGTTGTTTTTCCGGCTGCTGATCATCATGCTCCTGCTGGTCGCGGGCACGGTCGTGCTGTGCCTTTTTCTGAATAATACGTTTCTGGAGCGCTATTATATCTATAATAAGCAGAAAGAACTGCTGGACGGCTTTCAGGAGATCGAGGAGGCCGGAGGCAGCGAGACGCTGGAGACGGAGGCGTTTGAGATCCTTTTCGAGCGCATCTGCTCCAACGGGAATATCGATATCGTGATCTTCGGGGATGAGCAGATCATCGCCAGTTCCTCGAACAATTCCGGGTTCTGGCAGGAACTGATCAACGATATGTTTTACAGCCTGCAGCAGAAAGAGGGGAAACTGGTCGCCGCGGCGGAGAACTACATGCTGGAGCGGCAGACGGACAGCCGCCTGCAGTCGGAATATCTGGTGCTCTGGGGCAGGCTGGACGGCGGACGCTATGTGTATATGCGCACGGCGCTCGAAAGCATACGGGAGAGCGCGGCGATCACCAACCGTTTTTTTGCGGCGGTCGGGGTATTGGCGGTACTCGTGAGCATTGTCGTCATTATTTTTCTTTCGAAAAGCATCTCGCATCCGATCCAGGAGCTTTGCGTGGTCTCCGACCGGATGGCGGATCTGGATTTTGATGCAAAATATCATTCGAAGAAGCACAGCAGCCGCGAGATCGAGCAGCTCGGCAGCCATATGAACGAACTTTCCGAAACGCTGGAAAAGACGATCTCGGAACTGAAGGCGGCCAACAACGAGCTGCAGAAGGATATCCAAAAAAAAGAGCAGATCGATGAGATGCGCAGGGAATTTTTATCGAATGTATCGCATGAACTGAAGACACCGCTCGCACTGATCCAGGGATACGCGGAAGGGCTAAAGGAGTTTGTCGATGACGATGCCGAGAGCCGGGAGTTTTACTGCGACGTCATCGTGGACGAAGCGGACAAGATGAACCGGATGGTCAAAATGCTTCTGACGTTAAACCAGCTGGAATCCGGCAGCGAAACGGTGGAGATGAGCCGTTTTGACATGTTTGAACTGATCCAGGGCGTAAAGAACGCCTCATCGATCTTAGCAGAACAGAACGGGATCCGGATGGAACTGGATGCCGAAGGTCCGCTGTATGTGTGGGGAGACGAATTCAAGGCGGAAGAGGTCATTACCAATTACTTAAGCAACGCCATCCACTATGCGGAAGGGGAGAAGCGGATCGTCATTTCCTGCCGGAAGCGGGAGAATCTCCTGCGTGTCAGCGTCTTTAATACGGGAAACCCGATCCCGGAAGACGAACTGGACCGGATCTGGGAAAAGTTTTACAAAGTCGATAAGGCAAGGACGCGGGAATACGGCGGGAGCGGCATCGGGCTTTCCATCGTAAAGGCCATCATGGACTCGTTCCATCAGGCGTGCGGGGTTTTAAACCATGCGGACGGCGTGGAATTCTGGATGGAAATGGAAAGCTGCGGGTGACGATGCGGCCGAAGGTTACGGTTCACACAGCATCCGGACACCTTGCTGTCTGGATGCGTAAGAATATGAAACAGGGGTGAGCAGGCTCCATTTGCGAAGCAAATTTAAGAATTATGTATTGCGGTCTTGCAGTAAAAAATGTTATAATAATCGTGAATATTTTAGTACGGACAGAATAAAGGAGCGGAAATGAAGAAAAAGGGGATTTTACTGCTGGCGGCAGTTTCGCTTATGGCTTTCGTCCTGTGCGGATGCGGGGCATCCCTCTACGAGATGA
This sequence comes from uncultured Lachnospiraceae bacterium, assembly GCA_947593655.1. GTDB lineage: Bacteria > Bacillota > Clostridia > Lachnospirales > Lachnospiraceae > Roseburia. The sequence continues at coordinate 13,106 of CANQDS010000019.1, read as the reverse complement.
CGGACGAGGAAGAGGATGTGATCGTGCATTATGCGGCATATGCACTGGCCAAGCACAATGTGTATCAGAAGGACGGAATCCGCGATCTGCCGGAATCGGTCTTAGAACCTGAGACAGAGACGGAGGCGGAAACAGAGACTGAGACGGAAACCGAGACGGAAACGGAAGAACCGGATCCGGCCGGAGTATCCGGAGGCAGTCCGGGAGAGACGGATCAGGGGAATGCGCTTTCCATGGCGGAGGCGGTCGGATACGGATCGGCGCTGGATATTTCCTATCAGGATTATTCCCAGACGGATGTGTACCGGGAGGACGAGTATTTTTCGATGACGGCGGATTCAGGCAAGACCTTTATCGTCCTGCGCTTCCAGGTCACCAACCGGACGCAGGAGCCGGCGAACATCGACATCTTAAGCCAGAACCTGTCGTTTTCCGCTTCGTTTAACGGCGGCAAGCCGGTCAGTCAGGAGCTGACGCTTCTGCTGAACGACCTGTCGACCTATGACACGCAGCATATTGACGGAGGAGCTTTAGCGGCCGGGCAGTCGGTGGAAACGGTATTATTGTTCCAGATTCCGAAAGAAGAAGCGGGGCAGATTTCGGATATTTCGCTTTCCGTTGTCAAAAATGGAACAACAAATCCAATAAAATTGTAAAAAAATGTAAATTTTTCTACAATTTACGGAACAATATGTTATACTAGTACATATATGAATTTGGGAGGGAAGATATGGATACGAATATTCTTTTGGAATCAGGCACAAATGAGCTGGAAGTACTGGAGTTTGCTTTGGGGAAAAATCATTACGGGATTAATGTTGCGAAGATCCGGGAAATTTTACAATATCAGCCGGTTACTCCTGTTCCAAGTTCACATCCGAGTGTAGAAGGTATTTTCATGCCGCGTGATACGATGATCACGGTGATCGATCTTAAGAGCTGCCTCAATCTGGGCGAGCAGGAAGAGAAGGGTTTGTTTATCATTACAAACTTTAACAAGTTAAATATTGCGTTCCATGTGGATGAAGTGATCGGGATCCACCGCGTATCGTGGGAGGAGATCATCAAGCCGGACGCGACGCTGAGCGCGTCGGACGCAAGCATTTCCACCGGCGTCATTAAGATGGACAATAAGCTGGTGATCATCCTTGATTTTGAGTCCATTGTTTCATCCATTAATCCGGAAACGGGCTTACGCGTCAACGATGTCGACAATATGATCGAGCGCGACCGGAGCGAGTCGCCGATCCTCATTGCGGAGGACTCCCCGCTTTTAAGCAAGCTGATCACCGACTGTCTGCGGAAAGCGGGTTATCAGAAGCTGATCGTTACGACGAACGGGCAGGAAGCATGGGATAAGCTGTGCGAATTTAAGAAAGAGGGTACGGTGATGGATAAAGTCCACTGCATCATTACGGATATCGAGATGCCGCTGATGGACGGACACCGCCTTACGAAGCTTGCAAAATCCGATGACGTGATCCAGAAGATCCCGCTGATCATCTTCTCTTCCCTGGTAAATGAAGAAATGAGACGGAAAGGCGAATCGCTTGGTGCGGATGCACAGTTGACCAAACCGGAGATCGGCCAGCTGGTAGATGCGATCGACAACTTGATCGAACAGTATCTTCAGAAAAAGAAATAGTTCTTTGGGACGGCAGGTAAGGGATGTGGTGTTTTCATCACATCCCTTAATACCATAAGAAAGGCTGCCGGTGGCAGGCTTTCTGTATGGGGTTTCCGCTGCCGGCAGAGATCCGCGGACGGATCCTGAATTTAAATCATGCGAGTGGGGAACGGAAATGGCAAGTAATAAAGAATCAGAACATTATCTGGACCAGCTGCTGTATTCGGTGAACGGTACGGGTGATGAGAAGACAATTGAAGAGTTTTTCCTGAAGGAACTGGAGTATGAACTGGAATCGGATGAATATAAAGAGTATTTATCGGATTTTGAAATGGAGCTGGAAGAGGACGAACGCGGGATCCCTCCGGTTGTTCCGGAGCCGGTCCGTCCGGGAGGAATGGAGCGTTTTGAAGGGAATGTTCCGGATGACGAGGAGATCTTAAAGGAGCCGGAACTTCTGCCGGATGATGTGCGGACCGAGGAGGAGCGCCTGAAATCCATGTTTATGACGCAGCCGAAAAGGGCGGCGGAACCGCTTCCGCAGGAACCCGCTTCCGAAGAGGCCGTTTCCGGCGGAACGGTTCCCGAGGCTGCGGTTTTAAAAGAACCGGTTCCCGAAGCCGCTGGTTTACAGGAGCCGCTTTCCAATGCTGCGGCTTCGGCCGGGGTGGCGCCGGCCGGATCGGAGGCTTCCGCGGAACCGGAGAACGATTCGTTTTCGGTGGATTCGCTTCTTGATCAGGTGTCGACGATCATCGACGATGTGATGGCGGAACCGGGCGGGACGGAATCTGCATCGGGTGCGCAGCCGGCCGAACCGGATTTGTCAGAGCCGGACTTGTCCGAGCCTGTGCTTTCCGATTCGACGGCGGAACCTGCGCTTTCCGGGCAGCAGCCGGAAGATGCGCCGGAACTGTCGATCGAAGAGGAGTTGGGCGAGCCGGATCTGTCGGGAAACGCGACGAACGATTTGCTGAAGCTCCTTTCGGAGGAGAAGGGGTTAGAAGATCTCAGCGAGCTGCTTTCGGACGACGGGCCGATCGAACCGGAGAACGGCATGGATGCGATACAGGAATTTGCCGAAAGCGAGATGCAGAAACAGGAACAGGCGGTTTCAGGAAAAAAAGGAAAGGATTCCAAGAAGAAATTGAAGTTTATCGATCGATTGAAGAACCTGCTGTTTGGGGATGACGACGAAGATGAAGACGACGGCGCGGAACGGATTTCCATGTCCGGGAAGGAGGACACCGTTTCCGAACTTTCCGCAGAAAACCAACAGATCTTAAAGGAACTGGAAATGGCGGAAGCAGAACCTCCGGCAGGCAAAGGGAAAAAAGACAAGAAGAAGAAGGACAAGAAAGAGAAAAAAGAGAAGAAGCCGAAGAAGGAAAAAGTCAAGAAAGAGAAGGCTCCGAAGCCGAAGAAGCCGCCGAAAGAGAAGAAGCCGAAGGAAGTTGACAATACGCCGCCGCTTCCGAAGAAACCGGTCATTCTGATCCTTTTCATGGTGGCCTCCCTGACGGCGCTGATCCTTCTGGGAACCTCTTTTGCGGGGTATTCTGCGGATATCAAGACGGCGCAGAATGCGTTTGACCGGGGCGATTACATCGGGGCTTACAAGAGCATGTCCGGTTATGAGATCAAGGAACAGGATGAGAAGCTCTATCATCAGGCCGGGATCATGGCCGCGGTATACAGCGAGTACGAAGGATACCTGACGTTCCGCAGCAACGGCCATCAGGTGCAGGCGATCGACTGCCTGATCTGTGCGGCGGGGCGCTGCGAGGTCAACCGGGAAGGTGCCGCGCAGTATGAGTGCACCGCACAGCTCGAGGAAGTGGAGAGCGCGATCGCGGAGTCCCTGTCGCAGGATTACGGGCTGACATGGGAACAGGCCATTGAGATTTATACGCAGAAAAACCGGACGCAGTATACCAAGCGTTTGTATGAACTGGTGAAAGAGCTGGGCATGGCGGAACAGTGGTAGCCCGGCGGAACAACGAGCCCAAGCGTGATGCCTGGGCTCATTTCCTTGCCCGATAGGAAATCTTTTGCTGCATTCGGGCACGAAGAATCCGGCAGGCCGGATTCGTTGTTCACGGATAGAAACAATTGTGGAAAAAGGAGAACCTGACCATGAGGATTCAAAACGGACTGGTATTTGAAGAAGACCGGAAATTCCGGCAGCGCGATGTGTGGATCCGGAACGGAAGGTTCTGTACGGAAGCGGAGTACGCCGCCGGGCGTCCGGCAGCGCCGGAGGAAGAAGAGACGATCGACGCGGAAGGAATGTACGTCATTCCGGGACTGGTGGACGTCCATCTCCACGGAGCGGCCGGGGCGGATTTTTCCGACGGAGATCCGGAAGGCTGGAACACGGTGCTTGCCTTTGAGCGGGCAAACGGCGTTACTTCCTGCTGTCCGGCGGTCATGAGCCTTCCTGCGGAGCGGATACAGGAAATCTGCGCGCTTGCCGGGAAATGGGAATCCGTTCCCCAAAAACAGGCGCGGATGCTGGGGCTTCATCTGGAAGGTCCTTTTTTGTCGCCGCAGAAGAAAGGCGCGCAGAACGAAGCGTATCTTCGGAAGCCGGATCGGGAATTTTTAAGCAGATGCATCAGCAGGAGCGCAAACCGGATCCGGCTGGTAACGATCGCGCCGGAACTGGAGGGCGCGGCGGAACTGATCGAAGCATTCCGCGGCCGGCTTGTTTTTTCCCTGGGGCATACGCAAGCGGATTACCGGACGGCAAAGCGGGCGCTGGAAGCGGGGGCGGATCATATCACGCATCTGTTCAACGCCATGATGCCGTTTGCGCACCGCAGTCCGGACCCGGCGGGAGCGGCAATGGATACGCCGGGCTGCATGGCGGAACTGATCTGCGACGGCGTGCATGTGCATGAAAGCATGGTGCGGGCGGCATTTGCCCTGTTTCCGGGACGCATTGTGCTGGTCAGCGATTCCATGCGCGCCGCGGGGCTCTCGGACGGCGTTTATGAGCTGGGCGGGCAGCAGGTGTCGGTGCATGGGAAAAAAGCCGTGCTTTCGGACGGCACACTGGCCGGTTCCGTCAGCAGCCTGATGGAATGTCTGCGGAAAGCCGTTTCTTTCGGGATCCCCAAAGAGGCGGCGGTTGCCGCGGCGACGGCCGATCCGGCAAAAAGCATCGGCATGTATGATCAGATCGGTTCTGTTTCGCCGGGAAAATACGCGGATCTTCTGCTGCTGGACCGGGATTTTCGGCTGGTGCGGGTGATCACCGGCGGCAGGACGGATCAGGACGAAGGATAAGAAATTTTTGGAAAAAATTTTGGGAGGCAGAAGCGTGGGTAAAATGATTTTTTTCGATATCGACGGGACGATCTGGGATGAAAAAATGCAGATCCCGTCAAGCACAATAAAGACGATTGCGGAACTGAAAGCCAACGGGCACAAAACGTTTCTCTGCAGCGGAAGGGCGCGCGGGAATATCCGTTCCAAAGCGCTTCTTGGCATCGGCTTTGACGGGATCGTTGCGGCGTGCGGCAATCATGTGGAACTGGACGGGAAGATTTTATACGAGGCCATTCTGCCGCCGGAACTGGTGCAGCGCATGATCCGCATTTTAAAGGAATGCCGGATGCCGGTGGTGCTGGAAGGCCCGCAATACCACTGGATCGATGAGGAAGGGTTCGAAGAGGATCCGTATGTGGAGTATCTGTTCCGGGAGATGGGGCAGAGCGCGCGGATTTTAAACGGCTACGAACCGGACATCCGCGTCAACAAATTTTCGGCGGTGATCCGGCAGGATACGGATTATGCGCGCATCCGGCAGGAGCTTTCCGGAGATATGGATTTTCTGGAGCATGAAGGAAACGTGGTGGAGTGCGTGCCGAAAGGGACGTCCAAAGCAACCGGGATCGAATGGCTCTGCAATCATTTCGGCGTGGATCGGGCGGATACCTATGCCGTCGGCGACAGCGTCAACGATCTGGATATGCTCCGCTATGCCGGGCACGGGATCGCGATGGGAAACGGTACTGTTCTGGCAAAAGAGGCGGCGGAGTATGTCACGACGGATATTCATGCGGACGGGATCCGGAATGCGATGCGCCATTACGGGCTGATCGGGTAATCGGCTGATTCTGTAATTCACCTTTTGTAATTCTAAAAAAATTATAAAAACGCAAAACAAAAGAAAAAACGAGATAACGTGAGAAAAAAAGAGATAAAATGAGTATAAGCAAGATTTAGTGCACACAGATGCGTTTGCGCTTGCGTAGGGAAAAAACTATGATAGTACCATCAGTTAGCACTCAAACAGAATGAGTGCTAATAAAACAAAATCAAGGAGGCTATTACAATGAAGTTAGTACCATTATCAGACAGAGTTGTATTGAAACAACTGGAAGCAGAAGAAACGACCAAGTCCGGTATTATCTTAACCGGAGCTGCACAGGAGAAACCGCAGGAAGCGGAAGTGATCGCCGTAGGACCGGGCGGAGTGGTTGACGGAAAAGAAGTCGTTATGCAGGTCAAAGAAGGCCAGAAGGTCATTTATTCCAAATATGCCGGAACAGAAGTGAAGCTGGACGGCGAGGAATACATTATCGTGAAACAGAATGACATTTTGGCAGTTGTAGAATAATTAAGAAGAGAGGGAAACGATCATGGCAAAGGAAATCAAATATGGTTCAGAAGCAAGAGCAGCATTAGGAGCAGGCGTAGATAAGCTGGCGAACACCGTCCGCGTAACATTGGGACCGAAAGGAAGAAACGTCGTACTTGACAAATCATTCGGCGCACCGCTGATCACCAACGACGGCGTAACGATCGCAAAGGAGATCGAGCTGGAAGACGCGTTCGAGAACATGGGCGCGCAGCTGGTGAAGGAAGTAGCAACGAAGACGAACGACGTAGCGGGCGACGGAACGACTACCGCAACCGTCCTGACGCAGGCGATGGTTCAGGAAGGCATGAAGAACCTTGAAGCGGGCGCAAACCCGATCATTTTAAGACGCGGTATGAAGAAAGCGACCGATGCAGCGGTGGAAGCGCTCAAGGAAATGAGCCAGAAGGTAAAGGGCAAGGAGCAGATCGCGAAAGTAGCCGCGATTTCCGCTGGCGACGAGGAAGTCGGCGTTTTAGTATCCGACGCGATGGAGAAAGTAACCAACGACGGCGTGATCACCATTGAGGAATCCAAGACGATGGAAACCGAGCTGGATCTGGTAGAAGGAATGCAGTTCGACCGCGGATACCTTTCCGCTTATATGTGCACCGATATGGATAAGATGGAAGCCGTTCTGGATGATCCGTACATCCTGATCACGGATAAGAAGATCTCCAATATCCAGGATATCCTTCCGCTGCTGGAGCAGGTGGTACAGTCCGGCGCAAGGCTTCTGATCATCGCGGAAGATGTCGAGGGCGAGGCGCTGACGACTCTGATCGTCAACAAGCTGCGCGGAACCTTCAATGTTGTAGCAGTCAAGGCTCCGGGCTACGGCGACCGCAGAAAAGCCATGTTAGAGGATATCGCGGTACTGACCGGCGGACAGGTGATCAGCTCCGATCTCGGCCTGGAACTGAAAGATACCACGATGGATATGTTAGGACGTGCAAAATCCGTTAAAGTACAGAAAGAGAATACCGTTATCGTAGACGGCGCGGGCGAGAAAGACGCAATCCAGAGCAGGATCAAGCAGATCCGCGGCCAGATCGAAGAGACGACTTCCGATTTCGACAAAGAGAAGCTGCAGGAGCGTCTGGCGAAGATGGCGGGCGGCGTAGCGGTTATCCGCGTCGGCGCTGCAACCGAGACGGAAATGAAAGAAGCAAAGCTGCGTATGGAAGATGCGCTGAACGCAACGAGAGCAGCCGTAGAAGAAGGAATCATCGCGGGCGGCGGATCCGCTTACATCCACGCATCCAGAAAGGTTGCGGAGCTGGCAGAGAAGCTCGAAGGCGATGAGAAGACCGGCGCTAAGGTCATCTTAAAGGCTCTGGAATCCCCGCTTTACTATATCGCGGCGAATGCCGGACTGGAAGGCGCGGTCATCATCAACAAAGTAAAGGAATCCGCACAGGGGATCGGCTTTGACGCAACGGCGGAAGAATATGTGGATATGGTAGAGAGCGGAATTTTGGATCCGGTTAAAGTTACCAGAAGCGCGCTGCAGAATGCAACTTCCGTTGCATCCACCCTTCTGACGACGGAGTCCGCAGTAGCCAATATCAAGGAAGACGTTCCTCCAATGCCGGCAGGCGGCGCAGGAATGGGCGGAATGATGTAATTCCCGGCTCTGTTTGCGAAGCGCATTTACAAATAGGTCTTGCGAAGTTACCGTTTGCCGGCCGACCAGTGAGCGGTAACTATGGATGGAAAGCTATAAAGTTTTGTGACTTTATAGCTTTTCATTTTTTCTGCGCTATGCTATAATGGGTCAGGAAACGGAGGAGAACATGAGTAAAACAGCAGTTATGACGGACAGCAACAGCGGAATCACGCAGACGCAGGGCAAAGCGTTCGGGATCACTGTGCTTCCGATGCCATTTTATATTGATGAGCAGATGTATTATGAAGATATCGACCTGTCGCAGGAGCAGTTTTATGAGAAATTGAAGCAGGACTGCGAGATCACGACCTCGATGCCGTTAGTCGGGAATGTCACCGACCAGTGGAACCGCCTTCTGGAGGATCATGACGAAGTCGTCTATATCCCGATGTCTTCGGGGCTCAGCAGTTCCTGTGAAACGGCGGCGATGCTGGCGCAGGATTACGACGGAAAAGTGCAGGTGGTCAACAACCAGCGGATTTCGGTCACGCAGAGGCAGTCGGTGCTGGATGCGAAGGAACTGGCGGATCAGGGGAAGAGCGCCGCAGAGATCAGAAAGATCCTCGAAGACGCGAAATTCGATTCGTCGATCTACATTATGCTGGATACGCTGTATTATCTGAAGAAAGGCGGGAGGATCACTCCGGCCGCCGCCGCGCTGGGCACGCTTTTGAAATTAAAGCCGGTGCTGCAGATCCAGGGAGAGAAACTGGACGCATTTGCCAAGGCCCGCACGGTGAAACAGGCGAAGAATATTATGATCGAAACAATGAAGAACGATTTCAGGAAGCGGTTCCAAAGCCCGGACGGGAAGGCGATGCATCTGCAGATCGCCTACACTTACGACCGGGATATGGCGGAGGAGTTTAAGCAGGAGGTGCAGGAGGCTTTCCCGGATAATGAGATCATCGTCAATCCCCTGTCGCTTTCCGTATCCTGCCACATCGGACCGGGCGCGCTCGCACTGGCCTGTTCCAAAAAGATTTCCGCTTAAATACTAGGAGGTAGTAAATCATGGTAAAAGCAGTAGTCGGAGCCAACTGGGGCGACGAAGGAAAAGGAAAGATTACGGATATGCTGGCGAAGCAGGCGGATATCATCGTCCGCTTTCAGGGCGGAGCCAATGCAGGGCACACGATCGTAAACGATTACGGCAAGTTTGCCTTACATACCCTGCCGTCCGGCGTATTTTACAGCCATACAACGAGCGTGATCGGAAACGGAGTCGCGCTGAATATTCCGGTATTATTTGAGGAGATCCGTTCGATCACCGACCGGAACGTGCCGATGCCGAAGATTCTGGTATCGGATCGGGCGCAGATCGTGATGCCGTATCACATTCTGTTCGACCAGTACGAAGAGGAACGGCTCGGCGGCAGATCCTTTGGTTCCACCAAGTCGGGGATCGCGCCGTTTTATTCGGATAAATATGCCAAGATCGGTTTTCAGGTCAGCGAATTATTTGACGATGATTTGTTAAAGGAGAAGACCGTGCGGATCGCGGAGCAGAAGAACGTGCTTTTAGAGCATCTGTACCACAAGCCGCTGATCGATCCGCAGGAACTGCTGGAGACGCTTCACGGATACCGCGACCAGATCGCGCCGTATGTGTGCGACGTTTCCCTGTTTCTGGATCAGGCCGTCAAAGAGGGAAAGACAATTCTTCTGGAAGGCCAGCTGGGAACTTTAAAAGATCCGGATCACGGAATCTATCCGATGGTTACTTCGTCTTCGACGCTGGCCGCTTACGGGGCGATCGGAGCGGGGATCCCGCCGTATGAGATCAGGCAGGTCATCACCGTATGCAAGGCCTACTCTTCGGCCGTGGGCGCGGGTGCTTTCGTAAGCGAGATCTTCGGGGAAGAGGCCGACGAACTGCGGCGGCGCGGCGGCGACGGCGGTGAATACGGTGCAACAACCGGACGGCCGCGGCGGATGGGCTGGTTCGACTGCGTTGCTTCCCGGTACGGGTGCCGTCTGCAGGGAACAACCGACGTGGCGTTTACCGTGCTGGATGTGCTCGGCTATCTGGATGAGATCCCGGTATGCATCGGTTATGAGATCAACGGGGAAGTTACGGCTGATTTTCCGGTTACGCCTCTGCTGGAAAAGGCAAAACCGGTATTAAAGAGCCTTCCGGGCTGGAAATGCGACATCCGGGGAATCCGGACTTACGAGGAACTGCCGGAAAACTGCCGGAACTATATCGAGTTTATCGAGCAGCAGATCGGTTTCCCGATCACGATGGTTTCCAACGGACCGGGCAGAGAGGACATTATTTACCGAAAGTCGCCGCTTTCCAAATAAGAACCTGCGCGTTGGATCAAAAAAGACCTTTCCTGCAGAAGGCGGGGAAGGTCTTTCCGGGAAAAACGAATCATTTGGAATCTCCAGAATTTTTCAGCAAAGAACCGGTCATTTGGAATCTCCAAAATATTTTTTCAACAGACGATAAATAAAAGAATACGCCCAGAACAGTCCCGGAATGATCACTGTCGCCACGATCGATGCCTGGAACATGCGCATGGAGGCGGAATTGTCCGTGATCGCGAGGATCAGGGTGATGATATAGAGGGAAACAAGAAAAACCGCGCCGATGAGGGCGAGGATCCGTTTGATTTTCTTCATATAAAAAGGCTCCTTTTTTTCTTTCATCATAGCGAAAAAAGGCGGCTGCGTCAAGCCGGAAAAGAGGAACTGGCAAACAGGATGCAGATGAGTGTTACGGTTCATACAGCATCCAGACACCTTGCTGTCTGGATGCGTAAGAACATGAAACAGTAACAGATTTGACGAAAACGGGATTCACGGATATAATAGCAAAGACAGGGGTACAAAAGAGAGGATAAGAGGTATGAGTGGATTTTATTCAGAAGAAGTGGAACAGGGAATTTCCAGACTGTATTTTCAGGCTGACCCGGAGCAGTATTCCGGGGGGGTGCAATTGCTGGAACAGGCAGCGGAGGAGAAGGAAGCAGATGCTTATTATTTTCTGGCGCGGGACGCCTGGGGCGACGGCGATACGGCAAAAGATGAAAAGAAGGCGGTCCGGTTTTTCCAGACGGGGATCGAACTGGGGAGCGATCTGTGCGTGCTGGGAGCCAAACGCTACGGCGAATTGAAGGGCGAGCTGGAAGACGCTATGCAGCGTCCGCTGGCGGATTCTTTTGAAGCGGTGAAAAAACGCGCCCAGGAAGGGGACGCCATGGCTCAGTATGCGGTCGGGCTGTTCTATTACTGGCAGGATATCGCGGCGCTGCAGGAGCCGCAGGACGAGTTTAACAGCAGGGAGTCGAAGAACGCAGAGGAAGGGCTCCGGTGGTTTAAAATGGCGGCTCGTCAGGGCTGCATTCCGGCGTATCAGAATATGTACCGCATTCTTGCCAACGGCGGGAACGGGATTCTGCGCGACCGCGAAGCGGCGGTTGCGTTTGCGGAAGAATTCAAGGATCTGGTGCAGATCAGCGGCGCGGGCTGCTACGATGTTTCGTATGATTACGGCGAACTGAAAAATTACGAGCAGCAGCGGATCTGGGCGGAACGCGGCGCGGCGCAGGGCAACGCCAGCTGTTTTAATTCTCTGGGGATCATCTATCTGAGCGGGTACGGAACGGAAGCGGACGACAACGAAGCGTACCGGAATTTCTGCGAAGCGGATGCGCGCGGGAACAAATTCGGCAGTTATAACGTCGGGCGCTGCTACCACAAGGGCTGGGGCGTGCCGAAGGATCCGGATCAGGCGTTTGCGTTTTTCTTAAAAAGCGCCGAACAGGACCACGCTGGTTCGATGGAATATGTCGCCCGCTATTATTTTGAAGGAACGCCTTTGGTTCCGCAGGATTTCTTAAAATGCCGGGAATGGTCGGAGAAAGCGCTTTCGCAGGGAAAGATCTCGGCAAAATACTATCTGGGCTACTGCTATCTGAACGGGGTTGGCGGCTGTGAGAAGAATTATCCGCTGGCGCACCGTTATTTTGCGGAGTGTTCCTCGACCAGAAACCACAATCAGGGGAATGCGTACCATGCGCTGGGCGAGATCCATGAAAAAGCGCTGGGCGTGCCGGTGAATATCAATAAAGCCGTTTATTATTATGAGAAGGCTTCGCACCACGGCTGCGCGCAGGGGGAGGAAGATCTGGCTCGTTTTAAGAAGAACCTGTTCGGGAACTGGAAGCGGAAGTAGATGTAGTTCGCTGGCTGCGTTTTATTTGCGTTATGAAAAGCGGTATGCTATGATGTAGCATGTGCGCAGTACATAAACAGGATCAGAAAAAGAGAAAGGTGGAGTTGCAGACAATGGCACTTTTACAGGAATGGCATAAGATTGCTTATAATGAGAAAGCGGGAAAGGAAGGGATCCAGAGGTTCTGGCAGAATTATTTCCGGCTGGAGCAGGGCGTTTACGAGAAACTGCTGGCGGCTCCGGAGGAAGTCGTGGAAGGAACCGTAGAGGAGCTTGCAGAGAAGTACAGCCTTTCCATTATGGAAATGACCGGTTTTCTGGACGGGATCAACGACAGCCTGATCACACCGAATCCGATCGAGGAAATGGAGAAGGATACGCATGTCAGCCTTGCGTTCGATAAAGAAAAGCTCTACAAGAACATGGTGGACGCGAAAGCGGACTGGCTGTACAACCTTCCGGCGTGGAACGATATTTTTGATGAGGAAACGCGCAAGCGCCTTTATATGGAGCAGAAGAAGTCCGGAACGGTCATCGTCGGGAAAAAAGTAGGACGGAATGAACCGTGCCCGTGCGGCAGCGGCAAGAAATATAAGTATTGCTGCGGGCGGGCGAGAGGGTGAAACTTTCCGGACAGGGGAGGCTTTACCTTACAGGAAGGATTTTGACGGATATCGGGCTATAGAATAGAGATATAGAGATAATTGTGGAAAAATTCTTGCAGGACGCCCGAAGTGGTGGTATAATGCTTTTAGAAATCAAGAAGGACATCTGCGCAAACAGATGTCCAACAGGAGCTGCCGGTCAACGGTTAGCCCAATTATTTAGTTACAGCTATAGCCGTATCCTTTGGTTGGGGGCGGCTATTTCTGTGTTTTATCATTATCTTTGCTTCCGATAGTGTATCCGAGACCGAAACAGGTCAGGCATAAGCCAAGCACTGAAATCAATCCTTCAATCGTCAACATTCGCTTCAGCC
>CANQDS010000018.1 GCA_947593655.1 uncultured Lachnospiraceae bacterium | reverse complement strand
GGCGAAACTTTACGGGAAAGGGAATGAAAAGATCGCCATTTCTTCGAAAGAAGAGATCGACCGGATCTTAGCGGAAGCCAAAGGACAGGAATTTCAGGTGCTTGAAGTCAAAAAGGGCGAACGCGTCAAGAAGGCCCCGCTGCCGTTTACGACGAGCACCCTGCAGCAGGAAGCCTCGAAGGCGCTGAATTTCCCGATCTCCAAGACCATGCGGATCGCGCAGCAGCTGTATGAAGGCGTGGAAGTGAAAGGGCAGGGAACCGTCGGCCTGATTACTTATCTGCGAACGGATTCCGTGCGTATCTCGGAGGAAGCGGACGAAGCGGCGCGGGAATTTATCCGTCAGGTCTACGGGGACGCGTTTGTATCCATCGGAGAAGGCGCAAAGAAGGACTCCGGCAAGATCCAGGACGCCCACGAAGCGATCCGCCCGACCGACATCGGACGTACGCCGTCGGAGATCAAGGATTCGTTAAGCCGCGACCAGTTCCGCCTTTACCAGCTGATCTGGAAGCGTTTTGCCGCAAGCCGGATGGCCAACGCGGTATACGAAACGACGACCGTCACGATCGGAATGGGAGAGTACCGGTTCCATGTATCCGCCTCTAAGATCGCGTTCGAAGGCTTTATGTCGGCCTATACGGAAGCGGACGCGGAAAAAGAGGACAAAACCGTGCTTTCCCGTTCGCTGGAGAAAGGCACGAAGCTCACCCTTGCGGAATTTGAGCCGAAGCAGCACTTCACCCAGCCGCCGGCGCATTACACGGAAGCGTCGCTGGTCAAGGCGTTAGAAGAGCTGGGTATCGGCCGGCCGAGCACCTATTCCCCGACGATTACCACGATCATTGCGCGGCGCTATATCACCAAGGAGAACCGCAACCTCTATGTGACGGAGATCGGCGAAGTGGTCAATTCCATTATGAAGGAATCGTTCCCGACGATCGTCGACGAACATTTTACCGCCAACATGGAATCGCTGCTCGACGGGGTTGCGGACGGGAAAGTCAATTGGAAGACCGTCGTATCAAATTTTTATCCGGATCTGGAGAAAGCGGTCGAGGCCGCGGAGAAGGATCTGGAGAAAGTCACGATCGAGGACGAAGTCACGGAAGAGGTCTGCGACGTCTGCGGCAGGAACATGGTCGTCAAATACGGCCCGCACGGCAAATTTCTGGCGTGTCCGGGTTTCCCGGAATGCCGCAATACCAAGCCGTATTATGAGAAGATCGGCGTCGCCTGCCCGAAATGCGGGAAGGACATCGTTCTGAAAAAAACGCGCAAAGGGCGCAAATACTACGGCTGCATCGACAATCCGGAATGTGATTTCATGAGCTGGGGCAGGCCGGTCAGCGAGAAGTGCCCGCGCTGCGGCGGCTATATGATCGCGAAGGGGAATAAGCTGGCGTGTGCCGATGAACAGTGCGGTTATGTAAGCGCTGCGGCAGAGGAAAAATGATGGTGAAATGATCGGTGTTATCCTTGAATTGTCTGAAAAATTATGGTACACTATGCTATGATAACGATTTTATAAGCTATATATACGGACAGGAGGAATGGCATGAGCGTACAACTGCTGGATAAGACCCGTAAGATCAACAAACTGCTGCACAACAACAGTTCTTCAAAGGTAGTATTTAACGACATCTGCGAAGTGCTCACCGGAATCCTTGACTCCGATATCCTTGTGATCAGCAAGAAAGGCAAGGTTCTGGGTTCGAGCGTATGCAGCGGCGTGGACGAATGTCATGAGCTTCTGGTGGGAAAGGTCGGGGAGTATATCGATCCGATGTTGAACGAACGCCTCTTAGGAATCCTTTCCACCAAGGAGAATGTCAATCTGGAGACGCTCGGCTTCGGAGAAGACACCCGCAAGTACCGCGCGATCATCACGCCGATCGATATCGCGGGAGAGCGCTTAGGGACGCTGTTTGAGTACCGGAATGAGAAGGAATACGGAATCGACGACATTATCCTGACGGAATACGGTACGACCGTCGTCAGCTTAGAGATGATGCGTTCCGTGAATGAAGAGAACGCCGAGGAAGCCCGGAAGCTCCAGATCGTCAAGTCGGCGATCGGCACGCTTTCCTTTTCGGAGATGGAAGCGATCATACATATCTTCGATGAACTTGAAGGGGACGAAGGCGTTCTGGTTGCCAGCAGGATCGCAGACCGGGTCGGGATCACGCGGTCGGTGATCGTCAATGCACTCCGCAAGTTTGAGAGCGCGGGCGTGATCGAATCCCGCTCGTCCGGCATGAAGGGGACGTACATCAAGGTCTTAAACGACGTCGTGTTCGACGAGCTCGATCAGCTGAGGCGCAAAGGCGCGAAGTGAATCATTGTTCCAGGGAAGGGACCGCATAAAAGGATTTATAGTCTGCTATAAGTCCTTTTTTCTGTTCTGACAAGAAAAATTCCGCGCCCGGCATAGATGTTGTACCTAAAAATGGAAAAAAGCACAACATCATGTAAATAATCGAAAAAAATGCTTGTGTTTTTCCAAAGATAAATTATAATAAATTATGATAGAGTATTCAGGGGTATATGGTAGAGGAGGGATTTGAATGATTCAATCGACTGCATTTAATTATATCGATGTTCTGGACAAGGCGGCGGACGCCAGCTGGAGGAGGGAAGACCTCTTAAGCAACAACATCGCGAACGTGGATACTCCGGGCTATAAGCGGAAGGATCTGGATTTTGAAGGGACGCTGCGGGAGGAACTGAAGAACTATCAGTACCGTTCTTTGGACAGCAAGGTAAACAGCGCCGATCTAAACCGCCTGAATCCGAACGTTTACCGGGATTACGCCAACCTGTCCTACCGGTTGGACGGCAACAACGTGGATATCGATACGGAATCGGTCGAACTGGCGTCGGAACAGTTAAAGTACATGGGACTGACCACCAGCATCAGTTCGGAATTTTCCCGCATGAGAGATGTGATCAAGTAATGAAATGAGCAATTAATAATATAGAAACGATCAGTTATAAAGGCAAAGGAGAGATAAGCAATGAGTTTATTTCAGGCGTTTAATATCAATGCGTCCGGCATGACGGCGGAACGGTTCCGCACGGATATCATTGCCGAGAATATCGCAAACGTCCATACCACGCGGACGGCGGACGGCGATCCGTACCGCAGGAAGGTCGTTACTTTCGCGGAGCGGGACGTTACCCCGTTTTCCCAGTATTTTTCGGCGTCCAAGAATGCCCGCGTAGGAAACGGCGTGAAGGTCGTGACAGTGACCGAAGACTATGAGAACGATTTTATTGAGACTTACGATCCGGCGAATCCGGACGCGGATGAGAACGGATATGTATTTTATCCGAACGTCAATACCGTAACGGAGATGACGAATCTGATCGATGCGACGAGAGCCTATGAAGCGAACGCTACGGCGTTTAACGCCAGCAAGAGCATGGCGCAGGCGGGACTCCAGATCGGACAGTAACCGGGTGCACATCGAGGATAAAAGGAGAGAACGATCATGGATATTGCTTCACTGACAGGGATTCAGTCTGATTATCTGAAAACATTTGCAGAAGAACGTCAGCTGACGAAGGCGGGGGACGAGTCTTTCGGTTCCGTTTTAGCGTCGATGATGGATTCGCTCAAAGAGACGAATGAACTGCAGAATACCGCGGAGTCGGAAGAGATCCGCTTTGCCTTAGGGGAATCGGAGAATACGCATGACCTTCTGGTTGCGGAGACGAAAGCGTCTGTTGCGCTTCAATATACGGTAGCCGTCCGTGATAAGATCATCGACGGTTATCAGGAACTGATGAGAATGTCCATTTAACCGGATGGGCGGATCTTAATTCTATGAATGGTAAGGGGTAATCACAATGCCGGAACGAATACAGAAAATCCTGGAACGGGTATTGGAATGGTGGAAGAAATTTAATAACAAACAGCGCGTTCTGATCATCAGTATTACGGCGGTCGTGCTGCTTTCCCTCGGAATCCTGGCGTTTGCCGTTTCCAGGCCGACTATGGTGACGCTGATCGTCTGCGACGATCTGAAGCAGGCGAGCGAAGTCGATACGCTGCTGCAGAGCGATACTTCCATTGATTATAAGGTAAACGGCGACGGGCTTGTCTTTCAGGTCGATGCCAGGGACGAGGCAAAGGCGAATTATCTGCTGGCGGAGAATGAGATCCCGACGCAGGGATACAGCATCGAGAGCGTGGTGGACGGAAGCTTTTCCACGACTTCGGAAGATAAGCAGAAGAAATACATCGCCTATCTGAACAGTAAATTTGCAAACGACTTAAGCAGTCTGGACAATATCGATGCGGCGATCGTCAATGTGACGCTGCCGAACAACGACGGTACGATCCTTTCGAAAGAAGAGGAGGGAACCGCTTCGGTAACGATCACGCCGAGCCGCGATCTCAGCGAGGAGCAGGTGTACGGGATCGCGCGTTTCGTCGCAACCGAGCTGGGGAACGAGTCCACCAAGGGCATTACGATCATTGACAACAAGAGCAATCTGCTCTATTCCGGAGAGGATGCCAATTCTTCGTTCAGCGCGGTTTCCTCGCAGCTGAACTCCAAGACGAAGCAGGAGGCGCAGGTGGCGCAGAAGGTGGAGGCTCTCCTGAGGGATTCGGGCATGTATTCCGATGTGAAGGCGGGCGCGAATCTCGTGTTTGATTTCAGCGACGTGGATGAAGCGACGCATGAGTATTATACGGCGGACGGTTCGGCGACGGGGCCGATCAATTCCCAGTCGACCTACGATGCGACAGCCGACGGCAATGTCGCGGCCGTGCCGGGAACGGATACGAATGACGACACCACGGATTATATGCTGGAAAACGGAGAATACGGAAGCTGGTCGGTTTCCGAGACGGATACGAATTATGCGACGAGCGAGCGGATCACGAACCGGAAATCCTCCGGCGGGGATATCCAGTACGACGCCTCTTCGATCACCGTCACCGCGACGCGGACGATCCTCTACAGCGAGGAACAGTTAGAGGCTTCCGGACAGCTTGATGATATGACGTTTGAGGAATTTCAGGCGGCGAACAACGGAACCCAGGAAGTGGAGACGGCGCAGGAAGATATCGAGGCGGTTTCCAATATCACCGGTATCCCGGTGGAGAACATTACGTTCCGCACGTTTGAACGGCCGGACTTTGTGGAACAGGGATCCGGACGCGCTTTAAGCGATATCCTGCAGATCGTGCTTGCAGTCCTGATCTTTGCGCTGCTGGCGTTTGTGGTATTCCGCAGTACGAGGAAGCAGCCGGAGCCGGAGCCGGAACCGGAGCTTTCGGTGGAGGCGCTGCTGGAATCCACTGCAGAGCAGGAAATGCTGGATGATATCGGATATTCGGATAAGTCCGAAGTCCGCATACTGATCGAGAAATTTGTTGATGAAAAACCGGATGCCGTTGCCATGCTGCTGCGCAACTGGCTGAATGAAGATTGGGAGTAGTAGATGAGCGAGGAGTCTTATAGCGGGGTACAGAAAGCTGCGATCCTTTTGATCACACTGGGACCGGAGAAAGCGGCTACGATATTTAAACACCTCAAAGAAGATGAAATAGAAGAATTGACGCTGGAGATCGCGAATACCAGAAGCGTATCGCCGCAGGTCAAAGAGGACGTTTTAGACGAGTTTTATCAGGTCTGCCTCGCACAGCAGTACATAGCGGAGGGCGGTATTGCATACGCCAAGGAACTGTTGGAGAAAGCGCTCGGCGAGGACAAGGCGCAGGGCGTGATTGCGAAGCTGACGGCGTCGCTGCAGGTGCGGCCGTTCGAGTTTGTGCGAAAGACCGAGCCGAGCCAGTTGTTGAACTTCATCCAGGACGAACATCCGCAGACGATCGCGATGATCCTGTCCTATCTGTCGGCGCAGCAGGCGTCTATGGTGCTGGGTTCCCTGCCGCCGGAAACACAGGCGGATGTGGCGAAGCGTATTGCGATGATGGACCGGACTTCGCCGGATGTTATCAAGGAAGTGGAGCGCGTATTGGAAAGAAAGCTGGCCTCTCTGGTCAATCAGGATTACACGATCGTGGGCGGCGTCGATGCGATCGTCGACATTTTGAACAACGTAGACCGCGGTACCGAGAAACATATCATGGAGTCTCTGGAGATCGAGGAGCCGGAACTGGCGGACGAGATCCGCAAGAAGATGTTCGTATTCGAGGATATCCTTCTTCTGGACGACCGTGCGATCCAGCGTGTGCTGCGTGATGTTGATAACGCCGATCTGGAGCTGGCGCTGAAGAGTACTTCCGAAGAAGTGCAGAATGCGGTATTCCGCAACCTGTCGAAGCGTCTGGCTGCTATGATCAAGGAAGATATGGAATTTATGGGCCCTGTACGTATGAAGGATGTCGAAGAAGCGCAGCAGAAGATTGTTGGCGTGATCCGCAAGTTAGAGGATGCAGCAGAGATTGTAATTTCCCGTGGTGGAGGTGACGATATTGTTGTCTAGGGTGCCGAATCTTTTGAAAACGTATAATATCAACGCGGCGGCGACAGATGCCAGAGTGATCAATTCCAACGAACGGATGGAAGCGCGTATGCGCGAGCTTGCGCTCTCCCTCCGTCTGGGCGATGAGTCGCAGGAAGAATCGGAAGACGGCTTTCGGGAAGGACTTGCAGCGGAAGAGATCGAGCCGGAACCGGAACCGGATCCGCAGGAACTGATCGAGGAGGCCCGCAGGGAAGCAAAGCAGATTTTAGACAAGGCAAGAGACAGTGCGGATTTTATGATGAACGACGCTTACCAGAAAGGGCAGGTCCTTTTTGAAGAGAAGCGGAACGAAGGCTACAGCGCGGGGCTGCAGATGATGCAGGAGGAGCTTGCGCAGCATAAGGCAAAGATGGAAGAAGAACTGGAACAGCACAAGGCGGAGCTGACCGCCGCATACCGGAAGCGGGAGGAAGAACTCGAATCCGATATTATCGACGCGCTGATCCAGGTGTTTGATAAGGTATTTCACATTCAGTTTGATGATAAAAAAGAGATCCTTTTGTATCTGGTGAAGAATACCCTGATGAATATTGACGTCGGCCGTTCCTTCCGGATCCGGGTTGCGGAAACGAACCGCCATTTCCTGGAATCCCATCTGGATGACATCCGGGAGCGGATCGGAAGCGATGTTTCGATCGAGATCGTCAATGACATGAATCTGAACGGGCGGGACTGCCAGATCGAAACAGACTATGGAATTTTTAACTGCGGGATCGATATGGAGCTTTCCAATCTGGAGAAGGATATCCGTTCGCTCTGCAGTTAAAGGATGGGATTGTTTTGTGGTAAAAGAAGCGGAAAAATATTTACAGCTGATCGACAGGCGCTACTACCGCAGCTACGGCAGAGTCGTCAAGGTAGTGGGGCTTACAATTGAATCAATTGGTCCGGAAGCAAGGCTGAACGACTTATGCCGTATTTTCCTGAACAAAGACATGCAGGATTATGTCATGGCGGAAGTGGTTGGATTCCATGAATCCCAGCTGATCCTGATGCCGTTCGACAATGTGGAGGGAGTAGGTGTTGGATGTATCGTAGAGAATACGGGACATCCATTATCTGTTTTGGTAGGGGATCACCTGCTCGGAAAGACCTTGGACGGAATCGGGCGGACAACGGACGGAAGCGTCATTGACGGAAACGATGAGTATTCGATCGAGGCGCCGCCGCCGGATCCGATGAGCCGCAAGATCATAAACGAAGTGCTCCCGCTGGGCGTGAAAGCGGTCGACGGGCTGATCACGGTGGGAAAAGGGCAGCGTATCGGCGTTTTTGCCGGTTCCGGCGTCGGAAAGAGCACGCTTTTAGGCATGTTTGCGCGGAACACACGGGCGGATATCAATGTGATCGCCCTGATCGGGGAACGCGGCAGGGAAGTGCGGGAATTTATCGAGCGCGATTTGGGACCGGAAGGCATGGCGCGTTCCGTTGTTGTGGTGGCGACTTCCGATAAACCGGCGCTGATCCGCAACAAGGCGGCGAAAACGGCGACGGCGATCGCGGAATATTACCGGGATCAGGGAAAGGACGTACTTCTGATGATGGATTCCCTGACTCGTTTTTCCATGGCGCAGCGGGAGATCGGGCTGGCGTCCGGGGAACCGCCGGTTACGCGCGGCTATCCGCCGAGCGTCTATTCGGAGCTTCCGAAGCTTTTGGAACGCGCCGGGACATCTGACCGCGGCTCGATCACCGGGCTTTATACGGTACTGGTCGACGGCGATGACTTTAATGAACCGATCACGGACACGGCGCGCGGAATCTTAGACGGGCATATCATCTTAGACCGCAAGCTGGGGCATAAGAACCACTATCCGGCGATCGACATTCTGCAGAGTATTTCCCGTGTCATGAGCTCGATCGCGGCTCCGGAGCATAAGCAGCTGGCCGGACGGCTGAAAAGCGTGCTCGCGACCTATAACGAGGCGGAGGATCTGATCAACATCGGCGCGTACAAACCCGGCTCGAACCCGGACATTGATTATGCGATCCAGAAGATCAAAAAGATCAATGAGTTTCTGTGCCAGGGAACCGATGAGAAGTTTTTGTTTGACGAAGAGATCTCGCTTTTAGGAGAAGTATTTGCAGAATAATGCGTATAGATCACGCGCGCAGATCATGTATATCAATAATGGGCACAGACAGCGCGCGTGCAATACACGAAAGAGCATACGGGAGGGCGTATGGCAAAGTTTCAGTACCGGATGCAGAACATCTTAAACATCAAAATGAAACTGGAAGAACAGGCGAAGATCGCCTACGGGCTTGCAAGCCAGAAATATCAGGCCGAGCAGAAGAAGCTGCAGGAAATGCTGATCCGCAGGATCGGCTATGAAAAGCAGCTGCGCAGCACGATGGAGGGGGATCTCGACCTTCGGAAGGTGCGTAATGCGAAAGAGGCGGTCGATTCCATGCGCGTGCTGATCCGCCGCCAGATGGTGGAAGTCCACAAGGCGGAGCGCGAGATGGAGGACGCGAGGATCGCGCTCAGCAACGTCATGATCGAGCGCAAAACCCACGAGAAGCTAAAGGAGCACGCCTTCGACGATTTCAAGAAGGAACTGCGCGATACCGAAAGCAAGGAAGTGGACGAACTGGTAAGCTATACCTATAACGCAAGGTAAAGGAGAACAGGGATGGCAGAGAAAGAAGAACTGGAAAATACTCCGGATGAGAAGAAAGACAAAAAAGAAAAGAAAAAACGCGAAAAAGAAGAAAAAAAGAAGAAAAAAGGCGAAAACGAGGAAGAAACCGAAGAGGAGAAGCTCAGCAGCAAGGTCGCGCTTGTTTTCGTGACGTTTCTGATCATCATTATCTGGCTCGGCATTATCGCGATCCTGATCAAGGCGGATGTGGGCGGTTTCGGTTCGACCGTATTGGCGCCGCTTTTGAAAGACGTGCCGTATGTGAACCGGATCCTTCCGGAGACTTCGGACGGCGAAGACCTGATCGAGGACACCGAACATCAGTTTGATTCCCTGGACGAGGCGATCGCGCGGATCAAAGAGCTGGAGCTTGCGCTGGATGACGCCGGAAGCAAGGCGGCGGCGGACGCCCAGACGATCGCGGATCTTCAGGAACAGGTCACGGATCTTGCCAAATACCGGGACGAACAGGCGGAATTTGAAAAATTACAGGAAAAATTTTACGAAGATGTTGTGTTTTCGGACTCAGCGCCCGATATAAATGAATATAAGACTTATTACGAGAGCATCGATCCCGCAAATGCGGAAGTCTTATATAAGCAGGTAGTGGCACAGCTTACTTACAGCCAGGAGGTTGAGGACTACGCACAGACCTATTCCTCCATGAAACCCGCGGAAGCGGCGGCTATTTTCAATACAATGACCGACGATCTGGATCTGGTGGCGGCGATACTGCTGAACATGGATACCCAGTCGCGGGCGGATATTCTCGGGAAGATGGATGTGGAAACGGCCGCAAGGCTGACCGCGATCATGCAGCCTTCGGAATAGCCGTAAGTAAGAAAAAGAAAATCCAAGAAAGGAGGAGCAGGAAGTTGACAGGAGCCAATGTAACAGGCATGGGAGCAGTAAAGCCGCAGCAAACGGCCGGAGCCGCTCTGGAACGGAAGAACCGGAAGACCATGGACGAACTGGCATCGGCATTTTCTTCGGTGATGAATCAGATGACGAGCCAGAAGGACTTCATGCCGAAAAGTTCCGCTGCGGAAACGAAGCCGGTTTCGGATACCGGAAGCGCTTATGAGAGTTACCGCTATAAGGACAACTCGGTAGAAACGGCGAAGGATCCGGCGCTTTCCCAGATAACAGAGGATGCCGGGGAAGAGATCGCGCAGTTTAGCGAAGACGTGACGGAACTGACAGCGGAAGAGCTCGGCGTATCGCAGGAAGCCGTACAGGAAGCGCTATCGCAGCTCGGATACACGGTTTTCGACCTTCTGGATCCGCAGAAGCTGGCCGATGTGGTCATGCAGCTTTCGGGAATGGATCAGACCGAACTGCTGTTAAGCCCGCAGTTTCAGGAATTGTTCAGCCGGATCGGCCGGATGGGCGAAGATCTGATGCAGGAGCTCGGGTTAAAACCGCAGGAGTTTGAAGAACTGGTGCTTGCTGCACAGCAGACCGAAACTGCGGAGGGCGGAACGGTTCTTACGACAGAGGAAGAACTTCCGGAAACACCGGCAACGGATGCAGCAGCTACGGAGCAGACGGAAAATCCACAAGGAGCCCGTGTGATCCCGCAGGAAGAGGAAGCCGAAGAAGCTTCCGGCGCACAGGAACGCCGGGTGGAAGTGACGATCGAACGGGAAAACGGCGAAAACGCTTCCGAAAGCAGAACCGAAACCGTACAGCCGAAAGAACGGGCGGAAACGGATTCCGGAAATCTTTCGCAGGGCGGATCCCAGATGGACGGACAGACGGCGCTTCATACACCGCAGCAGAACGCAGTAGAAGTTCCGCAGGCCGCACAGGAGCCGGTTTCGTATTCATCCGTGGATGCCATGGACATCATCCGCCAGATCGCCGACAGCGTGAAGCTGGTCACGGGAACGGAAAGCGCTTCGATCGAGATGCAGCTGAATCCGGAGAATCTGGGTAAGATTTATCTGCATATCAGCGAGAAAGAAGGCATTGTCCATGCGCAGATCACCGCGCAGAACGAAGTCGTAAGGGAAGCACTCGAAGTACAGGCGGTCAATCTCAGGGAGAGCTTAAATCAGGCGGGCGTCAAGGTCGACGCGATTGAAGTTACGGTATCCACCCATGAGTTTGAGCAGAATCTCGAGCAGAACCAGAAGCGGGAAGAGCAGAAGGAAAGCAGCCGGGAAGAAGCAAGGACCGCAAGAAGGAATCTCCAGCTGAATTCCCTCGATGAGATGGCCGGGCTTATGACGGAAGAGGAAGCGCTTGCAGCGCAGATCATGAAAGACAATGGAAATTCGGTAGACCTTACCGCATAAGGCAGAAAGGAGCAGATTATGGCGATTGTAGCACCGGTAGTTGACGGAGAACTGCAGTACGAATATACGGACAGTTCCAAGAAAGACACCGAAGCGCTCGGCTCGAATCTGGGATACGACCAGTTTTTGCAGCTGTTATGCGCGGAAATGCAGTATCAGGATCCGTTAGAACCAAGCAGCAACACCGATTACGTTGCGCAGCTTGCGACCTTCTCGCAGGTAGAGGCGACGCTGAACATGGCGGAGAGCCAGGAAGAACAGATGGCGAACAATCTGGTCGGCAAGCATGTCATCATCAAAGACGTGAATGAAACAACCGGAAAGGAAACCTACATCGACGGCAAAGTCGATTATATCCTTTATAAGAACGGAGAGATCTATTTATCGGTAAACGACGGGCTTTATCCGATCTCTGCCCTCGATACGGTTGCGGATTCCGATTATTACGAAGCGGTTACGCTTTCCAAGACGTTTGCGGAAATGGTATCCCTGCTTCCGTCGGAAGAGAATATGCAGACGATCTATAAAGGGGCGGTTGAGGAAGTGCGCGCCGTATATGACAGCATGACCGATTACCAGAAACGTTTTGTGAAAGATTCGGATCTTGCAGCGCTTGAAAGCGCGGAAGCACGCTTAAAGCAGCTTCTGGCGGCGGAAGAAGCCAATCAGGCGGAAAGTTCCGGAGCAGCCGGTGATTCCACGGAAGGAAACGGCGGAGCAGAAGGTTCCGACGGCAGCGGAGATGCTGCAGGGGAGGGAACTGTTTAGGCCTGACAGGGAGGTGTAGGCATGAATAAGATCAATAACCAGTTTGCCTCGATCGAACAGATCGCCGGTCAGTATTTATCGCAGGGAGCGGTTAAGAAAGAGGACGCGGCTGCCGATGTATCATTTGAAGAGATTCTGCGGCAGAAGCAGAGCCGGCAGGTGATGGAACAGTCCAGCCTGAAATTTTCCCGCCACGCGTCGATGAGGCTTTTAGACCGCAACATCAATCTGACCGAAGCAATGAACGCGCGATTGGAAAACGGGGTGAGGCAGGCAGGAGAGAAAGGGATCAATGAATCGTTAGTTCTGGTCGATTCGCTGGCGTTTATCGTGAACGTGCCGAACCGCACGGTGGTAACGGCGATGGATCAGACAGAAACCAACAGCAGCATTTTTACAAATATTGACGGCGCAGTCATTATCTGAAAGCTGGACCTTATGGAAGCTTTTGTTCCCGACTGACAGAAGGAACAGACGAGGCCGTTGCAAGGAGGTCAATTAATTATGATGAGATCATTGTACTCTGCTGTGTCAGGACTTAAGACGCATCAGACAAGAATGGACGTAATCGGTAACAACATTTCGAACGTCAACACGGAAGCATTTAAGTATTCGCATGTAACTTTTTCGGAGATCATGTACCAGACGACTTCGATGGCGTCCGGCGGAAACGGCGCGGTAGGCGTCGGCGGCGTCAACGCGAAACAGATCGGTCTTGGTACTTCGGTAGGCTCCACTTCGGTGAACATCACGGGGGCGGGCGCTGCGGAATCCACGGGCAACCCGTTCGACCTGCGCCTTTCCGACAGCCAGACGACCAATTTCTTTATCGTCAGCGACGGCACCAATACGATGTTTACCCGCGCAGGCTCGTTCTATGTAGACGGCAACGGATATTTGTGCATGAGCTCGACCGGATACACCCTGATGGGATGGCAGGTGGACAACACCGGCGAGATCCGCAAGGATACGGTATCCGCGCTTCAGGTTATGGCGCCGGAGAACCAGACATCCGCACCGGAAGCGACGATGCAGGCGTATGTATCGGGCGTCCTTGACAAGAACGATCCGAACGTGCTCGGCGAGGACGGCTATGTCATGGCGATCGGATTTTTCGACAGCCTGGGCTATGCGTACACCGCGAAGTTTTCGACCAAACCGGTCTATGATGCCAACGGCGAGATCGTAAAAGGGCAGTACACCGTCGAACTGACGGATATCATTGATTCGGAGAATACCTCGATCATGAAGGATCCGACCGATCCGACCGGGGAGACTTATCTGGCCGGACGCGGGCCGATGGATCTGTTTTCTACAACGGACGCAAACGGAAATCAGGTTCCGTACATCATGACTTTTGACAATAACAAAGGTACGTTTGTAGGCATCGGCGCGGACAGCGACGCAACTGATCCTTCCGCATTCCTGCGGCTTTCGGAAGTGTTTACGAATGAACTGTCGGACGACGGCTTTACGCAGAGTAATTTCCGGGATATCGAGATCAACTTCTCCCGCAGCATGAACTACGACAACGGCGGCGTATCGACCATGAAAGGCTTAAAGGGCGCCGTAAACGGATCGGATGCGGGCAAGAAGTTAGGAGCGCTGACCGGTATCTCCATCAACCAGGACGGAAGGATCTACGGTTCTTACGATAACGGTAATACGGTGCTCTTAGGACAGATCGCGGTTGCGCAGTTTGCGAACGCTTCCGGTCTTGAGAAAGTCGGAGACAACTGCTATCAGACGACGTTAAACTCCGGCGAGTTCGACGGGATCGGCGTTGAGATCTCCGGCGACGGAAGCTCCATGACGAGCGGGAAATGTCCAACGTAGACTTATCCGGCCAGTTTACCGATATGATCATCACCCAGCGCGGTTTTCAGGCAAATTCCCGCGTAATCACGGTTTCCGATACGCTGCTGGAAGAACTGATCAATCTGAAACGTTAAGTGAATAAAGGGTAAAATCCCGTTTTATGCGGGCATAGGAATTGGGGGACAGCATCCGGCTTCCCCCAATTTGTGGTGTTTTTTATTATAGTCCACCGGTTGAGCAGCGGACGGTAACGTTTTTTTTCTCTTTTTAGACAAAAAGAAAGTAGACAAGCAGACAAAAGTTTAGTAAAATCATAGATGAGGGTTTCAAAGGGCGTTTTATGCCCTGACAAATAAGAAAGTGGAAGGTGTTTCTCGTGGATATAGCAACGCTTATAGGTATTATCGTCGGTTTTATCTTAGTCATATTCGGAATTGTATGGGGGCACGATGCATCCGCCCTTTTCAATTTTATTGACGTGCCGTCCGTCATCATTACGATCGGAGGCTCGATCACGAGTGTTTTGTCCAGCCATAAACTGCCGGATTTCATCAACGGCTTAAAGTCCGTTTCCCTGCCGTTTAAGAATAAAGTCATGGATCCGGCCAGTTCCATCACCACGATCATCGATATGTCCAATGTCGGACGTAAAGAAGGTCTTCTGGCGCTGGAAGAAGCGGCGAACAACATTGAAGATGAATTTTTGAAGAAAGGGATCATGCTTGTCGTAGACGGCACGGATCCGGAACTGGTGCGCGGAATTCTGGAGACGGATATCGTGTGCGTCGGCGACCGCCACAAGAAAGTGATCGGTTTCTGGGAGAAATGGGCGGAAATGGGTCCTGCCTGGGGTATGATCGGTACCCTGATCGGACTGGTAAACATGTTAAAGACGCTGGATGACCCGTCCACGATCGGGCCGAACATGGCGGTCGCATTGCTGACGACGCTGTACGGCTCTTTGATTGCGAACTGGTTTGCGGGGCCGATCGCTGCGAAGCTGAAGGCGAATGATGCGATGGAAATGATGATCCGCGAGATCACGATCGAAGGCCTTCTTTCCATTCAGGCAGGAGAGAACCCGCGTGTCATCGAGGAGAAGCTGAAGTCCTTCCTGGCTCCTTCTGCGCGGAACAGTATGGGTGAAGACGCCGGGGGTGAAGAATAGTGGCAAAGAAGAGAGAAGAAGAGGCTCCGAAAGGTTCTCCGGCATGGATGTCGACCTTTTCCGACCTGATGAACCTGCTTTTGTGCTTCTTCGTGCTTTTGTTTTCGATGTCGTCCGTGGATGTGGATAAGTTCCATCAGATGATCGCGTCCCTCCAGAACCAGATCACGATCTTCCCGCAGGGGGATATGACGATCGGGGACGGACAGACCGTAACGGCCGGCGTGACGCAGATCCAGATTCTGGAGGCTTATTTTACGGAACAGGCGAAGGCGGAGAACGAGGACGGCGATTCGGAAGGCGGCGTTTCTACGGTATACGACGAGTATCAGCAGGAGGCGCTGAGCGAATCCGAGAAGATGCAGGAGGATATCGAAGAGGAACTTTATAATTACGGGATCCGCGATACGGTGGATGTCGATGTTTCCGCGGATTATGTGGAGATCAATTTAAGCGGGGCGATCCTGTTCGATTCGGCGAGCGCCGAGATCGTACCGGACGCATACCCGATCATCGACAAGATCGGAAGGATCCTGCAGCGCTATCCGGATAATCTGATCGAAGTGGAGGGCCATACGGATAATGTGCCGATCTACGACGAGAAATATGAGAGCAATAACGTATTATCCATGTACCGGGCGCTGGCGGTGGCGGATTACCTCCGGGATACGACGAATCTGGATCCGTCGCATCTGAAATCCTCCGGACGGGGAGATTATGTTCCGATCGCGGATAATTCCACGCCGGAAGGACGTGCACGGAACCGGCGCGTTTCGATTAAAGTATATAATTCCTATAACTCAAATTTTGAATAAAAGGGGAGAACCATCATGAAAAAAAATCTGATTTCGGTTATTATTCTGGCATTGGTACTGGCGAACTTTGTCCTGACGGCGCTTTTGATCTTTTCGGTGCTGCCGGAGACGAATAAGGCGAACGCGATGATCGAGAAAGTCTGCAGCGCGATCGACCTCGAATTGAACAGCGGCGCGGGAACCGGGATCTCCAATGTCCCGATCGAGCAGATCGAAAGCTATCCGGTCAATGAAGGAGAGGCGCTGACGATCAATCTGGCTGCGGGCGAGGGAGAGAAGGATCCGCATTATGCGCAGATAGCCGTTTCCCTTTCCCTCAATACCAAGAGCGATAACTACAAGAAATATCCGGCAACGGATCTTGCAGCCAAGGATGATATCATCTGTAATGACATTATTCAGATCGTCGGCAGCTATACGCTGGCGCAATTTAATTCCAACCGGGAGGATATCCAGAAGGAGATCCTCGATGAAATGCAGGGATTGTTCGGCGGAGACTATATCGTCGCTGTGAATTTCTCGGAAGTTACGACAAGCTAGAAGCGGAAGGCGCGTTTTTCGCGAAATCCGTGCCGGGCGCGGTTTTGCCCGGATCTTGAATGCGGTTATGGGTGGTGAAATTTAGATGGGTGACGTTTTATCCCAAAATGAGATTGACAGTTTACTTGCGGCGTTAAGCAGCGGCGAATTAGATGTAGAAGAAATTAAAGAAAACGGCGAGAAACAGGTAAAAGAATACGATTTTGCCCGACCGTCGAAATTTTCCAAAGAGCATCTGCGGACATTGGAAATTATTTTTGAACACTACGGGCGGCTGCTGTCCACGAACCTTCCGGTTTACCTTCGGAAGAACGTGCAGGTAGAAGTCATGAATTCGGAAGCGGTTACCTATTCCGAATTTACCAACGCATTGTCGAATCCGGTTCTGCTTGGTATTGTCAATTTTGCTCCGTTAAACGGCAATATCATCATCGAAATGGCTTCCAATCTGGGCTATGCGATCGTAGACCGTATGCTCGGAGGCCAGGGAGACGTTTTGGATAAGATCCGGGATTTTTCGGAGATCGAGCTTCTGATCATCGAGCGGATCATCGTCGTCTGCGTGAATCTGATCCGCGAGCCGTGGGCGAATGTGGCGAGCGTCCATCCGCGGCTGGAGAGGATCGAGACCAATTCCCAGTATGCGCAGATCATTTCGCCCAGCGAGATGATCGCGATCGTGACCATGAATATCCGGATCGGTACGGTCGAGGGACTGATGAATATCTGCCTTCCCTATCTGACGCTGGAAGACATCATCGATAAGCTGAATACCAAATACTGGTATTCCAATATGCAGAATCAGGATGAGACGAACTACGCCGATGCGATCGAAGCGCTGATTCAGCGGGCGAAGATCCCGGTGAAAGCGGTTCTGGGGAACAGTATTATCTCGGTCAGCGATTTTGCGGGCCTGCAGCCGGGGGATATTATCCGTCTGGATCGGAAGGTAGAGGACGATCTGGACGTTTACGTTGGAAATATTCGGAAATTTACTGCTTTGCCGGGAGCCTCCGGCGATGATTATGCAGTCAGGATTACTTCCGTAATTAGAGAGGAGCAATAGAACTATGGATGGATTATCGCAAAGTGAAATTGATGCGCTGCTGAACGAGCCGGGCGGTGCCGGGGCGGCGAACCCGGACGTGCTGACGGATGACGAGAGGGATGCCATCGGCGAGATTGCCAATATCAGCATGGGTACGGCAGCTACCACCTTGTTTTCGCTTGTAAACCGGAGGGTAGATATTTCCACTCCGACCGTTTCCATGACGACATGGGATGAGATCACAGAGCACTATGAGAAACCGTGTGTTTTTATCCGGATCAAATATACGGTGGGGCTGGACGGAAGTAATATTCTCGTTTTAAAAGAAAATGATGTTAAGATCATTACCGACCTGATGATGGGCGGGGACGGAACCAATACGGACGGAGAGCTGGGCGAGCTGCATCTGAGCGCGATCAGCGAGGCGATGAACCAGATGATGGGTTCTTCCGCGACGTCACTGTCGTCCATGCTCAACAAGATGATCGATATCAGCCCGCCAATGGCGGATCTGGTGGATCTGAAAGATAATATCGACGAGGGATCGATCGAGGAATTTCTGACCGGCTCCTTTGTCAAGATTGCGTTCCGTATGGAGATCGGCGATCTGGTGGACAGCGAGATCATGCAGCTGTATCCGGTTTCGCTCGTCCGGGAGATGTGCCACAGCGTTTCCGAGAATATGGAGATTGACAGCGGAAGCGTCAAGGAAGAAGCGCCGCAGGCGGCAGCTCAGGCCGCGCCACAGGCGGCTCCGCAGGCCGCGGCTCAGGCGGCGCCGCAGCAGATGGCGGGACAGGCGGCTCCGCAGCAGATGGCAGGCCAGCCAATGATGGGACAACCGATGATGGGCGCTCAGCCAATGATGGGACAGCCGATGATGGGCGCTCAGCCAATGATGGGGCAGCCGATGATGATGGGAGGCCAGGTCATGGGCGGGCCGATGGGACAGCCTGTGAGTGTGCAGCCGGCTCAGTTCCAGGCGTTTAACGGCGGCGCGGCGGCTGCGTTCCAGCCGGAGAATATCGACCTGATCATGGATGTGCCGCTGGAAGTTACCGTAGAGCTCGGCAGGACTTCCAAGTCGATCGCGGATATTCTGGATTTTGCACCGGGCAAGATCATTGAATTGAATAAATTAGCAGGCGAGCCGATCGACGTGCTTGTCAATGGAAAGTATGTAGCAAGAGGCGAAGTTGTTGTTATTGAAGAAAGTTTTGGCGTCCGTATCACAGAGATCATTAATAATGGAAAAGTGTAAAATTGGGAGATAAGAATGGCAAAGCGTATTATGATATGCGACGACGCGGCAGTTATGCGTATGATGCTGAAGAATATACTGACGCAGAACGGTTATGAGGTCGTCGCAGAGGCGGAGAACGGGGCAGTAGCGCTGACGAAGTACAAAGAGACGAAACCGGATCTGGTGCTGATGGATATTACGATGCCGGATGTGACAGGGATCACGGCGCTGAAGAATATCCGGGAGTACGATCCGAAAGCTGCCGTTATCATGTGTTCTGCGATGGGACAGCAGTCGATGGTCGTCAATTCGATCGAAGCGGGCGCGAAGGATTTTATTGTGAAACCGTTTCAGGCGGAGCGCGTCCTGGAAGCGATTAAGAGAGTGCTGAATGACTGATATGAATATTTTGCTGGTATCTTCACTGGAGAGCTTTCTGCAGCTGATCGGCGTGCTTCTGATCTTTGTGGTCGTCCTTTTTGTTACCTATTTTGCGACAAGATGGATGGCGGGTTATCAGAAGGCGCATACTTATAATAAGAATCTGCGGATCATCGATACGATCCGGATCGGGACCAATAAGCTGGTCTGTATCATACAGGCCGGCCGGAAATACCTCGTTGTCGGGATCGGCAAGGAGGAGATCCGTCTGCTGGGGGAACTGGCGGAGGACGAGCTTAGGGATCTGTCTTTTCTGGACGAGTCCCAGCCGGAGATCCTGCCGGAGAGTTTTCAGGAAATGTTAAAGAAATTCAAAGATAAGATACCGAAGAAGTAGGATGAATATGAAAAGAGTAAAAGAGAGTTACTGTAAAGCGTCTTTCCTGTTTGCTTTTGCAGTATTTGTTTTTGTCGCCGCAGCCGTCTTTTTCCGTCCGGCCGGCGTTCACGCGGCACAGACGGATCCGGCCGCAGGGCAGGAGACGAGCGCCGATACGGAAGATGCGGATGCAAGGAATGACAATGCCGATGGATTTTCCATCATCTACAATAATGATTCCGGCTCCCTTTCCACACCGGTAAGGATGCTTCTGGTGCTGACGATCCTGTCTTTGGCACCGTCCATTCTGGTCATGCTTACCTCGTTTACGAGGATCATCATCGTGCTTCATTTTGTGCGTACCGCGATCGGAACGCAGACAGCGCCGCCCAATCAGGTATTGGTCGGGCTTTCCTTATTCCTGACCTTTTTTATTATGTGGCCGACGTTTCAGGAGATCAATGAGAATGCGCTAAAGCCTCTGGAAGCGGGAACGATCACGCAGGAAGAGGCGCTGCAGGCGGCGGAGGAGCCGCTGCGCGAGTTTATGGTCGGGCAGACGCAGGCGCGGGATCTGGAAGTGTTTGTCGAGATTTCCGGAGAAGAATATGAAAATTACGACGAAGTTCCGTTTACGACGCTTGTTCCGGCGTTTATCTTAAGCGAGCTTCGAACGTCGTTTATTATAGGATTTTTAATTTATATTCCATTTATTGTAATCGATATGGTCGTTGCATCGGTACTGATGTCCATGGGTATGATGATGCTCCCGCCGACGGTTATTTCGCTGCCGTTTAAGATTCTTTTGTTTGTGCTGGCGGACGGCTGGGATCTTGTCATTGAGGGCGTCGTGCAGACGTTTTACTGACGAAGGGAGGAATGAAATTGATTACAGAGGAAGCGGTACTTGATATCGCAAGGGATATGATCTATACGGTGATTCTGACGGCGGCTCCGCTGCTTTTGATCTCGCTGGCTATCGGCCTGGTCGTCAGCATTTTCCAGACGGTGACGTCGATTCAGGAACAGACGCTGACCTTTGTGCCGAAGATCCTCGGGGTTTTCCTCGGAATGATGATCGGGGGTTCCTGGATGCTGAACAATATGTCTTCCTTTATGGTGGATCTGTGGTCAAAGTTCAGTTATTACCTGAGTCTGGGATCATGAAACTATGGTGAATTACAGTTTTTCACTGGTTGATTTTGAATATTTTCTGCTGATCCTCGTCCGGATCTCGGCGTTTGTCTTTGTCGCCCCGCTTTACGGGCAGAGGGGCGTGCCGAACCAGACAAAGATCGGTTTGTCTGTGATCGTAGCCATACTTTTGAATGGTGTCGTTGCGCACCCGGATCTGAATGAAACAGATGTGATAGGATACGCGGTCTGCGTATTGAAGGAAGGAATTACGGGGTTGCTGATCGGCTTTGCCGCATACATCTGTAGTTCTATTATTTTTTTAGCGGGAAATCTGATCGATATGGATATCGGGCTTTCCATGGCGACGGAATTCAATCCGGACAACAACATGCAGATCACCTTAAGCGGCAATCTGTATTATTATCTGGTCATGCTGCTTTTGATCGTTTCCGATATGCATGTGTATATCCTGCGGGCGCTCTGCGATTCGTTTTCCCTGATCCCGGTCGGGGGAGCTGTTTTTGAATGGGACAGCCTGATGCAGTCGATGATCCGCTATATGGGCGATCTGATCGTGATCGGCTTTCGGATCTTTCTTCCGGTGTTTGCCTGTATCATGATCTTAAACTGTATTCTGGGCATCATGGCCAAAGTTGCGCCGCAGATGAATATGTTTTCGGTCGGGATCCAGATGAAGATCCTGGTCGGTTTTACGGTGATCTTTCTGACGATCTTTATGCTGCCGGGAATTGCAGATATGATCTTTAAGGAAGTCCGGGTGATGGTCAATCTGATGATCGATGGAATGTATGAGTGAAAGAAACGGTAATTTTTTATTAAACTATAACTTACAGTGGTTTGCGAAAGACGGCGAGGGCGGTGAAAAGACGGAGCCCGCTACGCAGAAGAAGCTGCAGGATGCGCGCAAAGACGGCAAGGTTGCCAAGAGCAAGGAGCTGAATTCGGCGTTTGACCTGATCGTGCTTTTTCTGGTGCTGCGTTATTTTATGTCTTTTATCGGGGAGAACCTGCTCGGCGTCTTTACCTACATTTACGGCGGGATCGCGGATTTTGTCCGGGAAAATGCGGCGGGCATGGCGACCATCACGGTGGCGTCCCTGCTCAACGGAATGCTGACGGAAATGCTTCTGACCCTGCTGCCGTTTTTTATTTTCGGCGTGGCGATCACCCTGTTAGTCAGCATTTATCAGGTGGGCTGGAAAGTGACGACCAAGCCGATGCAGCCGAAGCTTTCCAAGTTCAATCCGATCAACGGATTCAAGCGGATCTTCTCGAAGGATTCCCTGTTTGAACTGGTGAAATCCATTGTCAAAGTCGCGATCATCATTTATATCGCCTATTCCAATATCCGGGACGAGGCGAACAGCCTGTTTCTGCTCTATGACCTGTCCGTGACACAGGCGGTCGGTCTGGTCGGCGACATCATCTTAGATACGGGGCTTAAGATCAGTCTGGTCTATCTGGTCGTCGGCGTTGCGGATTTTGCCTATCAGAAGCATAAATTTAAAGAAGATATGAAGATGACCAAGCAGGAAGTCAAAGACGAGTATAAGAACGCAGAAGGAGATCCTCAGATCAAGGGGCAGCAGAGGCGGAAGATGCAGGAAGCGTCCCGCCGGCGCATGATGCAGGATGTGCCGAAAGCGGACGTGGTCATCACGAACCCGACCCATTTTGCGGTTGCGCTGCGCTATGAACCGGGCGAGAGTTCGGCTCCGGTGCTGTTAGCCAAAGGCGAAGGCTATCTTGCGCAGAAGATCAAGGAGATCGCGCGGGAGAACGGCGTGGAGATCGTTGAAAATAAACCGCTTGCAAGGATGATCTATTACAATGTGGATATCGGGGCGGAGATCCCGCCGGAACTTTACCAGTCGGTGGCGGAGATCCTTGCAATGATTTACAACGCTAAACATATTGCATAATACCGAAGAAAGGAGGGCGGAAAATGATTAAAAAAGCGGATATCGGCGTAGGTGCTTACCTGCTTGCCGCAGTTATTTTCTTTATCATTCCGATTCCCTCCATGCTGCTGGACGTTATGCTGGCGATCAATATTTCTTTTGCGCTGATCATTTTATTTAATGTATTATATGCAAAAGAAGTGCTGGATATGTCCTTTTTCCCGACCCTTCTTCTGTTTACGACGATTTTCCGTATTTCCTTAAACGTTTCTTCCACGAGGCTGATCCTGACGACGGGCGAGCCGGGAAACGTCGTGGAAACGTTCGGAAATTTCGTCGGCGGCGGCAATATCATCATCGGCGCAATCGTTTTCATCGTGCTGATCATCATTCAGTTTATCGTAATCAATAAAGGTTCCGAACGTGTATCGGAAGTAACGGCGCGTTTTACGTTGGACGCGATGCCGGGAAAACAGATGGCGATCGACGCGGATTTAAATACCGGCGCCATCGACGATAAGGAAGCGAAAGAGCGGCGCGAAAAGATCCAGAAAGAGTCCAGCTTCTTCGGTTCCATGGATGGTGCGACCAAGTACGTCAAAGGAGATGCGACGGCGGGCCTTATCATTACGCTGATCAACCTGATCGGCGGAACGGCGATGGGCGTGATCTTCCGCGATCTGGAATTTGCGGATGCGATCATGAGTTACGGCATTTTGACGATCGGCGATGGTCTGGTATCCCAGATCCCGTCCCTGCTGATCTCGTTATCGACCGGTATTCTGGTTACGAAAGGTTCCAACGAAGCGGATTTCAGCGGTACGCTGGTCCGCCAGATGTTCGGCGTTCCGCGCGTGCTGATGCTCGTCGGCATCGTTTTGATCTTTCTCGGGATCTTTACGCCGTTGAATCCGTTCCTGTTCGGTGCGCTCGGTCTGGTGTTCATCCTTACTGCGCGTTCGATCAGCACGACGATCGGCGAGGAGCATATCGAAGAGGAGGTTCAGCAGGCGGAATCCGAGGCAGAGGAGATCCGGCGCCCCGAAAACGTGGTTTCGCTGCTTCAGGTCGATCCGATCGAACTGGAATTCGGATACGGGATCATTCCGCTGGCCGACGTCAATCAGGGCGGGGATCTTCTCGACCGCGTCGTGATGATCCGGCGGCAGATCGCGTTAGAGCTTGGAACCGTTGTTCCGATCATCCGGCTGCGTGACAATATCCAGCTGAACCCGAACCAGTATATCATCAAGATCAAGGGTATTCAGGTGACGGAGGGCGAGATCCTGTTCGACCACTACATGGCGATGAATCCGGGATTTGTTGAAGAGGAGATTACGGGTATCCCGACGTTTGAGCCGTCCTTCCATCTTCCGGCGATCTGGATCACGGAGAGCCAGAGGGAGCGCGCGGAGAGTCTGGGCTATACGGTTGTCGATCCGCCGTCCATCATCGCGACGCACCTGACGGAAGTGATCCGCTCCCATATCGCGGAGCTTCTGACGCGTCAGGATGTACAGAATCTGGTCAACAATCTGAAAGAGACGAATCCGGTTCTGGTGGACGAGCTGATCCCGAAGCTCTTAGGGCTCGGAGAAGTGCAGAAGGTTCTGCAGAACCTCCTTCAGGAGGGCATCTCGATCCGCGACCTGCTTACGATCTTTGAGACGCTTGCCGACCATGCGCAGACGACGCGCGATACGGATGTGCTGACAGAATACACGCGCCAGAGCTTGAAGCGCGCGATCTCCAACAAGTATTTTCCGGCGAATGAGACGACCAGCGTCGTCACGCTCGATCCGAAGGTGGAGCAGGAGATCATGTCTTCCGTGAAGCAGACGGAGCAGGGCGCGTACCTGACGATGGATCCGGAGAAGACGCGCCTGATCATGGAATCGGTGGAAACGGAGATCGGCAAACTGGAGAATCTCGGAAAGAGCGCGATCATCATCACCTCGCCGATCGTGCGGATGTATTTTAAAAAATTGACAGAGGATTACTTTAAGGATCTAATTGTGGTATCATATAATGAAGTGGAGTCCAATGTGGAGCTTCAGTCAGTTGGGATGGTGACAGCGTAAATGACGATTAATAAATTTCTGGGGAAAACAAAAGAAGAGGCGATCGAGAAGGCGAAGCAGGAGTTCGGCGCGAATGCGGTGATCATGAATATCCGGGAAGTAAAGCCGAAGGGGCTGTTCCGCGCGTTCAAGAGCCCGACCTACGAAGTGACCGCCGCTATGGAGGAGAAGGAGAACTTTGCGAATCCGGCCGCCGCTATAGGCGCACAGCCGGCGCGGAAGCTGCACGAGAACATCGATTACACGGCGGACGAGAAGATCGAGATCCCGAAGCCGCAGCGGCTGACGGAAACGATCGAAGCCATCCAGCGGGCCAGAGAGAACGCACCGGCGGAGAAGCAGGCGGACGACGAGAGCAATATCGAGAAGCGCCTCGAAAACCTTTCCAGCATGTTAGAGCAGAAGCTGGGCACTTCCCAGAAGGCGGCACCTCCGCTGCCGAAAGAGGAGGACAGCGTCCATGCGCCGACTTCCGAAGAACTGAATTTTGTGCGGATCCTCTATACGACGCTTTTGAAGAATGAGGTCAACGAGAAATATGTCAACCAGATCTTAGACGAGACGGAGAAATTCATCCGTCCGGGCAACAGCGTCGATACGATCTTATCCAATATTTACCAGAAACTGATCCTGCGCTTCGGGCGGCCGAGTACGATCGACCTTTCCGGGGCGAAGCCGAAGGTCGTGTTCTTTATCGGGCCGACCGGAGTCGGGAAAACGACGACGATCGCTAAGATCGCTTCCCGCTATAAAGTCGAGCACAACAGCAAGGTGACGTTTGTTACCGCGGATACCTACCGGATCGCGGCGACGGAGCAGCTCCGCGTTTATGCGAATATCTTAGACGCTCCGATGTCGATCGTCTATTCGGCGGAGGAGTTGAACGCGGCGGTCGAGCGGCAGACGGGATTCGATCTGATCTTTGTCGATACGGCGGGATTTTCCCATAAGAATACCGAGCAGAGGGAGGATGTGAAGAACCTCATCTGCGGGCTGGACGAAAAATACGAAAAAGAAGTATATCTGGTATTAAGCGCCACGACGAAATACAAAGATCTGCAGGAGATCGTGGATATTTACCGCGAGATCAGCGATTACAAACTGATCTTTACCAAGCTGGACGAGACTTCCTCTTACGGAAATATCTTAAATATCAAGCTCTATTCCGGCGCGGATCTTTCTTATGTCACGAACGGGCAGAATGTGCCGGATGATATTGAAATATTTGAAACACAAAAGATAGTCAAGCAGTTGTTAGGAGGCAGGTAGCATTATGGACCAGGCTCAGCCGCTTCGGAATGTGATAAAAAAGAAAAAAGAAAAGCCTGCCGCAGCGGCGCGGGTGATCACGATCACCAGCGGAAAGGGCGGGGTCGGCAAGTCGAATCTGGCGGTCAATCTGGCGGTCCAATTGCGAAAAGCCGGGAAAAAGGTCCTGATCTTTGACGCGGACTTCGGCCTTGCCAATATTGAAGTCATGTTTGGGGCTGTTCCGAAATATAATCTTTCCGACCTGATCTATCAGGGGAAGAGCATCCGGGAGATCATTACGCCGGGGCCGATGGAGATCGGTTTTATTTCCGGCGGATCCGGGATCATCGGCCTGAATAATCTCTTCCACGACCAGATCATGTATCTGATCCATGCGCTGGAAGAATTAAACGATCTGGCGGATTACCTCCTGATCGATACGGGCGCCGGAATCTCGGATCAGGTGCTGGAATTTGTGCTGGCAAGCCCGGAAGTGCTTCTGGTGACGACGCCGGAGCCGAGCTCGCTGACCGATGCGTATTCCCTGGTCAAGGCGCTTTACCGCAATCCGAATTTTTCCGCGGACGAAATGACGATCCACGTCGTTTCCAACCGGGTCAATTCCAAAGAGGACGGACGCGCGGTGTATAAGAAGCTGAATTCCGTGGTCGCGCAGTTCCTCCACGGGAATGTGGATTATCTGGGAATGGTTCCGATGGATCCGGCGCTTGAAAGTGCCGTCCGGCAGCAGCAGATCGTTTCGCTCTACGATCCGAATTCCAGTTCGGCAAAAGCGTTCGAACGGCTGGCCGGCCATTTACTGAAGGGTACGCAGGAAGAAGAGACACAACGAAAGGGGATCACGCAGATTTTTTCAAATCTGCTGATGCGTAAAAAAAACTGGGAGTAGCAATATGACATTAGAAGATTTAGCAAGGCCGGGAGATAAGATCGACGTCCGGCTGGTTCAGCAGATGGAACGATTAACAGAAGAAGAAGTGACTGTTTATAAGAGCAGTATTCTGGATTTTCTTCCGGATCAGAAAGTGGAGATCGCCATGCCGACCGAAGGCGGGCGGATCGTGCTGTTCCAGACCGGGCTGCGGTGTTCGATGATGGTCTATACGTCGAGAGGAATGTATACCTGCACCGGGCGGGTGGAGGATCGTTATAAGAAGGGCAATATTCCCATGCTGGCCGTTCTTGTGATGGACGAACCGAAGAAATTCCAGCGGAGGGAGTTCTTCCGTATTGACTGTTCGCTGGAATTGCAGTATTACCATATATCAGAGGAACTTGGGAAGCAGAAGACGACCGACGAGCTGATCCATGCCTCGTATGAACCGGAACTGATCATGGAGATGCGGAATGCGCGCCTCATCGATATCAGCGGAGGCGGGATGCGCTTTATCACGGAGGATCATATGGAGCCGGATTCTTATATTCTGGCGAAGGTTCCGCTGACGATCGGCGGAAACGTCCATGTGTTTTATCTGGTCGCGCAGATCATCGAATCGTGGCCTGCGCCGAACGATTCCGAGCGGTATATCCACCGGTCGCAGTTCATCTTCAAGGAACTGAAAGACCGGGAAATGATCGTGCGTTATGTATTTGAAGAAGAGCGAAGGATGCGGAAAAGGGATAATGGGTGATAAAATGAAGAAAAACATTTTAGTAGTCGATGACTCTGCACTCATGAGAAGGGTTATATGTGATATAATCAACACAGATAGTACATTTCAGGCAACAGATGTCTGCAGGGACGGACTCGAAGCGTATGAGAAATTAAAGACCAAATCCTATGACGGCGTGGTTTTGGATGTAAATATGCCGAGAATGGACGGCCTGCAGCTGCTGGAACGATTACAGAAAGAGAACATCAAAGCGACGGTGATCATGGTCAGCACGCTGACCAGAAATGATGCGGACGTTACCATTATGGCAATGGAGCGAGGTGCGATTGATTTTATCACCAAGCCCACCAATATCGTCGAAGCAAAGGGAGAGGACTTTAAGAAGAAGCTGCTTTCCGTTCTGAATGCGGTCCTGACGACGCGGGCGCTGGAGAAACCGGCTCGTCCGGCGGCAAGGGCGCTGCCGAAGGCGGAACCGGCGGCGAAAGCCTCCTCCGTGAAAGCGGAAGTTCCTGTGAAGCGGACGCGGACGACCGGAGTGAAGAACCGGCTGATCGCGATCGCCTGTTCGACAGGAGGACCGAAAGCGCTTCAGGATGTGGTTCCGTATATCCCGAAGAACATCGATGCGCCGGTCGTCCTCGTCCAGCATATGCCGGTCGGATTTACCCGGTCTATGGCGGAGCGGCTGGATGCGATCAGCCCGGTCGAGGTTACGGAAGCGCAGGAAGGCGATGTTTTGGAGAAAGGGCATATCTATATCGCGCCCGGCGGGAAGCATATGGAAGTCAAAAAGAAGACGATGGGGACGCATGTGATCGCATTGAACGACATGCCGGCGATCGGAGGACTGAAACCGTGTGCCAACGTAATGTTTGAATCACTGGCCAAAACGGATTACGACGAAGTCGTCTGCGTAGTGCTTACCGGCATGGGCGCGGACGGAACGCAGGGGATTCTTTCTTTGAGTCAGAGCAAACCGGTCTATGTCATCGCGCAGGATGAGAAGACGTGCGTCGTCTACGGGATGCCGAAGTCGATCGTGGACGCAGGGATGGCGGACGAGGTGGTTCCTTTAAAAGAAGTTGCCAGATCAATCATTAAGAACGTGGGGGTAAAATGAAATGGATGTAAGCCAATATCTTGAGATCTTTATTGATGAAAGCAGCGAACATTTACAGACACTGAGCGACTGCATCATGACGCTCGAGAAAGAACCGGACAATAAGGATACGATCAATGAAGTGTTCCGTGCGGCGCACTCGTTAAAGGGAATGGCGGGAACCATGGGCTTTAAGCGGATGCAGCATCTGACACATGACATGGAGAACGTTTTCCAGGAAGTCCGCAGCGATAAGATCCAGGTGGACAGCGCGATGATCGACCTTTTGTTCGAATGCCTGAACGCGATCGAAGCATATCTGGACAATGTCAAGGCGTCCTCTGATGAAGGAACGGAAGACAATGAACTGATCATCAAAGAGCTGAACGATTTTATCGCGAAAGCAAAGGGGGAAGCTCCGGCCGAAGAAGCTCCGAAGGAAGCTCCGGCAGCGGAACAGCCGAAAGATGACAGCGAAGGATTTCAGAAATTTGAACTGGACGACAGCGAGCGGAAGGCAGTAGCGGAAGCCAGGGAAGCCGGGAACCATATTTACGGGATGAGCGTATCGGTCAGCAAGGACTGCCTGCTGAAAGCGGCGCGCGCGTTTCTGGTGTTCCGCGCGGTCGAGGAATTCGGGCAGATCATCGTTTACCGGCCGAGTTCCCAGGATGTCGAAGATGAGAAATTCGACCTGACGTTCAGTTTTTACATAGCGTCCACAGAGAGTCTGGATAAGATCACGGCAGCGGCGCAGAATGTTTCCGAGATCGACCGCGTGGTCAGCGCAGAGATCGAAGAAGAGAAGAAGGAAGAGGCTCCGGAAGCGAAAGAAGAGAAGAAAGAGGCACCGGCGGCATCCGGCGCTCCGGCCGGCGGTTCTGCACCGGCTCCGACGGCTGCGAAGAAACCGGCCGCAGGGAAACCGGCGACAAACCGCACCGTCCGTGTCGATATCGAGAAGCTGGATGCGCTGATGAATCAGGTATCCGAGCTGATCATTGCAAAGAACAGTCTGGTGTCCATCAGTTCGACGGACAGCGGAAGCATCAACAGCCAGGGCTTCCATGAACAGATCGAATATCTGGAACGGATTACGACCAGTCTGCATGAGTCGGTCATGAAAGTACGAATGGTCCCGATCGAGAACGTTGTCAATAAGTTCCCGCGTATGATCCGCGATCTGTCCCGGACGCTGAATAAGAAGATGGAACTGACCATGACCGGTGAAGATACCGAGCTGGATCGTACCGTAGTCGACCAGATCGGCGATCCGCTGCAGCATCTGCTGCGTAACTCCGCCGACCACGGACTGGAGAATGCGGAGCTTCGTGCGCAGAGGGGCAAGCCGGAAGTCGGCAATATCTTCCTCAATGCGTATCAGGAAGGAAACAACGTTATCATTCAGGTAGGCGACGACGGAAACGGTATCGATACCGAAGCGGTAAAACAGAAAGCGATCGAGCGCGGAATCGTAACCCCGGAACAGGCGGAAGCGATGAGCCAGAAGGAGATCGTCAACTTCCTGTTTATGCCGAGCTTTTCCATGGCGAAGAAGATCACGGACATTTCCGGGCGCGGCGTAGGTCTGGACGTTGTCAAATCCGGGATCGAGCAGCTCGGCGGAGATGTGGAAGTCAAGACGAAGCTGGGCGAAGGAACAACCTTTACGGTACGCCTTCCGCTGACGCTGGCGATCATTCAGGCGCTGATGGTAGAAGTGCGCGACGAGAAATATGCGATCGCACTGGGATCAATCTCCAATATCGAAGATATTCCGGTCAAAGAGATCAAGTATGTACAGGCGAAGGAAGTCATCCATCTCCGCGGCAGCGTTATTCCGCTGGTTCGTCTGGATCAGGTGCTGGATATCGAGCCGAAGGACGAAGAGCCGGAGAGCCTGACCGTTGTCATTGTAAAGCGCGGGGATTCCCAGGCCGGACTTGTTGTGGATAATCTGATGGGACAGCAGGAGATCGTTATTAAATCACTTGGCAAATATATTACCGGCAACAAGCTGATCAGCGGCGCGACCATCTTAGGAGACGGAGAAGTCGCTCTGATCCTGGATGTGAATGTTCTGATGTAACGGAGGGAAAAGAAAATGGATGATAATAAACTGGAAACAATGGATAAAGTTACAAAGCAATATATCGTAGTCCAGATCGGAAGCGAGAAATACGGAATTGATATCGGCTATGTC
This sequence comes from uncultured Lachnospiraceae bacterium, assembly GCA_947593655.1. Lineage (GTDB taxonomy): Bacteria > Bacillota > Clostridia > Lachnospirales > Lachnospiraceae > Roseburia. The sequence continues at coordinate 3,758 of CANQDS010000018.1, read as the reverse complement.
GATAATATCGTCCGTATGCAGAAGATTACCCGTGTGCCGAAGGCGCAGGTGTATTTCAAAGGGATCATCAACCTCCGCGGTGAAGTGGTTCCGGTCATGAGCGTCCGCATTAAGATGGGACTGGAAGACGACGTATTCACGGGAGCTTCCCGCATCATTATCTTAAAGATCGAAGACCGCGGTGCGCTCGGCGTCATCGTGGATGAAGTGTGCGAAGTCGTTACGCTTTCCGAGGACGAGATCGACCGTGCGGTCGGCTCCACCAAGGGGAAGGACAATTTCATTAACGGAATCGGCAAGAACGGCGATACGCTGATCTCTTTGTTTGAGATTAATGCGATTATTGATGAAAAGGACAATGGATAGGATAGAGATAACAGGATATATACAGCAAGGCTTGCCTTGCTGTATATATATATGGAGGTTTTATGGGAGAATTTACGCTTGACGCGGTCAATGAAATGTATATGGATGTCCTGCGGGAGATCGGCAATATCGGCGCCGGAAATGCCACGACGGCCATTGCCAAAATGCTCGATATGAAGATCGACATGAAGGTTCCCAAGGTGGAACTGATGGATGCGTCCCAGCTGGGAAGCGCGATCTGTCCGGAGGACGAAACGATCGTAGGTATTTTTCTGGAAGTAACCAACGATATTACCGGCAGCATGATGTTTCTGCTGAAAATGGATGCGGCGCATTATCTGGTGGAGAAGCTGATGGGGATGATGGTCAGCCCGGACGGCAGTTTCAGCGAGATGGAACTTTCGGCGATGAAGGAGATCGGAAATATCATTGCCGGTTCCTATTTATCGGCGCTTTCCAATCTGACGAATCTGACGATCCTGCCGTCGGTTCCGTATATTTCGGTCGACATGGCGGCGGCGATCTTAAGCGTACCGGCCATCCAGTTCGGGCAGTACGGGGACAATGCCCTGCTCATTGAAACGGAGTTCGGTGATGATGTCATGATCGACGGCTATTTTATTTTGATGCCGGAACAGGATTCTTATGCAAAAATATTAGCATCGCTGGGAATTCAGATGTGATGAATTAGAGGTAAAGGGGTATTATGGGAACTGTCATTAAAGTAGGAATGGCTGATCTCAAGACTGCGAATGCACCTGATATTCTTACAACGCTCGGCCTCGGATCCTGTATCGGGCTGACGATGTATGATCCGGTAACGAAAATAGGCGGATTGGTACATTATATGCTTCCGGACAGCACAAAGCTGAAGAACAACAATAATATTGCCAAGTTCGGAGATACGGGGATCCGCGAATTGTTAAAGCAGGTGCTGGCGGCCGGCGCATCGCAGAGGCGTCTGGTATCGAAGATCGCCGGGGGAGCCTGCATGTTCCAGGTGAGCGGGACTTCGACGGTGGGAAATGTCGGTGCGCGCAATGCAGAAGCAGCAAAAGAGATCTTAAAAGAATTGAGGATTCCGCTGATCGCGGAAGATACCGGTCTGAATTACGGAAGAACGGTAGAATTGGACTGCTCAAATGGCGATTATATCATTAAGGCGGTCGGGAAAACCATTAAAGTGATTTAGAGGGAACGGATATGAAAATTAAATTTGTTCCGATCATCATGATGCTGAGCGCAGGGCTGATCGACTGCATCCTTGGGATCTATTACCATCTCGGCATTTATGAATATCTGATACAATTGCTGATCGTACTCGTTGTCTTTTATTTCATCGGCGATATGATCCGGTTCCTGTGGATGAAATTCATGGTTCCGAAGGAAGAAGATGCGGACGCATCGGAGGAAACGGCCGGTGCGGACAATCCGGAAGAAGGACAGGAACCGTCCGAAGGGGAGAACTTCCGGGAAACGATGGAGAATATCGAATCAGAAGAAGTACAGGAATGATCGGGGCGGTTAGGTTAGATGAAGACAGTTGACAAGGAAAAATTATGGAATGACTATCAGAAAAAGCCGACGCAGGAACTCCGGGAGCAGCTGATCCTGGAATACTCCCAGCTGGTCAAGCTGGTGGCGGGGCGTCTGAGCATGTATCTGGGGCATAATGTAGAATATGACGATCTGGTCAGTTACGGAATCTTCGGGCTGATCGACGCGATCGACAAATTCGATGCCGGCAAGAATGTGAAATTTGAAACCTATGCCAGCTTAAGGATCCGCGGAGCGATCTTAGACCAGATCCGGAAAATGGACTGGATCCCCCGGACCGTGCGCCAGCGGCAGCGCAGGATCGACGAAGCCATGAAAGCGGTCGAGATGCGCACCGGGAAAACGGCCAGCGACGACGAACTGGCGGCGGAGCTCGGCTTAAGCGGAGAGGAACTCTGCAGCTGGCAGTCGCAGCTGAAAGTGACCAACGTGGTTTCGCTGAGCGAATTTGACGAGCAGGGAACGGAACCGGTCGTAGATGCGTCGCATCATGCGCATTTTGCCCAGCCGGAAGAAGTGATCGAGGAAGCGGAACTGAAAGAAACGCTGACCGAGGCGCTGGATCTGCTGACGGAGAAAGAACGCAGGGTGATCGAATTGTATTACTATGAAGAACTGACCTTGAAAGAAATCAGCCGGATCCTGGAAGTGTCGGAATCCCGGATTTCGCAGCTTCATACGAAAGCGCTGATGCGGATGCGGAAAAAGATGGGCAATTATATGGGAATTATGGTGGATTAATATGAGAAATCAATATTTTCAGCTGGTTTTTAAAAATGACAGAGCTTTTTTGCATGTGTTTCCTCCGTTAGACGGAGGAAACCGTCTGAATATCGGAGAAGTGACGGCTTACCTGGATTCCAGGAACTATCAGAATTACAATATCAAGGAACTGAATCAGGCCCTTCTGTTAGAGCAGGAGTCGGATGTGCTGTTAGGACCGTGGGACGGCATCGTCGTCCGCGAGACGATGGATATTAACATCGATATGGATAAGATGAACGCCATCTGCCGTTTTTACCCGCCGTCTCCGGGCGGAAAGCTGATGGACGCGCGGGAGATCGTCGGAAGCCTGACGTTTAACAAGATCCGCTACGGCGCGGATCAGCAGGCGATCTTCGATTTTCTGGAAAACAGGCAGTACTGCACGGATTTCGTCTTTGCGAAAGGGCTTCCGCCGGAACACGGAACCGACGCGCGGATCGAATATTATTTTAATACGGATACGAACCTCCAGCCGAAGCGCAACGAGGACGGAAGCGTCGATTATAAGGAACTGAATACGATCAGCCATGTGAAAGCGGGGCAGCTTCTCGCAAGGCTGTTTAAAGAAGATCCGGGAAAACCGGGGCGGAACGTCTACGGGGAAGAGATCAAGCCCCGGACGGTGAAACCGGCGAAACTTGCTTACGGCAAGAATATCTCCATCAACGAGGAGCAGACGGAGATCTATTCGGATGTGACCGGGCACGCAAGCCTCGTCAACGGGAAAGTCTTTGTGTCGGATATTTTCGAAGTTCCGGCGGACGTGGACAATTCCGTCGGGAATATCCTCTACGAAGGAAGCGTCCTGATCCACGGAAATGTCAAGACCGGATTTTCGGTGCGCGCTTCGCATGACGTGATCGTCGAAGGCGTGGTTGAGGGCGCTTACATCGAAGCGGGCGGCCAGATCATCATCAAGCACGGGATCCACGGGATGTTTAAGGGCGAATTCCATGCGGGAACCAACCTGATGGCGAAGTACATCGAGAATGCTTCGGTATCGGTCGGCGGATATGTGGAATCCGAGATCATCTTAAACAGCGAGATCAATGCCGTCGGCTGCATCCGCT